>JBCDDQ010000108.1:0-15357 GCA_039180225.1 Pseudomonadota bacterium
CTGGAAATGCACGCTGGACACGGGTTGACCTTCGACACGGTTAAAGATGTGGCCGTCCTACCGGAGCTCCGCGAGCTCAACATAGGGCATTTCCTGGTCGGCGAGGCCATCTTCTTAGGTCTGGTTCCGGCCATTCAAAAGATGCGGTCTTTTATGAACGAAGCCCGCGCGGCGGCTGGCTTGGCCGCATGATATTGGGCTTGGGAAGCGACCTGATTGATATTAGGCGCATTGAAAAAACCCTCGATCGCTTTGGTGAGCGCTTCATCAACCGTGTTTTCACGGAAATTGAACAAAAGAAGTCTGATCGCCGGGCGGCCCGCGCCGCCTCCTATGCCAAGCGGTTTGCTGCGAAAGAGGCTTGCTCAAAGGCCCTGGGCACCGGCTTTCGAAACGGTGTGTTTTGGCGCGACATGGGCGTGGTGAACGAACCGTCTGGTCGCCCTACCATGCACCTTACCGGCGGTGCAGGTGAGCATCTGGCCCAAATGGTGCCCCCTGACCATAAACCCAAGGTACACATTACGATCACAGACGATTTTCCCTGGGCTCAGGCCTTTGTGGTGATTGAAGCTGTTCCTGCAAACGCCGCGGCGTCTGAGTAAGGTCAGACCGTCTGCCGCCTTGGCGTAAATTTGCCATAAAGAACACCTTCAAGTTCGTTGCGCTTCAACCGAGGGCGGTCTATAGCTTCGCACCGGTCCCAGGCTTTCCAAGGCCTGGCCGATTTTGGAATGCTTGAGGACATGGCGGATATGAGCTCAAAGGCGGACGAGGCCAAAAAGTCGTCGGAAGGCGGCGCATGGGAGATCATCCGTGTCGTGATCCAAGCCCTGCTGATCGCTTTTGTGGTGCGCACGTTTTTGTATCAGCCGTTTAACATTCCCTCCGGTTCGATGATCCCAACACTGCTGATTGGAGACTATTTGTTTGTCTCTAAACTCAGCTATGGCTACAGCCAATACACCTTTAGCTTCTCCATTGGTTCGGGCGAATCCAGGCTGTTTCGTTTCAAACCGTTCCCATTTTCCGGCCGGGTCTTTGCCTCCACACCCGAGCGCGGTGATGTGGCTGTGTTCAAGCTGCCATCAGACAACGAAACTGATTACATCAAGCGCGTCATCGGTCTGCCGGGCGACAAAGTTCAGATGATCAATGGGATCGTACATATCAACGGTGAGGCGGCAAAGCAGGAAAAGATCGGATCGTTTCTGGACACCACATCGGGCGGTTTGCCAACCCAGGTTACGGTGCTCAACGAAACTCTGCCGAACGGTGTGGTGCACAAAATTTACGATCAGGGCCCGACATATTTCGACAATACTCGTGTCTTCGAGGTGCCGGCCGATCACTATTTCATGATGGGCGATAACCGGGATAACTCCACGGACAGCCGATTTGCCGCCGTCGGCTATGTACCGTTTGAGAATTTCGTCGGCCGGGCTGACTTGCTGTTCTATTCACAAGAGCCCGGTTCTGCATTTTGGCAGTTCTGGCGCTGGCCCACCTCGGTGCGCTGGGGTCGATTGTTTAACATCGTGGATTGATCCTCGTGCCTGCCAAGAAAACTGATGGTCTCATCCAGAGGGTGGGCCATGCCTTTTCCGATGTGACCAACCTAGAGCAAGCACTGACCCACCCGAGTGCCCGTACAAATAAGTTCCGCAAAGGCGGCAAACGGGTACACGAAAATGAGCGCCTTGAGTTTTTGGGCGACCGCGTCTTGGGCTTGGTCATTGCTGAATGGTTGATGGAGCGCTTTCCTGATGCCAATGAAGGTGAGCTGGCGCAGAAGCTGAACGCTCTGGTGCGCAAAGAGACCTGCGCAGAAATCGCCCGCGAAATGCATCTGGAATCTTACATTCGCGTGGGCAAGACCGAGCGCAACGGGGGGGTTCACAAGCGCACGGCGGTGCTGGGTGATGCAATGGAATCCCTCATCGCGGCGATCTACCTGGATAGCGGTTATGAGGGGGCAAAACGCGTCGTGCGGCGGATGTGGAAAGGCAACATGGAAACGGTTGACGACGTCCTGCGCGATCCCAAAACCGTGTTGCAGGAGTGGGCACAAGGCCGCGGGTTGGCTGCCCCCACCTACAGGGTGATCTCCCAATCAGGGCCGGACCATAACCCAAAGTTTGAGATTGGTGTGGAAGTGGAGGGGCTTGCCGGAGAAACCGGGCGCGGCGGCACCAAACGGGGCGCGGAACAAGACGCGGCCAACAAGCTGCTGCGCAGCCAGTCCATCAAACGCTGAACCATCATGACGGCCGACAAAGAAACCCCTCAGACCCGCTGTGGCTTCGTGGCTCTCATTGGGGCACCAAATGCCGGTAAATCCACCTTGGTGAACCAACTGGTTGGCCAGAAGGTCGCAATTGTTACCCACAAGGTACAAACCACCCGCGCGCGCCTGCGCGGCATTGCGCTGGAGGGAAGCAGCCAAATGGTTCTGGTGGACACTCCGGGCATATTTGAGCCGGCGCGCCTTTTGGACCGGGCTATGGTAGCAGCCGCCTGGGAGGGCGCGGGCGATGCTGATCTGGTGGTTCTTGTTGCTGATGCACGTCAGGGCCTCAACGAGGATAACGTGCGGATCATCAAAGGGCTTAAAGACAGCGGGCGCGGCGCAATTTTGGTGCTCAACAAGATTGATCTGGTGAAACGGGAAGGCTTGCTTGAGGTCGCCAGCGCGTTCAGCGATCAGTTTCCTTTCAAAGACGTCTTCTTTGTGTCTGCACAATCGGGTGACGGGGTTCAGGATCTGAAGGCGCATCTGGCCGCATCCATGCCTGAGGGACCTTGGCTTTATCCGGAAGATCAAATTGCAGATCTGCCGCAAAGAATGCTTGCCGCGGAAGTCACGCGTGAAAAGGTGTTTTTGCGCCTGCATCAAGAGCTGCCCTACGCGTCCACCGTGGAGACGGAATCGTGGACGATCAAAAAAGATGGTTCAATTAGAATTGAACAAGTGATTTTCGTTGAACGCGACTCGCAGCGGAAAATCGTGCTGGGCAAGGGGGGGCAAACCATAAAGGCTATTGGGGCCGCAGCGCGAAAAGAGCTGGAATCTATGCTCAATGCGCGCGTGCATCTATTTCTTTTCGTGAAAGTTCGCGAAAAATGGAGCCAGGATCCCGAAAGATTCCGCCAAATGGGTCTTGAGTTACCATTAGATAAATCTTGATGAGTTACAGGTAAATTCTGATCTCAAAGATCTTGACTATGGCGAGAACATCCCAAAAATAGGGCGTGGATCGAGCCAGAAGCTTGAAAGCTTAGTTTGTCTTGGGGGGCACGAGCAACCAAGTGTGAGAGAGCGGCAAGATCGAGGGGCTGGTAGAAACAGTTGTAAGCGGGAACACGGGGCAAACTGGAGAGTGTTCAAATGCGCAAGTTAATTCCTACATTTTTGGTAGTTTTGCTCGCTTTTGGCCTTTTTGGAGCAAGCGATGCAATGGCCCGGGCTGGCTATGCGAAGTGGCTCAAGCACGGCGATGTTTATGTGGTGGACGGCACGTTTGGAAACTTCAAGCAGAAGTTCAACGTGCGCGTTGCCTGGAAAGGCAACGGATTCGTAATCAACACCCCTGTTGGGGTGTATCGCCTGAAACGGCGTGGCAAAAGTGTGACATTCAAAGTCTATTTTCAGGAAGCTTGGGCTCACGTTACGTGGAACAGAAGCAAGGCCTATGTGTCCTATAAGGGCCAGCGCGGATCAGCTGTTGTTCGTAAAGTACAAAAGAGGGCTGCTCCCCCAAAAGCCAAAACCAATTTCAGCAGCGCGAATTGACGGATTTCAGAATCTGAAGTCTTAATCCCTTGGGGCGGAGTTTTCTGCCAGGCAGCCACACTGTAAAACGGCGACGCAAGGGATTGGACATCGCAGTTTATGGACTGGTTTGAGGAAGGTGTAGTCCTCGGCGTACGCCGGCAAGGCGAGAACAACGCCGTGCTTGAACTGTTTACCCGGGGCCATGGTCGCCACTTGGGTCTGGTTCGGGGTGGGCGCGGACGGCGGTTGCGGCCGGTCCTGCAGACCGGAAATCTTGTTGAAGCTACATGGCGTGCCCGCCTGGCTGAACATTTGGGCAGTTTTACCGTAGAAGCCTTGGAAATGCAGGCGGCACGTTTGATGGATGATCCGTTCAAGCTTGCCGGCTTGATGTCGATGGCCGACTTAACACGGCTTCTGCCGGAACGTGAGCCGCATGAACGCCTCTACGATGCCTTCCGAATTGTCCTCTCCCAAATTGATGATGACGCGGTCTGGCCGTCGCTTCTGGTGCGCTGGGAACTGGGCTTGCTGGAGGAACTGGGATTCGGCTTGGATCTGAGCAAATGTGCGGCTACGGGCAGCGTTGAAAACCTCACTTACGTGTCGCCAAAGTCCGGTAAAGCGGTGTCGTCAGGGGCCGGCGAGCCCTATAAGACCAAGCTCTTGATGCTGCCTGCCTTTGTTTTGGGTGGAGCAGGCCTCAACGTGCCGCGCCCTGCCGACATCGCCAATGGCTTCAAGCTAACCGACTACTTCCTGCAGCGCGATGTTTTGGGACCACGGGGGATGTCTATGCCGCAAAGCCGTGACCGGGTGATATCGACGGTCGCAGCAATGGTGTGAAGACGGCAACCAGCGTGAGATTAGTGGATCTTGTGGGTGTGGCTGCAAGGCGCAGTGCCTGTGCGTTGCGGTGTCACGCGGTCCCTTGTAAAGATTTGGCACTTTCCACTGCTCGCAGAGCGGTATCTTGCTGGGAGAACTCAAATGCTTGGTCGGCTCAATCATGTGGCCATCGCCGTACCGGACCTGGCGGCCGGCGTAGCCGTTTACGAAAAGACACTGGGTGCCAAAGTGTCAGCGCCACAGCCGGAGCCAGATCATGGGGTTACGGTGGTGTTCGTTGATCTGGGCAACACCAAGGTGGAATTGTTGGAACCCCTAGGCGAAGGATCACCCATTGCAGGCTTCCTTGAAAAGAACCCGTCTGGCGGTATTCATCATATCTGTTATGAGGTGGATGACATCTTAACGGCCAAGGATCGTATGATCTCAGAAGGCTCGCGGGTTCTCGGGGATGGAGAGCCCAAGATTGGTGCCCACGGGAAACCTGTGCTGTTTCTGCACCCAAAGGACTTCTGCGGCACACTTGTGGAACTTGAGCAGGCCTAAAAACCGATGTCTTTAACAAGCAGTCTGGCAATCTACTTCATCATCTGGTGGGTGGTGCTGTTTGCGGTTCTGCCGTTCGGCGCCCATTCGCCACACGAGTTGGGCCAAGAGGTTGAGGAGGGCCACGCCCCCAGCGCACCCGTCGCACCGCGTCTTGTGCGTAAATTCCTCATCACAACTGCTGTGTCAGGACTGCTCTTCGGGATCTTCTATTACCTGCGCACCAACAACCTGATTTCTCTGGACAGCTTTCCGTTTTAGAGCGCAACGGGCAAGAAAAAAGGCAAGGCATGTAATGCCCTGCCGCTAAAGTCCTTACCATGTCTCCGACCGCATTCATCCATGGCACGTCGCGAATGCTGGTTTTCGGAGAGTTCCTCCCCAGACCTCGGCCGATACTCGTAGCAAATTGGGTCCGTTGATTTTTATTGACTGCATTGTAGCGGCAAATCTGTCTGGAGTCTCGTGGGAAATGAGGACGGGTGGTTAAATTGATCTTAGCTGAGCGAAACTCTGCCTTTTTTTCAAACCAGCATTAGCCTACAACCGCACCCAGGGAATCGCGGTAAAACGAGATGGGCACGTCAACAACCGCCCTCTACAACATTCCGGATGGAACGACGACATGCGACTGAGCAGATACTTCATGCCGATCCTGCGGCACGATCCCAAGGAAGCGGAGATTGTCTCACACCGATTGATGCTGCGCGCCGGGATGATCCGCCAGGAGAGCGCAGGCATCTATTCGTGGCTCCCAACCGGATTTCGGGTGCTCAAGAAAATTGAGCAAATCGTCCGCGAAGAGCAAGACCGGGCAGGGGCGATTGAAGTTTTGATGCCCACGATCCAATCCGCAGACCTCTGGCGCAAGTCCGGGCGCTATGATGATTACGGCAAAGAGATGCTGCGCATTACCGACCGCCATGAGCGCGACATGCTCTATGGCCCCACCAACGAGGAGATGATCACCGACATGTTTCGGGCGGGCGTCCAATCGTACAAGGATCTGCCGCGCAATCTCTATCATATTCAGTGGAAATTCCGCGATGAGATCAGGCCGCGTTTCGGTGTAATGCGCGGGCGGGAGTTCTTGATGAAGGATGCATATTCCTTCGACATCAGCGCCGAAGCGGGCCGACATTCCTACAACAAGATGTTCCTGGCTTACCTGCGCACCTACCAGCGCATGGGTCTTACGGCGATCCCCATGCAGGCCGATACCGGACCAATTGGTGGGGATATGAGCCACGAGTTTCTGGTACTTGCTGATACCGGTGAATCTGAAGTTTTCTTCGATTCAAGGTACCTTGAGATGGACTGGCAAAATGCCGACATCGACCAAGAGGACGAAGCCGCGTTGGCCGATGCAATCAAGGGCTTCACATCACACTACGCAGCCACCGACGAAAAACACGATGCAGCTGCGTTTGAGGCGGTGCCGGAGGAACGCCGGGTCACCGGCCGCGGCATTGAGGTGGGGCACATCTTCTTCTTCGGCACGAAGTACTCAAGTCCGTTGGAGTGCATTGTTCAAGGAACCGATGGAAAGCCCGTGCCGGTGCATTCAGGTTCGTATGGCATTGGGGTTTCACGCCTGGTGGCCGGCATTATAGAAGCCAGCCATGACGAAAACGGAATCATCTGGCCGGATCCTGTGGCGCCCTTCAATGTGGGTATTATCAATTTGAAGTCCGGTGATGAAGAAACCGACGCCGCCTGTGAGCGCGTTTACACCGAACTTGCAAACGCTGGCGTGGACGTGCTGTACGATGACACCGACGAGCGCGCAGGGGCCAAGTTTGCCACCATGGATCTCATCGGCTTGCCGCGGCAGCTGGTGATTGGACCGCGAGGCCTCAAGGAAGGTCAAGTTGAACTGAAAGACCGCAAAACCGGCGAAAAGCAATCGGTTAGTCTTGACGAAGCCATCAACCAACTGACGGCTTAACCCCGACACAGCATCAGGAAACAGTTTGATCATGGCCACGGGCACAAAGCCGTTCTCAGCCTTTGAGTGGATGTTGTCGTTGCGCTACCTGGGTTCACGCCGAAAGGAAGGGTTTATTTCGGTGATCGCAGGATTCTCGTTTGTGGGCATCCTGCTGGGCGTTGCAACGCTGATCATCGTGATGGCGGTGATGAACGGCTTTCGACAGGAACTGTTGGGCAAGATCTTGGGCATGAATGGCCATGTGGTGGCCTATGGCCAATCGGGGGTGATCCCGGACTATGACGCCGTCACCGAACGGTTGAAGAAGGTGGACGGTGTGACCCGGGCGATCCCTTACGTTGAGGGGCAGGTGATGGCGTCCTCACAGCGCACGGCCACCGGTGTTTTGGTGCGCGGGCTTCGGGAAGCCGATTTGAAGTCTCTTCCCTCGATCAACAACGACAAGCTGCGCGGTTCGCTGGACAATTTCGATGGGTCCGAGAGCATTGCGATCGGCACGCGCCTGGCGTTCAAGCACAGGGTTGGAGTGGGCGGCGACATCACGCTGATCAGTCCACGCGGACCGGTCACACCCTTTGGCGTCACACCCACCATTCGCACCTATAAGATCGCCGCGGTGTTTGAAATTGGCATGTCGGAGTATGACGCGTCCTATGTGTTCTTGCCGTTCAAGGAGGCGCAGAAGTACTTCGTGCAAGAGACCGGCGCTTCGGCCGTTGAACTGTTGATCGACCGGCCGGACAAGGTGGATGACTATGTTGTGCCATTACAGGTGGCAGGCGGACCCTCCCTGCGCTTGTTCACATGGAAGCGGACAAACGAGACGTTTTTCAATGCACTCCAAGTGGAGCGCAATGTGATGTTTCTGATCCTGACTTTGATCATCCTGGTCGCAGCCCTTAACATCGTCTCAGGGCTGATCATGCTGGTGAAGGATAAAGGCCGCGATATTGCGATCTTACGCACCATGGGGGCGACCCGCGGCACCATTATGCGCGTGTTCCTCATTACGGGCGCGTCTATTGGAGTGGTGGGCACCATTGCAGGACTGGTCATCGGGCTTGTCTTCTGCACCCATATTGAGGAGATCCGGCAATTTATGTCTTGGCTGACCAAGACCGAACTGTTTTCGCCTGAGCTCTACTACCTGTCCCGGCTGCCCGCAGAGGTGGACCCCAACGAAGTGCTGACGATTGCCGGCATGTCCTTCTTCCTGTCCGTGATTTCCACGATCTACCCTTCGTGGCGCGCAGCGCGCTTGGATCCGGTGAAGGCGCTGCGCTATGAGTGAGGAAACGTACCGTCCGGCCCTGGCGCTCAGGAACATCAAGCGGTCTTACGGCGAGGGCCATGCGCGGCTTTTGGTGTTCGATGATGCCAACCTGGATATGAGCCGCGGGGAAATGGTGGCCCTTGTGGGCCCTTCCGGTGCGGGCAAGTCCTCATTGTTGCACATTGCCGGCTTGCTTGAGGCGCCGGACTCCGGTGAGGTGTTCATCGACGGGCTGGAAGTGGCTCATAGCTCCGACAAAGTGCGCACGGAAGTGCGCCGTGCGGAGATTGGCTTTGTTTATCAGTTTCATCATTTGTTGCCCGAGTTCGATGCGCTCGAAAATGTGATGATGCCGCAACTGATCTTGGGACAAGGCAAAGCCGCGGCAAAGGCTCGCGCCTCTGAGCTATTGGAACGGCTGGGTCTTGGCGGGCGCATGGATCATCGACCGACCGAGCTTTCCGGCGGGGAACAACAACGGGTGGCCATCGCCCGCGCAGTGGCCAATAAGCCAAAGGTGCTGCTTGCCGATGAGCCCACGGGCAACCTGGACCCGCGTACGGCTGACGGCGTTTATGCGGAGTTTCTGCGCATGATTTCCGACGAGGGCCTCACCGCCCTGATTGCCACCCACAACATGGATCTTGCCGCCCAAATGCACCGCGTTGTGAGAATGGAGAATGGGCAGCTGGTTTCGCAGTGAGGTGAGAGCACCATGAAGGTCGCGTTTTCAAAAGTTCAGCTCGAGCATGATCCGCAGTTCTTCCTGCACAAGGGCCAGGTTGTTGCCCATCCCGAGCAGCCGGAACGGGCCAAGCGGTTGTTACAGGGGGTTGAGAAGGCAAACTGCGATCTTGTCGAGCCCTCGTCATTTGGGGACGAGCACATTCTGGCGATCCATCCGGAGCGCTATCTTTCCTTCCTCAGAGAAGCTTATAACTATTGGGGCCAACTTCAGGGTGCTGCCCCGGAGATTGTGCCCAACATTCATCCTGTCGAGCTGCCGGCCACTTACCCCAACAGTTTTGTCGGGCGTTCAGGCTGGCATCAAACGGATTTGGCCTGTCCAATCGGGGAGCGCACGTGGGCTGCTGCCCGTTCGGCCGCAGACTGTGCCCTGACAGTTGCTCATATGATCAAGGAGGGCGAAGCGTCTAAGGCCTATGCGCTTTGCCGCCCACCAGGACACCATGCCTATACTGAACGGGCAGGAGGGTTTTGTTTCCTTGGGAACTCAGCGATCGCGGCCCAATATCTCCTCCAAACCCATGAGAAGGTGGCCATTGTGGATGTGGACGTGCATCACGGAAACGGCACCCAAGGCATATTCTATGGGCGCGGCGAGGTTCTCACCTGCTCGGTGCATGCAGATCCCATGGACTATTACCCCTTCTACTGGGGGCACGGCAGTGAAATCGGTGAGGGAGGCGGCGAAGGCGCAAATCTAAATCTGCCGGTTCCTGTGCGCAGCGGTGACGAAGTGTGGTTTTCCGCCGTTGACCGGGCCTGCGAGGCCGTTGCCACCTTTGGTGCAACCGCACTGGTGGTGGCGCTTGGGTTGGATGCTCATGAAAAAGACCCCTTGTTGGGCGGTGCCGTGACCACTGAGGGCTTCTCTCACATCGCCGCCCGCTTGGCGGCTCTTTCGCTGCCCACGGCCATTATCCAGGAGGGCGGCTATCTGACCGACCATCTGGGAGACAATTTGGCGAGCTTCCTAGGCGGGTTCGAAGCGGCGCACCGGGTGGCCGTGTGAACAATCCGGAACAAGACCTGATCCAGACCTACTTCGCCCCGCTGGCCGGAGATGGGGCGGCCGGCTTGATGGATGACGCGGCCACATGGGTGCCGGCAGCTGGTATGGAAACGGTGCTCTCCACTGACACGCTCGTAGCTGGCGTACACTTTATCGGAGACGAGCCTGCAGATCTCATCGCCCGCAAGGCGCTGCGCGTAAATTTCTCAGATCTGGTGGCCAAAGGGGCCGCGCCTTGCGGTTATCTGGTCAACCTTGGGCTTTCCAAATCCCAAGACCAAGCGTGGCTCAAGCGGTTTTCCGAAGGACTTGCCCACGACCAGCGAGAGTTTAACTGCAAGCTCTTAGGTGGTGACACGGTGAGCACGCCAGGGCCGCTCACCTTGTCCATAACCGCCATCGGGGAAGTGCCGGCTGGAAAGGTGGTCCGGCGGGGCACAGCGCAGGCGGGAGACGTGCTCTACGTGACGGGGACCATTGGAGACAGCGCAATCGGGCTGGAGGTACTGAAAGGGCGTTGCAAGAGCGTGGATGATGCCTATCTGATCGACCGCTACCGCCTGCCGCGCCCCCGCACAGAGTGTTTGCAGCTTGTCCGCGAGTTTGCATCGGCTGCCATGGACGTCTCAGACGGTTTGATTGGTGATCTGGAACAGCTCTGTGCGGCCTCGAAGGTCGGGGCCCGTGTAAATGCGGATCTGGTGCCCGTCTCAGACGTGGTGAACAGCCTTGCAACCCTTGACCAAGAGGTGCTTGTCCGTGCCCTAACGGGCGGAGATGATTACGAAATTCTGTTTTCAGTCAGCTATAAGAGGGCTGACGAGTTTGAAGCTGCCTGTTCGCAGGATGTGCACCATATCGGTGAGATCGTCGAGGGCGCGGGCGTTTCGGTCAGCACCACGGCGGGCGAGACAATTGAGTTCCCAAGGACGTCTTGGAGCCATTTCGATTAGGGCTTACGCGTGCTCTTCGTCACGTCCAAAGCGCAGGAGAAATTCATCAATCGCCTCCAGGCTTTCCGGCTCATCGAGAAACGGAACATGGCCCCGGTTGGGGACGGTCTCAAACATCATATCCGGCTTCATGTCGCGCATGGTTTCCACCGTCTCCGATGTGAGCAGATCAGAGTGCTCGCCCCGCAACGTGAGCACTGGGTTGCGGCTCATGGCCTTGAATTGCGGCCAAAGGCTGGGCAGGCGCCCCTCCATAATGTCTTCATGTGAGGGAAAGGTCCTCGTCAGCCTCGTGTCATAGTCGGCCACCGGTTTGCCGTTTACGGCGCAATAGGTTCGCTTTGCCCAAGCCATCCATTCCGCATCGCTTAAATTCTCAAAACCCTTGTTAGTTTGACGCAGCATGTGAGCAGCATCATCCCAAGACTTGGGATCCGGGATTTGGCCAAGATACCCTTTCAGCCGGAGCAGCCCGCGCGGTTCGATCTCAGGGCCTACATCGTTGAGGATCACGCCATGCAATACGGTTGGGCTGAACGCGGCCATCAACATGCCGATCAATCCACCACGAGAGGTCCCCATAACGATCACCTTGTGAACCCCCAGAACGGCCAACAAGGTGATCACATCCTTCATCTCTTGAAGCGGCGAATAGGTGGACCAATTTTTTGCGTACTCTGAGCGTCCCCGGCCGCGATAATCCAACGCTATAACGCGCCGCCGCGGGGCGTAGCGCGCTGCGAGCGTGTGAAAATCCTTGGAATTTCGCGTCAGGCCCGCAAGGCACAGAATAGGCACATGTGCCCCGCCGCCAACCTTGGGATAGTCCCGTGCGTAAAGGCGCAGACCATCCTGGCTGGTAAAGAACACGTCATGCCAGATCGATTTATGGACAGCCGGATTGTCCGGTCCTATGTCGAAACCGCCGGTGTCAATCGCGTCATCTGCGTCTACCGTTGCATCGGTTTGTGTCATTCAGTCCGGTCGCACACACTTCGCGCCGGCACGCGATCCTTTGATCTTTTCGTCACAAGAATCTGTCCCGGCTGTCTTCAGGGGAACTAAACGTCCGCGGTTCAGATCGTCCTCCATCGACAGTTCCACATGAGGTTCCAACAACCGGCGGTAGATCTGCACGTTCCGCATCACCTGTTTGACATAGTTGCGGGTCTCCGTAAACGGAATTAGTTCGATCCAATCCAATGCGGAGATCTCACCCTTGCGCGGGTCACCCACTGTTTTGTTCCAGGTCTTCACCCGGCTTCCGCCTGCGTTGTAGCCTGCCGCCGCCATGATGTATGAGCCCTTCCACTCGTTGACGAGCTGATAGAGAAAGGCAGACCCAAGCTGAACATTCAGCTTAGGCTTGGAAGTGAGGTGGCTCGTGGCGCACTTCAGAGAGTAGATGCGGCATAGCCATTTGCCGGTGGCCGGCATGATTTGCATGAACCCACGCGCGCCGGCGTGACTGACCGCAACGGGATCAAACTCACTCTCCTGACGGGCGATACCAAGCACAAGTGCGCGCTCCGGAGCCCCACGGGAGATGTGCTCATAATCGGGCAGCGGATCGGACGGGAAGGACGGAGCGCCCACCTGAAGACCGGCCCAGGCCCCCCACCGTGCCGTTTTCATGGCGAGCGGCAAGCCTCCAATGGTTTTAATCGTCTCCATCATTGCGGCGAGCTCGTTGGCCGTGCTAGCAGACCGGGCCAGGGAGAGGGCAAACTGTCTGACTTGTCGGTCAGCTTCAGCATCCACCAAGAGCTGCAAGGCGCGCAGCCGGCCTGAGGCATGCGTGCGAACAATGGTGCGCATGGAACTGGACGCTGACGGAGGGGCGACCGTGCCACTTACAAAACCGCCAGCTTTGGAGGCTCCAAGCAATCCGTAAAACGTAAACCCGTAGTTCGAGGCGCGCTGGTCGCTTGTGGCGGCTTGCGCATGGTCGCCGGCGGCTTCCAGCGCACGCGCCAACCAATAGTGGCCGCGTGATTTGTCACCATCACGGATCGCGGTTTCAGCTGATCGGCGGAAGTGCTTGATGGCATTTTCGATGTTCTTCAGATTGCGCAGTGCGATCCACCCGGCCATCCATTCTGCATCCGGCAGAAACTTGCCGTCCGCCAATCCGTGGTTGGCCGCCAGTTCATAGGCCGTGTTGTGGTCTATGGATGGCTTCTTGGAAGAAAGCGCGCGATGGATCATCTCGCGGCGCTCACGCCACCAGGTTTCCGCCCGTGGCAAATGCTTGTGCCCCAGACTTGCCCGCAGCATGGCGTTCGCTGCCAGTTTCACCTTCGTGGGTTGATAGCGTGTGACCGTGCGCCTGCGCTTCTTTTTGCCCTTGCCGCGCACGATGACGATCTTCTTGCGGGCCTGGCGCAGATGGTAGCGCATCAGGGCATATTGCAGGGCCGGCTGATAACGGTACCGCAGAGGCAGAGCTTCTTTAGCCGCAATGGCGTCTTTGGCCTGTGTCAGAAGCTTATGGGCGGTCTTCGCGACAGCTGGAAAGGGATCACCCATCTGAGCGGCTTCTTTTCGCGCCTTTGTGGTTTCGTGCGCGATGATCAGGTCTGAGAGCCGCGCGAACTTCTCTTTCTCGGTAATCCACTCCGGAAAGGTGGAGACAATCTTGTCGCTAAACGCCGGGCCCCGTTTGTGGATGCGGTAGCTTTCCCTGGCCAGCGCTTCCGCACGCTCCGGTTCGCTCTCGCGCAATGCCCTGGCGTGAAGGAATTGACCGGCAGGGGTGAGCGGCGGGTACTTAGCAAAGTGCCAGCGCACCTCTTCGGCCGCCGTGTTCTGGGCGTACATATACCGCTCCAGCCGAGTGCGTATGAGGTTTGAGCGCGGCCAGTCGGGATTGTCTTTAAGGAACCGCTGAATGAAGGGCACAAACCCGGTGCTCTTCGGGCCAACAATCCAGAGCCAGTCTATAAGCGTCCTAGCTGCCGGGTCATCCAACTCCGACTTGATGTCTTGAGCTTCTTCATGTTTCCCGGCCAGCGCAAGCCGGACGGCCCGCACAGCCCGTTCATGCTGCCTCCAGTTTCCCGAGCGGTAGATGACCGCACGCGGATGGCGGTCAAGTGCGCGGCTCACGGGCGGCGGCTTGAACACAATGGTGCCTGCGCTCGCAGCTTGAGGAGACAGCGCCTCCACAGTGAGAGCGGCTACAAACAGTCCTTTGATGATCCAACGGTGCATGGCGTCGTATCACTCAACCTTTGTTCAGCCAAAGCTAGCGCGGATAAGGTGTTGCGTCCAACTTACGCATTCATGACGCAGTGCCTCCGGCACCGTCCCAGCCTACATGTTTCACAGCCGCCCCACTCATCAAGGGTGAAAACGACGTTTTTGTGGCTGCAGCTTGTTCCCACCGCTCGATAGGTTTAATGTGCCACGCCAATTGGCACATTCAGCCCAGGTTGCCAATCGGGCTGAAGCTGCTTTCAAAGGGTTAGTATCATGATTCACGGATCGATTCCGGCGCTTATTACGCCGTTCGCAAATGGCGGTATTGATGAGGCCGGCTTTCAGGAGTTTGTCGATTGGCAGATTTCTGAGGGTAGCAGCGGCGTGGTGCCGGTGGGCACGACGGGCGAATCGCCCACGTTGAGCCACGACGAGCACACACGCGTGATTGAACTTGCAGTCGAAGCGGCGGCAGGACGGGTTCCCGTTATCGCCGGCACAGGCTCAAACAACACGACAGAAGCCATCGATTACACCCAGCACGCAAAAAAGGCCGGGGCCGATGCAGCGCTGGTGGTTGCCCCATATTACAATAAACCGACCCAGGAAGGCCTGTATCAACACTTTAAAACAGTGGCAGAAAGTGCTGATATTCCAATTATTCTTTACAATGTTCCTGGCCGTACGGTCGCCGATATCTCGGTTGAGACCATGGCGCGTCTTGCCAAAGACGTTGGCAACATTATTGGCGTGAAAGACGCCACGGCCGAACTGGACCGTGTCTCCAAACAACGCCGCGCGTGCGGTAAGGATTTTGTGCAGCTCTCCGGCGAGGATGGCACGGCACTTGGGTTTAATGCTCATGGGGGCACGGGGTGTATCTCGGTGACGGCAAACGTTGCTCCTCGGTTGTGTTCGGAGTTTCAGGCCGCCTGTGCCGCAGGCGATTACAATGCAGCGATTGGCATTCAAGACCGTTTGATGCCGCTCCACGAAGCCCTTTTCGCTGAAACCAGCCCTGGCCCGGTGAAGTATGCCGCAGAGGTGCTTGGC
>JBCDDQ010000109.1:0-15351 GCA_039180225.1 Pseudomonadota bacterium
ATCCCCGGGTTGATGCCCTCATCACCGTGCGGGGCGGAACAGGCGATGACGTTCTTCACCCCGGCCACCTTGGCTGTGGTGATGGACATGACCGCCGACGCCACATGGGCATAGCGCCCACCCGGCACATAGCACCCGGCGGTGTCGATGGGGATGAGCTTCTGGCCGGCCCACAAACCGGGAGACAGCTCGGTTTCGAACTCACTGATCGAGGCCTTCTGGGCTTCGGCAAATTTCTTGACCCGCTCGTGGGCGAACCGGATGTCGTCTTTCAGCTGCTCGGTGAGCTTGGCATCCGCTCCGGCAATGGCCTCTTCGGTGGCAATGATCTCGCCGGAATACTGATCCAGCTTCTCCCCATAGCTGCGCGCCACGTCTTCCCCGCCAGCCTCGATCTCGGCCAGCATATTTTCAACGATCTTGCGGGTTTCTTCTTCACCCGTTGCTGCGGTCTTGGTTGCCTTCTTCAGATAGGTCACGGCCATGGTGGAATGTCCTGCTGTCAGATCATGAAACAAATTTATACTGGAAATCTGCATATGTAAGCGCTTACATTGGTTACATGGACCATCCAGGCAAAAGAGTCAACCAAGCAGATATCGCCAAAGCCGCCGGCGTTTCCACGGCGACGGTTTCGCGCGCACTCAACGGTACGGGGATCGTCACGCCGCAAGCCCGCCAACGCATCAATGCAGCGATTGCCGAGCTCGGCTACATGCCACATGGGGCAGCACGGGCGCTGGCCTCCCGGCGCTCGCACACTGTGGGCGCGGTCATCCCCACCCTGGCCAGCGCGATCTTTGCCGCCGGCATCGATGCTTTCGAGCGGCATTTGAATGAGGGGGGCCTCACCTTGCTCCTGGCGGTGTCGAACTATGATCTTGAAACCGAGGCCCTGAAGGTGCGACGGCTCTTGGAGCGCGGTGTTGATGCCATCGCTCTGGTGGGTGACAGCCACAGCCCCGAGGTTCACGAGATGATCACCCGGGCCGGCGTGCCCTATGTCCATACCTGGGCCTGGACCCCGCAGTCTGACCATCCTCAGGTGGGATTTTCAAACTTCGAAGCGGCACGGACCGTAGCCCACCACTTGGCAGATCTTGGCCACCGCACCGTCGCCATGGTCGCCGGCATCGCCCGGGACAATGACCGGGCCACCCAGCGCATTGCGGGCACCAAACAGGGCCTAATCGACAAAGGCCTGGTGCTCCATCCTGATCAAACCATTGAAGCGGCCTATACCCATGCGGCCGCCCGTGAGGCGTTGCGCACGCTCATCAATGTGGATCACGACCATCCAACCGCGATTATCTGTGGTAATGACGTTCTGGCCACCGGCGCAATGATTGAGGCCCAGGCACACGGGCTTTCGGTGCCGGATGACTTGTCGATCACCGGATTTGATGATCTGCCCTTGGCGGCCCATTTGAACCCGCCGCTGACCACCATCGTGGTCCCGGCCGAGGCCATGGGGAAAGGAGCGGCAAACGCGCTAATTGCGGCTCTGGAGCAGGGCCAGCCTGCAGCCAGTCAGGAGTTGGAGGCACGCCTTGAAGTACGCCACACCACGGCTCGGGTTGGCAGCCAGCCGTTATAGCGGGTTCGGGAAAGAAATAGGCCGAAGGAAGCAACGGCTTCCTTCGGCCTGATTACTGGCTGAGTACGCAGTACCTTATCTCAGCGCTGGGCGAAGAGAGTGCACAGACCGTGCCAACGTGGCGAAAGCGCTGAAATGTAGGGTTTTCCAGGTGTTTGAATACGGCAGTTCATTGCAGATTGCGAAGATCGGGCAAGCCGCATTCGCAATCTGCAATGGAGCTTTTGTCTGTTTATTCAGCCGCCAATGCGCTGGTGCGCGCATCGCTGGCGAGCCAGAGGTCCAAGAACCGTTCCAGCCAATCCTTTACGGCCTCGTCGTGGACCTGGCGGCCCTCGAAATGGGCTTCGCGCGGATGGGTGCCCGGCATTTTCAGGCGCTCACGCCCCTTGGTGGTCCAGCGATGCATCATGGCCAAGGTAAGCTCTGCATGAAATTGGATGCCGAATGCGCTCTGTCCATGCCGGAAGGCCTGGTTACCAAACATATCCGTGGTCACCAGGATCTCAGCGTTATCCGGCGTTGTGAAGCCTTCCTTGTGCCATTGGTACACATAGTCCGGCCACTCATCCATCAGCTGTTTGCCGGCGTCGGTGACTTCAATGGGATAATAGCCGATCTCCGCCCAGCCATCCTCGTGCGGGCTCACCGTGCCGCCCAACACACGGGCCAGCATCTGGCACCCTAAGCAGATGCCCAGAAACGGTGTTTCCTCGCGCAACGGAACATCGAACCAATCCAGCTCACGCCGGATGAAGGGCAACTCCACATCATCATTTGCGCTCATGGGCCCGCCGAACACCACCACGCCGGCATAATCCTCAGTGCTCTGCGGCAGAGGATGGTCCATGCAGGGTCGGCGGATGTCCAGCTCAAATCCACGCGCTTCAAGAGCCATCCCCACCCGGCCTGGGGTCGAGGTCGGCTGATGAACGATGACGAGGATTTTCTCCGGCATGAATCACGTGCGGTTGGGACAATTGCCGCTAACCTACATGGCGGAGATGCCGCCGTCGAGCTTGATTTCAGAGCCCGTGACAAATCCGCTTTCGTCGCTGGCCAGATAGATGCACGCATAGCCCACATCTTCCGGCGTACCGATCTTCTTCATCGGCACCTGGCGGGCCAATTTGGCGCGGTTCTCTTCCGGGCTCGCTCCTGCCACCACATCGTCCACCATCGAGGTATCGATAAAGGCCGGATGGATGGAGTTGACCCTCACGTCGTAGCCCTGCCGCGTGGCCTGCAATGCAACCGACTTGGTCAGCATCCACACACCGGCTTTCGCCGTGTTGTAAGCGACAAAATTGTAGCTCGCGATGAGGCCGGCGATCGAAGAGATGTTGATGATGGACCCCGGCGCAGATTTCGCCAGCACAGGCAGACCGACGCGGCAGCCGAGAAAAACCGAGTTCAGATCCACATCCATCGTCAGGTCCCAGTCGGCGATATCGATATCTTCCACCGATCCGGGAACGCAGATGCCGGCATTGTTGACCAGCACATTGAGGCCGCCGAGCGCCTCACCGGCCGAAGATACTGTCCGTTCCCAATGTTCCAGCTGTGTCACATCATGTTTCAGACCAATGGCCTTACAACCTGATTGCTCGGCAATTTCAGCTGCGGCCGCTTTTGCCCCTTCGCCGTTGAGATCAGACAAAGCCACATCCGCCCCCTCGCGCGCCATCATTTCGGCAACCTTGCGCCCGATGCCGCCGGCACCACCTGTGATCAAAGCCCTCTTGCCGGAGAGCCTGCCCATCACAGA
The DNA here is from genome assembly GCA_039180225.1 of Pseudomonadota bacterium. Classification (GTDB taxonomy): domain Bacteria; phylum Pseudomonadota; class Alphaproteobacteria; order Rhizobiales; family CAJQND01; genus JAAEUE01. The sequence continues at coordinate 3,366 of JBCDDQ010000109.1, forward strand.
TGCCTCGGCACCAGCAGGCGGCGCATGATCGAGGTCATAATCCCACGCGGCGAAAAGCGCGTGCCTTCCGCCAGGATTGAATTGGCGATCCCCGGAATAATCACTTTGCGCTTGTTCTTAAAGCCAGCCCAGGCGGCCGCCGCAATATCTTCCGCATTCGCCTCCGGCATGACCTTGTTGGCCAGGGTGTCGGTCATCTCCGAGCGCGCCTGAAAGCCGGTGCTGGTGGGCCCCGGGCACACCGCGGTCACGGTCACGCCGGTGCCGTCCAACTCAGCCGCGATGGCTTGAGAAAACGACAACACATAGGCTTTCGTTGCGTAATAGACCGACATAAACGGTCCCGGCATGAATGAGGCCAGCGAGGCCACGTTGATGACGCCGCCACGCTCCATGTTCTGCATGTAAGGCAAGAACCGCAGGGTGAGGTCGGTGAGGGCGCGGGCGTTGAGATCGATCATGGCGATCTGTTCGCTCATGTTCATCTCAAGGGCTGAGCCGTTCATACCATAGCCGGCGCAGTTCACCAGAACGTCCGGCACCAGTTTGCGTTCGCGGAGCTCGTCTTCAATGATTTCCCCGGCATCGTGTTGGGTAAGATCAACCGGCAGCGCCACAACGCTGGCATTCAGCTTACTGGTCAAAATGCCGGCCACCCGGTTCAGCTCGCCTTCCACATCAGAGACCAAGACCAGGATGTACTGGTCGGCTGCAATCTCGTAGGCGAGCCGCTCGCCAATGCCGCTTGAGGCGCCTGTTATCAAGGCAACCGATTGTCCGTTGACGTCCGCCATTCGTCACTCCACTCAAACTCTTTTTAAGGCCTAAAGACCTTGCTCCACCGCTTTGCGCAACGCGATGCGGTCGCGCGTCGTCACGCCCAAAAGCTCGGCAACGCGCCACATATAGTTAGCTTCATAGTCGGTCAGGGCGCCGTCGGCCAGCACGATTTCCCACAGCATGCGGACAATGGCCTTGCGCCCGTCCTGATCGAAATTGCGCGTCAGCACGCTGGTGAACTGATAAAGGTCCACGGCCTCAGCATCCAGCGCCTCGGCTTTGCTGGTGAGCTGCGTCAACTCTTCATCGCTCAGTTCGAACTTTCGCTTAAGCAGAGCATCGCGCTTTTCCCGCTCGCTTTCATCTTCCTGGCCGTCAATCTTGGCCGCATGGATCAGGAGGACCGCAATGGCCTCACGGATCTCTTCGTCCGACGAAACGTGCTCTTCTGGGCCGGAAAGCAAGCTGGCGAGTTTGTTCCATAGCATTGTGAGGATTTGGCTCTTTGATTGTGGATGAAAGGGCAGCTTGAAGGTGAGATCCATAGCGCATTTTCCCCACTTGGCAAACGGGCTGATGAGCGATAGCGTGCGCCGCTTTTGAAATCGGGGCAGGTTAGAACGGGACGTAAAACGACAAATGACAGGCAACACAGCAAAAACCAAAGTCAACTCGTGGAACGAATGGGACCCGCTTAAACATGTGATCGTCGGCGTCGCGGACGGGTGTTGCATTCCTCCGCCCGAGCCTGCGCTTGATGCCAAGGTCCCGGAGGATTCAGACATGCGCGGCCAGTGGGGTCCGCGCCCGCAAGAGACGGTGGACAAGGCCAATGCGTGCCTGGACGGCTTCGCCAAGATCCTGGAAAGCCGCGGTGTGCGTGTGGACAGGCCGACACCGCTTGATTTCCATCAACAGGTCTCCACACCCGATTGGGAAACCGAAAGCATGTTCGGGTGCATGCCGCCCCGCGACGTGATTTTGACCGTGGGTTCAGAAATGCTGGAAGCGACCATGTCGTACCGCTGCCGCTGGCATGAATATTTGTGCTACCGCCCTCTGCTTCAGAAATATTATGACGAAGATCCGCAGATGCGCCATGAGGCGGCCCCTAAGCCGCGCCTCACCGATGCGGACTACCGGCCGGATTATCTGTCCGAGAAGATCGGTGTGGAAAAGCGCTTAGAATGGACCGCCGACAAGTTCTTCGTCACCACCGAGGAAGAACCTCTGTTCGATGCCGCCGATGTTTTGAGGTTCGGCAAGGACCTGGTGGTGCAACATGGCTTCACCACCAATCTGAAAGGCATCGATTGGATCCGCCGGCACTATCCCGATCACCGGGTGCATGCGGTGAACTTTCCGGGCGATCCTTATCCGATCCACATTGATGCGACGTTCACGCCCTTGCGTCCCGGTTTGATCATCAACAACCCGGAGCGCAGGTTGCCCGATGAGCAGCGCAAAATGTTTGAGAAGAACGACTGGGAGATCATCGATGCGGCCCGGCCGGCCCACAACTCACCGCCGCCTCTGTGTTACTCCTCGGTCTGGCTGTCCATGAACGTTCTCATGGTGGACGAAAAGACAGTGTGCGTGGAAGCCACCGAGGTCCATCAGATGGACCAGTTCGACAAGCTCGGATTTGAGGTGCTGCCGGTGCCGTTCCGCGACGCGTATGCGTTCGGCGGCGCGCTGCATTGCGCGACTACGGATGTTTACCGTGAGGGGACGTGTCAGGACTATTTCCCAAATCAGAACTGGTGATACGCCGGGCCGGTCGTAAACCCTGATCGGTGATACAGCTTGACCGTGCGCGCCGTTTGCCTGCTAGATGAGCGAACGTGTGCATTTGGGAGGTGCAAGACCATGCAAGATTTGTTGAGCCTCAAAGGTGTTGGCCCAGCGCTGGCCAAGGCACTTTCAGAACATGGGATCTCATCTCCCGCTCAGGTCGCCAGCGCCAGTGTCGAAGAGCTGACCGTGGTTCCCAGCGTTGGCGAAGCGCGGGCCAGAATGCTGATCGCGGCAGCCAAGGCCGCCGCTCCGGCGGACGAACCGGCCCCAGCGCCGGCAAAGCCAAAGGCGAAAAAGGCACCCGCCAAAAAGGCCAAGCCGGAGAAGAAAAAGAAAAAGGCCAAAGCCAAATCCGCGAAAAGCGAAGGCAAGAAAGCCAAGAAATCCGATAAGAAGAAGTCAGGCAAAAAGTCGAAAAAGGATGACGGCAAGAAAGCCTCAAAAAAGAAGAAAAAGAAGAAGAAAAAGTCAGGCAAAAAGTGAAGCTGTCAGGCAGCTTACGTCTTTTTCCAAAACTTCTGAACAGTGTGAAGGGCTCGCAAGGTTGGGCGGGCCTGGTCAACGCATTTGGCCACACGCCGGCTTGACCAAGACTGGATGCCATCGTTTGTGCCAGGCATCAGCTTGCCATGTTCAAGCTCGGCCACCAGTCCGCGGGCAACACGTGCATCGTTAGCGGCCCCTAACCGATCTTGAAGGTCCTCGACGAGACTGATGTAGGCTTGCGCGTCTTCGCCATCAAACAACACAGCAAAGAACTCTCCGGCGTAGCGGGCTTTCTTGCCGCGAATGCGCACTTTGTGAAGATCTTCGATCACGCCCGGCCGGGCATCCTTGATTGTGCGGAGCAGGTCGCGGTGGGTCTTGGCCAACGTCTTGCGGGCAAACGGAACCACCGGCCCCTTGAGGCCTTCATAGCGATCATCTTCAAACAGTTCGCCAACCCACCGGCCAAACCTGAGCAACAGCCGCGTGTAGCGTCTGCTCTGGAGCAACAGGGCAGCTTCCTGCCCATGCATCTTGCCCTCCTGGGCCGCCAGTTTCCGCAAGACCGCCATCTCCTCAGCGCTCACGTCGCTGGGTTTCAGCCGTGGCAAGGTCTCATCGGCAAAGACATGCCAGTCCCGTGCTGGTCCGGTGCGCTGTTGAAACCATCGCAGTTCCCCATTGAAGGCCTTTCGGCCCTCATAAGGCAACACCGCCTTGAACGCCCGCAAGGCAGCCCTCAGGCGCCGCATGGCCACGCGCGTTTGATGCACGCCGTTAACATCGCCGCGCAGTGCCGCCGTCTGGTTGTCCAGGAGGTGAGAAACCGTATTCTGAACGATCGTTTCCAGAGCTTCACCCACAGACATGGCGGGCTCCAGCTTGACCTTCTTGGCCTTGGAGTGCGCCTTCTGCAAAGAACGGCTGGCCAGGGCAAAGCCTCGGCTGATCCGCGTATCGGGTTGAATGCGCGCACCGGCCGCTTCTACCAGTTCGAGCGCAAAATCAAACAGCACAGTTTCGCTGCCGCTCACCGGCATCAGCTCCATATCAATGAAGGGTTCTGCCACATTCTTGAAAACGGGGCCGGCAATGCGCAGTTCGCCCTGTTTGATGTTCACAGTAAAACCTGCTTTTTTCCGCGACATCTCAAACGAGCGCTGCCGGAAATCGGATGTAAATATGCGCCGGCCCGGGGGCGTTGTCCTCGGCTTCAGGCCCAAGTCTGCTGCCCACACGTCACTCAAAACCAAGGTCTGGATGTGCGGGCTGAGCGGCGTGGTCCAAACGGTCTCGATTGCATCACCATGAGATTGGCGCACCACCTGGGTGTGCTCCCCACCTTCTACGCGCAGGTTGAAGGTGATGCCGGATTTGAAAAAACCGTATCGCGCGTTATCAAAAAAGGTCTCGGAAATCCTGGTGTCGGCGGTCATGTGCGCCGACATTCCATGAACTTTGCTGCCACTGACCAGTTTATCTGCGGTCTCTTTCGAAACCTTCAGCTTCAGGGCCTGACCAAATATCATTTTGCTTCGGTATCGCTCCGAAATCTTAGTGCGTGTCAACAGTGCACGGTCGGAACGTGCCCCGAACCTATCAGTCGCGCTCACCATAGACGATTTCATTTCACGGCGCATTAAATCGTGCATGTGCGACTTTGGTGTCGTTGCAATGACATCCTGAATTTCGCACAGTATCTGCGCGAAAATCAGTGGGGTGTAATGCAGTGCCGGTCGAAATAGAACGTAAGTTTCTCGTTGCCAGCGATGACTGGGAGCAGGTCGCTGATAACGGTGTCAAAATCACGCAAGGGTATATCGTCAACGCAGACCATTGCAGTGTGCGCATACGTAAATGCGGCGACGGCAGGTGCACACTGACCACCAAATTGCCGCGCAACGGCATTAGCAGATACGAGTTCGAACACCCCATCGAAGCGCGTGAGGCTGACAATCTCATGGACCTGTGCGGCGATGCCGTGGTGGAGAAGGTGCGCTACAAGATCGAGCTTGACGGACTGATTTGGGAAGTGGACCGCTTCTCCGGATTGAACGAAGGACTGACCGTCGCTGAGGTTGAGCTGGAACGCGAAGATCAAACCTATACGCGACCCGCTTGGCTCGGCGAGGAAGTGACCGGTCGTGAGCAGTATCAGAACTCAAAGCTCGCCAGGCGACCATTCCTGCATTGGACCGATGCCATGGTAGCCGAACCTGCAGAACTGCTGGGTGAGGTCAATTGAGCAGACCGCAAGCCTATTTATTGCGGCGGCCGGTGACCTTCTCCCCATCAAAGTCGGCGACATTCTTGCTCAGCGCATAACACGCTAGGCGGACATATTTCGGCACCATAACGGCCTTTCCATCGCGCTCGCCGCTTTCATAATACTGGATCATCCGCTTCTTCAGCCCCAAGAGCTCTGCGGCATCGCGCTGCTTCAGGTTCAACGATCTGCGCCACTTGCGAAATTGTTTAGGATCCATCTCTCGCTCTCCTGCCAACCCCGATTGTGGGAGGCATACAGTCTTTTTGTGTCAATCCAGCACAAGACACCACCCCTTGCAAAAAGCGCACCCAGTGCATATGTAGATTGACAAAGGTGCACTTAGTGCGCTCTAAATCAATTCTCTAGCCCACCCGCTAGGATGATTCGCCGTCGCCAACCCTTGAATTCTCTCAGAGAGTTCGCAAGAGATCGGAGATCGGAGTCATGTTATCGCATCTGGTAATTGCGCGTTCGACGCTTAAGCCAACCCGGTTGGACTTGCGCGAACATGCGGCCCTCAGCTGCCGGGTATTTCGGATGAAGCAGAAGCTGCGCGGCCTTCTCGGTTCGGTGAAAGCAATGTTCGTAAAAACCGCATAGACGGACCGGAAAAGACGAACAATTAGTCTGACTTGAACTCACAAGTGTGAGAGCCTGGTGCTTCGGCTATTCTTGTTTGGCGACTTTCAGGGTAAGTGCCTGGAAACCCTCCAATTGACAGGACTGCCATGAGTGCCTTGTTTTCCCCCCTCACCCTGCGCGGCGTCACCTTAAAGAACCGAATCGCTGTTTCTCCCATGAGCCAATACCGTGCAAAGGAGGGCGTTGCGAACGATTGGCACATGGTCCACTTGGGACGCTTTGCCCTGGGTGGTGCCGGTCTGGTTTTTGCCGAAGCCACCGCCGTGGAACCGGAGGGCCGCCGCACCCATGGTGATCTTGGTCTGTGGACCGACGCGCAAGCTGAGAAGCTCAAGCCCATTGCGGCCTTCCTGGAGGCGGAGGATGCGGTGCCCGGTATCCAACTTGGTCACGCTGGCCGCAAGGCGTCCGAGCGCCGCCCCTGGCACGGAGAGACCCCGGTGGACGCAGAGGACGAAGCACTCCGCGGCGAAGCGCCCTGGCCGGCCATTGCTCCGTCCGCGATCCCTTATGCCGATGGGTGGCCCACGCCGAGCGAAATGACCGAGGTCGACATCGAGCGGGTGATCGGAGCTTTCGGCGCGAGCGCCGGCCGGGCTGTGGCGGCCGGGTTCAAGTTCATCGAAGTGTATGCGGCCCACGGCTTCCTGCAACATCAGTTCCTGTCGCCCATTGCCAATACGCGCCAAGATAGCTGGGGCGGCACCGATGAGGGCCGACGCCGGTTTTCGGTGGAGACAGCCAAGGCCATCCGCAACGCTATCCCGGATGACATCCCGCTGAGCTTCCGCCTGTCTGCCACAGATTGGGTGGATGGCGGCTTGGAGGTTGAGCACACAATTGAGGTCGCCGCAGCGTTGAAAAACGCCGGCGTTGACATTATCGACTGCTCGACAGGCGGCATTGGCGGGCGCGAGCGGCCAAGGCGCATGGAGTTGGCACAGGGCTTTCAGGTGCCCTTCGCCGCCCGGGTAAAAGAAGACGCAGACATCGCCACAATGGCCGTGGGCTTTCTCTGGGACGCAGCGGTCTGTGAGAAGGTCATTGCTTCCGGGCAGGCAGACATGGTCGCTCTGGCCCGCGAACTTCTGGCGGATCCCAACTGGCCCAACCGGGTGGCCGCAGAACTGGGGTCTGACGAAAACCATGCGCTATGGCCGGAAGAGGCCGGTTGGTGGCTTATGAAGCGTGAGCGTCTCAGCAAGAAACTGGGGTTACGGTAGGCTTAGCTAACGCATTTCTTGCCCGAATGAGTATAGTGGCCCCCTGCGCAGCAAGTCAGGGAAGACCAGATGGGCCAAGTGACCGTTCGAAACGCCAAACCGCAGGACCGTGCCAGGTGGGATCAGTTGTGGCAGGGGTATCTTGAGTTTTACGAGCATGAGCTGACCAGCGACGTGACCGAGGCCACATGGGAGCGTCTGCTTTCAGAGGATCCAGCAACGGCCTGCCTGATCGCGGCCGATGAGAACGACCAACCGGTGGGTTTTGCTCATCTCATACTGCACCCCTCCACCTGGGCCAAAGCCCCCTACTGCTATTTGGAGGATCTTTTTGTTGACCCAGACGTGCGCGCCTCCGGCATCGGCCGCACCTTGATCAATGAGATCTATCGCCGGGCCGATGAGAACGGCTGGCCCTATGTTTATTGGAAAACCCAGGAAACCAATTACCGAGCGCGGCATCTCTATGACCAGATGGCGGAGCGCGAGGCGTTTCTGGTTTACGCGCGGCAATAGGCGCAGAACACAAGAAAGAACGTCAGAGCCCATGTCCAGCACCACCAAAACCAAAAAGACCCCCGACACTTTGCGCAGCGCCCGATGGTTCGCTCCCGATGATCTCAGAAGCTTCGGCCATCGCTCGCGCATCATGCAGATGGGCTATGACCGGGAGGACTGGGCGGACAAGCCAATCATCGCGATCCTCAACACCTGGTCGGACATCAACCCTTGTCATGCCCATTTTCGCCATCGGGTCGACGACGTGAAAAAGGGGATCTTCCAAGCCGGCGGCTTTCCCATTGAGCTGCCCGCGCTTTCGCTGTCAGAGAACTTCGTGAAACCTACCACCATGCTCTACCGCAACATGCTGGCGATGGAGGCAGAAGAGCTGCTGCGCTCCCACCCGGTGGACGGAGCCGTGCTCATGGGAGGCTGCGACAAGACCACACCAGGTTTGGTGATGGGCGCCATCAGTGCCGGTTTGCCGTTCCTCTTCCTGCCGGCCGGTCCCATGTTACGCGGCAATTGGCAAGGCCACACTTTGGGCAGCGGATCTGACGCGTGGAAATTCTGGGACGAACGGCGCGCCGGCACCATCAGCGAAGAGGACTGGACGGGTGTGGAAGGCGGGATTGCCCGCTCATATGGCCACTGCATGACCATGGGCACGGCCAGCACCATGACTGCGATCGCAGAGAGCCTGGGCCTCACCTTGCCCGGGGCAAGCTCCATTCCTGCTGCTGATGCCAACCACATACGCATGTCCGCCGCATGTGGCCGGCGCATTGTGGAGATGGTTTGGGAAGATCTCACACCGGATCAAATCCTCACGGCCGCGGCGGTCAAGAACGCAACCGCGGTGGCCATGGCGACCGGCTGCTCCACAAATGCCGTGATACATCTGATCGCCATAGCGCGGCGCGCGGGCATTGAAATTTCTCTGGACGACCTTGACCAGGCCGGGCGTGATATCCCCGTCATCGCCAACATCCGCCCAAGCGGCAAAGACTACCTGATGGAAGATTTCTACTATGCCGGCGGCCTGCGTGCGCTCATGAGCAGTATGACAGACAAGTTGGACGGCAGCTGCCTGACGGTCAACGGCGCGAGCCTGGGCGACAACATTGCCGGAGCAAAGACATTCAACGAAGATGTCATCCGTTCTGCCGACAACCCTGTCTATCCTGAAGGCTCGCTGGCCGTGTTGAAGGGTAACCTGGCACCTGACGGCGCGGTGATCAAACCGTGCGCGTGCGACCCTAAGTTCTTGCAGCACGAGGGTCCCGCGTTGGTGTTTGACAGCTACCCGGACATGAAGCGTGCCGTTGAGGACGAAAACCTGGACGTCACGCCGGACCATGTTCTGGTGCTGCGCAATGCCGGGCCCATTGGCGGGCCGGGCATGCCTGAATGGGGCATGTTGCCGATCCCGGTAAAGCTCTTGAAAGAAGGGGTTCGCGATATGGTGCGCCTGTCGGATGCGCGCATGAGCGGCACCAGCTATGGAGCCTGCGTGCTCCATGCAGCGCCGGAAGCCTCCGTCGGCGGCCCGCTTGCATTGTTGCAAACCGGAGACAGGATCAAGCTGGATGTGCCCACACGCCGCCTCGATATGCTGGTGAGCGAAGAGGAGTTGGCCGAGCGCCGGCGTCAGTGGTCGATGCCGCCCCCAAAGGCCGGCCGCGGTTATGGCTGGATGTTCGCTCAACATATAACGCAAGCAGACAAGGGCTGTGACTTCGACTTTCTGGAAACCGGCTTCGGCACGTCCGCCGGTGAGCCGGAGATCTTCTGACCATGGCCGGTGCGGTCAAACTCAAGACCGTTTGCAAACGCTTGGCCAAGGCCCTGGAAGCGGAAGATCACCAAGAAGCCGCCCATCTCTTCGCCCGGTTCGCCGCTGCCGATCCTGCCGCCCGGCGTCCGCTGCTCGGCGAAAAGTTTCGTCTTCCGCCGGCAACGCTTCTGCATTTTGCAGCGGAAGGTGGAAACACCGAGATCGCCCGCGAACTCCTTAAAGTGGGCGCAGAGATTGATGCACGCGATGGCAATCATGACACTCCCCTGCACCTTGCGCTGCGCAATGAGCGCGAGAAGGTCGCCCTTCTCTTGTTGAACGCGGGTGCAGATTGTCGCGGCGTCAATTTCCGGGGGTGGACCGTCTTTCATGAGATCGCCGCCGGCGACTTCAGCGCAAAGGTGATCAAAGCAGCAGTGAAAGCCGGCGCCTCAATCAATGCGCTGGATCAATGGGGAGAAAGCACGCCCTTGCACGTTGCCGCGCGTGTGGCCCGGAAACGCACTATTGAGCAGTTTATTGCCGCCGGAGCGGATGCGGATGTCGCCGATGGAACCGGTGCGACGCCGTTTCTCTTGGCATCACGAGCTGACAGGCCTTCTGTTGCCAGAGTTCTGCTTGCCGCGGGCAGCGACGTGAATGCCGCCGATGAGCGAGGCCGAACCGCGCTCCACTTTGCGGCCCGCCAGCGCAACCATCGCATGACGCAGCTGCTTATGGAGAACGGTGCAAACATCAGCCTCAAAGACGATCTAGGGCAAACACCAGCACAGATCATTCTCTCCTTTGAGGAGCCGCAAATGATGAAAGCGCTTGGACCCAACGGGCCAAAGCGCAGGCCTTCTTTCGCCAAACGGGACGAGATCTGCTTCACCATCCTCCTGATGAATTATCCCGGCTCTGCCGAGTACCACGAGACCTCGTTTAACGGTCACCTGCACGAAACCGGTCAATGGTCTGACGGTGCGTTCTCCATCCTGAAAGGCGCCCTGAGCCATCTGGCAGACCGCTGGGCTGAGCATCCGCTGCCCCGCGAGATCGCCTTTCCGGCCATGGAGGTTTTTGAGGCGGTCCAGTTCTCAGTGGCCTGCCACTGGCACCGCAACGATGGCTACAAGATTGAAGACATAAGTGCAGATGAGCTGTTGGCGGCTCTGGATGCGTTGCGCATTGTCATGGCCAAGCTGATGGGCGGTGCCCAGCGCCTTGAAGGTCCGCTGGCCACGGGCGATTTGAAAACGCTTTAAGCGGGCATCCGTTGGTGCAGTTCGTCGATGTAGCTTTGCGCAAAGGCCGTGCCGGGCGCGCGGTCGTAGCAGAAGAGCGCCACCACCCGCTTGCGCGGCCCCGCGACCGGGGTGACCCGGTGAAGCGAAAGGTCGCCTTTAAAGACAACCAGGTTTCCCACCGCCATTTCCGGGCGGATGGCCAGACGCTGCGGATCGGCGAGCACGGCCTCCAGCGCATCATAACGCTCGTCGCCCTCGCTGCGCAGATGCGGCGCATACTCGAACGCTCCGCCGGCCTCCGGCGCCTGCAGAAGGAGTGAGAACACCACATCGTTGCTGTCATAGTGCCAGCCGTCGGTATCGCCCTCTCCCGCGATCTTGGCGGTGAGCGCAAGGTGTGGGCAATCGCTGCGAAAGAAGCTGTCATAGCCGCACAATTCGCCAAGAAAGTCCGTCAGAGGTTGCCAATAGTAGATCCGGCGCAACGGCGAATCGTTGGCGATCTGGTAGTTCAGCACCTGATGATAGCTGCAAGGGTGCGTGCGGTTGTGCGGATGATCGGCGGGAAGGTTCGGGTCTTCCTCGATGTAGGCAATCCGCTCGCTCTCGTAGCGGATGGCACGGGGCACCAGACGCTCCATCTCTTTGGCCATCGGCGAGACAATGTTGGGCTGCAAAAACCCCTCAAGGCAAAACAGGGCATCGCGCTCAAGCGCGGCCTTTCCGCGAGCCATCAGCCTGGAGAGCTGCTCGCTGCCGGGTTGATGGAACGGATAGCGTTCCAGATCGATGATCTGGCCAATGTCCACGAGTTGCATCACATCACCTCACCTGTCCGGATCGACATCCGAACAGGTGAAGCGGAATGTGCACTGAACGCAAGAGAATAAATCTCAAGCCTCAGCAGTCCAATGTGTTGTCCCGCTCCCACTGGGTAAGGTGGCGGGTATAGTCGAGCCATTGCGCGCCGCGCAGCTTCTGGTAAGCGGTCATGAACTCCTCGCCGAGAGCATCCTTCAGAACGGTTGACTTTTTCATCTCGCGCAACGCATCCAAAAGGTTCAGCGGCAGCTTCTTGGCGCCGCGCACTTTGTGGCCTTCGGTGTACATGTTGAGGTCGACCCGTTTGCCTGGATCGCGCTTGTTCTTCATGCCGTCGCGACCCGCCGCCAGCAGCGCAGCAGGCATGAGATAAGGGTTCACGGCCCCGTCTGCGAGGCGCACTTCAAAGCGGCCATCATCTGGGATGCGCACCATGTGA
>JBCDDQ010000110.1:0-15252 GCA_039180225.1 Pseudomonadota bacterium
CCCGCACCCATGGTCATCCCCGCTTCCCCTCATCGTCATCCCCGCTTCCCACCAATCGTCATCCCCGCTTCCCACCAATCGTCATCCCCGCGAACGCGGGGACCCAGGGGCGGTGTGGCTCTGGGTCCCGGATATTTTGCTGGCGCAAAATTCCGGGATGACGGAGAGGAGGTCATCCCGCACCAATCGTCATGCCCGCTTCCCACCAATCGTCATCCCCGCGAACGCGGGGACCCAGGGCGGTTCGCTTTGAGCGGTGCGGCTTCTGCGCCTTTCCTAGGGCACCTCGGTCTCCAATCCGCGCGGGATGCGCTTTTCCTTGTCGTAGAACGGCAACTCCACAATCTCGCACGCCACCGTCCCGCCGCTCTCAGCCTCCATGGTCAGGCTCTTGCCCGCCCAAGCGCCGGGCTCATCAAAGCGCACATAGCCGATGCCGGCTTCAAGATAGGGCGAATGCGCCGCCGCCGTCACATGGCCCACAGGCGCACCCCCCTCAAACACCTGGCCGCGGTACAACGGGTCGCCAGCCGTCGACTTCACGCCATAAAGCCGCGTCCCCGTCGCAGCACCCTCAAGCGCGTCGCGGCCCACAAACGGACCCTTGTCCATATCCACAAACGCCCCAAGGCCCGCCTCATAAGGGGTCATGGTCATGTCGAAATCCGTTCCGTTGTCCAAGATTGCCGCCTCGATCCGGCGGATGTCCATGGAGGAGATGCTGGAGAACACCAACCCGTGCGGCGCCCCTTTCTCCATCAGATGGGCCCACAGCCGCGCCGCATCGGCGCTCTCGCCCTGGAAGTAGATTTCATAGCCCCGCTCAGAGGTCCACCCGGTGCGCGAGACATACTGCTGCTGACCGCCCAGATCGAAGAAGCCGGAGCGGAAGTATCCCATCTCCTCATCGATCGCCCCGTTCGAGACCGCCTTCATCACCTCCAGCGACGCCGGCCCCTGGATCTGCAGCACCCAGGCATGGGGATCGGAAACGGTCACATCAAACCCGCCCTTATGGGCCGCAAGCCAGGTCTCCAACGCCCCGTCGGGCTGCACGTACCAATAGCGCCCTTCAGCCAGCTTGAACAAAATCCCGTCCATGAAGACCCCGCCATCGGGGGTCAGCGCGATGGCATAGCGCCCGCGCCCGGTCTTCATATTGGCGATGCGGCGCGCAAACACATGCTCCAAGAAGGCGTCCACATCGGGCCCGGAAATCTCCACCGGCCGTTCTGGAACATCATAAAGCGCGGCCTTGCGCCGAAGCGCCCAATAGGTCTCGGCAATATCCTCGCCATTGTAGACCGGATAGTAGCGCCCGGCATAAACCCCCATCACCGTCTCGTGATTGGCATAGCAGTCATGAAACGGCGACATCTCAAACCGGCGCGCGCCCACGCGCAGGGTGTTCTTGGTATCTGAATGGACAGAATTGCTCATGGAACGGTCTCCGTGCGAATACAGCATGAGCCCCTAGAAACTATGGGAACAAGCGCAAAAACAAGTCATTTGATCTGCGCAGAAAATTAAGTTTATCTACCCTTTATCATGAGCGAATGGTTGCCCTCCCTGAATGCCCTGCGCGCCTTTGAATGCGTCTCGCGGCACCTCAACTTCGCCCACGCGGCAGAGGAACTCTCCGTCACGCCCGCTGCGGTCAAGCAGCTGGTGGGCAAGCTGGAGGCCGCCCTCGGCAGCAAACTGGTGGTGCGCGACGGCAGAGGCTTAGCCCTTACCGCGGCCGGACGGGCGGGCCGCGACGGTTTGGCCTCAGGCTTTTCCCAGATCTCCAGCGCCGTGGGCCAGATGCGGGCGCAGGACGCACGCCAGCGCCTCATTGTCTCTGTGGAACCCTCCTTTGCCACCGCCTGGCTGGTGCCGAAACTGGAGGGCTTCAGGACCCAGAACGGGCATGTGGATGTGCTGATCGATTCTTCATTGAAGATCGCCGATCTGCAACACGGGGCGGCCGATCTTGCCATTCGCTTCGCCGCGCCGGCTGCCCCCGGCCTGGTGTGCCGCCGGCTGTTTGATGAGATGCTGTGCATCTTCTGCAGCCCCGCGCTGACGCAAGGCGATGACGCGCTGAGAACACTGGACGATCTGGCCCACACCACCCTCCTCCACTGGGATCTGAGCGAGGTCCATTGGGCGGTGGCCACGAAGCGCTGGATGGAGTGGCGCTATTGGCTGGCCGAGGTGGGCGCTGCCCATGTACCCACCGGCACCGGGCTCATGTTTTCCGACTATAACCTCGCCGTCCAGGCCGCCATCGCGGGCCAAGGCGTGGTGCTGGGCAGCCTGCCCGTGTTGCAAAGCCTGGTGGAAGCGGGCCTGCTCGTCTGCCCGTTTCCCGAGCGCGTGCAAACCGATATCGGGTATGATGTGGTGACCACTGAAGCCACCCTCAAGCGCCCGGAGGCGAGGCGTTTCCTGGAATGGATCACACGGGAAGCCGGCGCCCAGCTGGCCCGGGCCTGAGCCTCAACCGGCTGGAGCGGGCTTGGCCAGTGCCGCCTCAATGGCCCCGCGCACGCTGTTTGAGCCGGGCGCTTTGTTGGAGGCAAACCAGTTCTCCAGTCGGCCGTCCTTGCCGATCAGCAGCTTGTGGAAGTTCCAGCGCGGCGACCCTTCACCATTTGTGGTCTCATCAATCCAGCGGTAAAAGGCATGGGCCCGTTTGCCCCGCACCTTGGTTTTCGATGCCAGGGGGAAGGTGACGTTATAGGCGCCCTGGCAGAATTGCTTGACCTCAAGGTTCGACTTGGGCTCTTGGGCGCCGAAATCGTTGGACGGCACGCCCAGCACCACCAGGCCTTGATCCTTGTAGGTGCGCCACAGATCCTCCAGACCGGAATATTGAGGCGTGAAGCCGCAGAACGACGCGGTGTTCACCACCAGCACCACCTTGCCCTTGTGGCTGGCCAGTTCATGCTGGCCCGTTTCCTCAATGGTGGTGAAGGCGAAGTCGTGGGCCGAAACGCCCTTCTCGCCCGCCAGTGCGGCCGTCGCCAGAAGCACAAGAGCGAAAGCGGGAAGCCATACGGAAAGTTTCATCATCTCGTCCTCATCTTCTACGCCGAAATATCCCGTGTCCAGACCGCATAAAGGCGGCGCATCTTCGTCCACCGGCTCGGCACGTCGGGCCGCCCGTCCCGCCCCATTCCGGCGCGCAGCAAGATGCGCTGGAGCGAGCGCCGGTGCATGCCCAGCGTCTCAGCGGTTTTGGTGGTGTTGCGATCGTTCTTTTCCCAGTGGGCCAATATGTGCTGCACCTTGGCTTCTGAGGGGTTCATGACCCGGTCGGGCACCTTTTGGCGCCGGGTGCGGGCGGTCTTCAGACAGGTGTCCAACTCATCGGCATCCACGGGCTTGGCCAGACAATCGGTTGCGCCGCGCTTCACCGCAGAGACCGCGGAGGCCACATCCACATAACCGGAGAGGATCACCGACACGGTTCTGGGTGAGTGCAGCTTGAGATGGTCCAGCACATCAAGCCCGTTCTCGTCGTCCAAGTGCAGGTCGACCACGGCAAAGTCCGGCTTAACCGCAGCCACGGCCTTTCGGGCCTCTTCCAAGGTGTGAGCCGGCCAAACCGAATATCCAATCTTGCTCATGGACCGCGTCAGCACGCGCAAGAAAGTCACGTCATCATCGACCAGTAATAGTGAAGGCATTTCCATGTTCATGCTCAAGATACGCATCTGGCCAGAGGTGAGATCAGTCTTTTGAATTCTGGTCCAGCCGGCTCGCGATCGCGTATCAGGAAGTATGGTGACACTGAGCAGTTTTCCAGCCGGTTTTCGGGCTGTGGTGGTGGGCGCATCCGGCGGGATCGGCGCGGCGGTACTTGCGCTTTTGCACGAAGCGCCCGGCTGCGCTGAGGCCATTGGCCTGTCACGCAGCTCCAGCCCGGATTTGGATCTGGAGCGTGAAGACACCATCGCAGAGGCTGCCCGCCAGATTGCCGCGGGCGGGCCTGTTCATCTGATTTTCGATGCCACCGGTGTGCTGCACAGCCCCGCCCTTAAGCCGGAAAAGGCGCTGTCGGCTTTTGATCCGGCGGCCGCCGCTAAGGCCTTTGCGGTCAACGCCACCGGTCCGCTTTTGGTGCTGAAGCACTTTCACACCTTGATGGCGCGCAACGAACGCAGCGTCTTTGCCAGCATTTCGGCCCGTGTGGGCAGCATTTCCGACAATCAGCTCGGCGGCTGGTACAGCTACCGCGCCTCCAAGGCGGCCCTCAACATGCTGCTCAAGACCGCCGCAATTGAAATCGCCCGCAAGCGCCCCGAGGCGCTGTGCCTGGCGCTGCATCCCGGCACGGTGGACACCAGGCTCTCAAAGCCGTTTGCGTCCGGGCGCGATCTCTTCACACCGCAAGAGAGCGCAGCGAAACTTTTGGCCGTGATCGACAACGCAGAGCCCGGCCGCTCGGGCCGTTTTTTGGCCTATGACGGCCAAGAGATCAGCTGGTAGGAACAGCGCCGCGCTTAACCGTTCACTTGGGCGACCAGCTCTCTCTTGTCGCCGGCCTGCGGGGCCACTTGATCCAAGCTTGCCAAAAACGACGCCGCGCTCGCCCGCGTCTCCCGGCGCTTGGTCTCATCCATGCGGTCCCAGGTGCGGTAGACCGGACCCAGCCGCGGGTTGGTTTTCAGCCGCTCCCGGTTGCGCGCCAGAAAATCCCAGTAGAGTGCGTTGAACGGACAGGCGTCCGGCCCGGTTCGCTGCTTCACATCATAGCGGCACGAGCGGCAATAGTCGGACATCTTGTTCATATAGTTCCCGCCCGCTGCGTACGGCTTGGAGGCCAGAAGCCCGCCGTCGGCAAACTGGCTCATGCCGAGCGTGTTGGGCAGCTCCACCCACTCATACGCATCCGCATAGACCGCCAGATACCACTCATGCACCTGATGGGGATCGATGCCCGCCAGCATGGCGAAATTGCCAGTGACCATGAGCCGCTGAATGTGATGGGCATAGGCCTCGCGCTTCGTCTGGCCGATGGCCTCCGCCAGGCACGTCATGTCCGTTTCGCCGGTCCAGTAGAACCATGGCAACGGCCGCGTGGCACCAAGGGCGTTCTGGTGCTCATAGCCCGGCATGGTGCGCCAGTAGATGCCGCGCACATATTCGCGCCAGCCGATGATCTGGCGGATGAAGCCCTCTGCCGCATTGATCGCCACACGGCCCGCCCGATACTCCGCCTCCACCCGGCGGCATACGGTCAGCGGATCCAGAAGGCCGGCGTTGATATAGGCCGACAGCACAGAGTGATAGACAAAGGGCTCCCCGCGCACCATGGCGTCCTGGAAATCTCCAAACGAGGCCAAGGCGTCGGCGATGAAGCCATCCAGCGCCGCCTCCGCCTCGCGCGCGGTGACGGCAAACCAGAACGGCTCCAGATCGCCGAAATGCTCGGCAAACCTCTCCCCCACCAAAGCCAGCACCTCTCTGGTGATTTCATCTGGCTGAACTCCCGCGGGGCGCGGCATGAAGAGATCGGCTGAGGCGGGCTTGCGGTTGTCCGCATCGAAGTTCCACTTGCCCCCGGCCGGCGCATCACCGTCCATCAGCAAGCCGGTTTTGCGCCGCATCTCCCGGTAGAAATACTCCATGCGCAGCTGGGTGCGGCCATCGGCCCAATCCGCGAACTCAGCGTGAAAACACAAGAAACGGTCATCCTCCAACATCTCCAGAGGCGCCTCGGTCCAGGCCTGGAGCATGTGCCGCACGCGCCATTCGCCAGGCTCGGTGATGATCACGCGTTCGGGGTGATGGCGCTTTGCCGCCCGGCTCAGCTCGCCGGTCAGGCTGTGGGTGTTGGCGCCCTCATCAAGGCGCACATAGTCCATGAGCCAGCCATCCGCCTTGAGCTCCTCGGCAAAGTGGCGCATGGCCGAAAAGATAAAGGCGATCTTCTTCTTGTGGTGCTTCACATAGGTGGCCTCATCCCACACTTCGGCCATCAAGATCCTATCGCGCGCACGGTCGGCGCCCTTCAGCGCAGACAGATTGGCGCTGAGCTGATCTCCCAGGATCAAAATAAGGTTTCGGCAGGTCAAATCACGGCTCCACGTTTAGCGAGGAGTATACGGAAGCTAGGAGGGATTGGATGTGTGGGTGCCAAACTGCGCCAGCCAGGTGACGCAGCGGTCTTCATCACGGCCCTCATAGGCCTCCAGAGCAGCCTGCGGGTCGAGCACAAACGCCGCCTCGCGATCTTCGCCCAACGCCGTCAGCCGCATGGAATACCAGGCCGTTATCGCGCCGCGGGGAGGAGACGCAAAGGACGGGAAATGAGGATCACCGCCCCGCTCGCTCAGCCAGCTGTCGGCAAGCTGAGGGTTGAGCGCCATTGCGCGCGCCAGACCGACCATGTCGGCAGCACCGCCGATCACCGTCTCGGCCGCTTGGGCGCGCGTCCGAATGCCTCCGGTCAGCATCAGCGGCACGCGGGTCAACGCCTTGGCTTTCTGAGCAAACTCCAGGAAGTACGGCCCATCGTCCGCAACACCGTCGGAACTGGCCTTGGCGCCCGGGAAATAGGTCCCCCCGCTCACATCGATCAGATCGATTGTGGTCCGGTCCAGAAGATGCACCACCTCAAGCGCGTCGGCTTCCGTCAAACCGCCCTCAAGCTTATCGCTGGCGTTGATCCTGATGCCGATGGGAAAGCGCGGCCCCACGCGGCGGCGCACCTCGGCAATGATCGCAAGGACAATGGCACAGCGCGCTTCGATCGAGCCGCCATACCGATCGGTTCGGCGGTTGAACAGCGGGGAGAGGAACTGGCTGAGCAGAAAGCCATGTCCCGCGTGGAGATGAACACCGGTGAACCCCACCTCCTTGGCAAGCACGGCAGCATCGGCATAGAGCCCCGGCAGGCTCTCCACCTCTCTTGCGCTCAAGCCGGCGCAGCGCAGACCCGGCAGGTCCAGCGCCGAGGGCCCCTTGGGCACGCTGATGGGCGGGTGCGCCAACGCGCCGGCATGGCCCAGCTGAGGCCAAAGGTGGGCGCCATGCCCCGTTGCGCGCCGTGTGAGCGCGCTAAGCAAAGACCGCTCAGAGCGCCGCCCAAGCACCAGGTTTCCGGGCTTTTCCGGATAATGCGGAGCCACCTGCACCTCGCCAATCATGGAGAGCGCTGCGCCCCCATCGGCCCAGCGTTCATAGAGCCTCGTCTGCGCCGCGGTGGGGTTGCCGGCCCCATCTCCCAGGGAATCCGACATGGCCGACTTTGCCAGGCGGTTTTTGAGAACCGCCCCACACGGCAGCTCCAAAGACTGCCCCAGCACATGATGAGGTTTATCAGATCCGAATTTCATGGTTGGTCCTGCGGCGTGCTGCCCCCTAAATGTCCAGGAGCTCTTTTTCGGCGGCGCGCACGAATGCGCGGATCGCCTCTTCGTTGCGCCGGTAAAAGGTGAACTGCCCGTGGCGCTCGGAGACCACGAGCCCGGCATCCTTCAACAGCCCCATATAGCTGGAGATGGTCGACTGAGAGAGCCCGGCCTTTTCCTGAATATAGGCCACGCAGACCCCGTCCAGTTCGGCATGTTCCGGCAAGGCCGGGGGAAAATTTGCGCGCACCTTCAGCCATTCCAGAATCTGCCGGCGCAACGGATTGTTGAGCGCAGCTATTGCTTTCGTTAAGTCCATATATCGAGATATATCGATATATCACTTCAATTGCAACCCGAATGACGCCTCCTTGACAGGGATATGCGGAGCCCTCGCTCCACACACGATGCGCGCGTGCTAAAAAGGCGGCCTAACGGGGGAAGTTCCCTACGCTCATCGGCCAAACCGCTCCACAAGGAGCGGCGATGGAGCCCAGCCCGAATTCACTTGGCAGGGAGGATCATCACCAGGCCCAACCCGATGAGCGCAGGGAAACACTGATAAAAGAACAATTTCTGATCGGCCGTGACGGCCCCAAAAGCCCCGGCAACGGCCACGCAGACCAAGAAGAACACGGTGGCGCTCGACCTGAACTGGGGCGCCACGAAAAACTGCGCCCAAATGAGCCCGGCCGCCAAGAAGCCGTTATAGAGCCCCATGTTTTGCGCCAAGGGCGCGCATTCGCGGAAGAAGTCCGGGTCGAATTTGGTGAGGAAGTCTTGGCCACCCTTCTGCCAATCAAACATCTCCACATACAAGAAGAGAAGATGGATGAGGGCAACCGCGGAGACGGCGATCTTGGGAAGGTAAGTCATAAACATCAGCCTGCTCAAAATGTTCCAGATCAAACACAGCGAATAATGCGATGGAACTATAGTAAGACTGATGCCAGTCGGCCCACATCACCAAGATTGGTGAAATCAAGCAACTAAATGGGTATTTATTTGCGACGCGAGCCGAATGAGTTGCGTGCGATTAGAGGTCATAGACTTAGAGAGAATGGATTTAACCTGAGAGTTTATTGTCTCAACAGACCGCCCCGCCGCTTCTGCAATCTGCCTGTTTGACAGACCATCCGCCACGAAACGCAGAACCTTGCGCTCAGACTCCGTCAGGCCATAGGCCTCAGACATGCCGTTCACATCGATGTCGGAATGGCGGGATGTGTCGAGGCAGAAGATGAGGCTGCCGCTCTTGAAGGTCTCGTCGATTTCATTGGTTTGGCCCAGGGGAATCACCTCCAGGCACAACTCGTGGGGAGACTTGCCGGTGGCCAGTTCCAAAGCTTCTTTTCGGGGCCGCGCGCCAAATCGGCCATGGAAGGCAAATCCGGAGAACATCTGCTGGGCCGATCTCAAGTGACGTTCATGGGCAAAGCCGAGCCGCCCATCGCGTGCGATCGCGAACACATCATAGTCCTCAACCTGGCGCTCGAACTCCTGGTTTTTGAGGATGACCCGGCGTTCACCGTCAATGATGCACACCCCGCTTTTCAGACGGTTCAAGCATTCCAGGATCGCCGCATTCTCCGTGATGAGCTGTTGGGTGGGGCGGCCCACGATCAACGCCTTGGCCAAATGCGGCAAGACCAACTGGCAGCGGCGCACGTGCCCCGGGTTGAGAGGGCCCTGCTCGGCGGTGAATTGAAGCGCAAAGCGGTCCACATTGATGAAGTCCTTGTTGAGCAGGGTCGCGGCGCGGTAGTCAATGCCTATGGACTTGAGAAACTGAACGTTGGGCTGCTGCTCCAGCTGCGCGCGGCTCTTTGCCAACACGTCATCGCTGATAAGCTCAATCTCATCGGTCTGCAGGGAGAGGTTCTGAAAGATCCGCTGATCTTTGAGTTCAAACGAAGAGTATTTCTCTAAATAGTGATCCACGAGCGCCTGCTCATAGCCTGAAGAATAGTGTGGAATGCGGTACTCGGTCAGTTCATCGGAGTTAGAAACTTCTGTGAGGATCGCTCCAAACGCCCCAATAAAATGGGCAACCTTTTGCAGAATGTCCGAAATGGATTCCGGATTGACAGCAGCATCGTAGATCTCAGGAACAAGTCGATGCGCGCGCTCTAACTCTTCTTGCATTGGAGCCTTCGAAATTTTGCCTCATAAGCCGCTCTAAAGCGAAGCGGGACGCTAACACTTCTGGAGACAAACCTCTACATGCCACAGACGCTCTTCGGGTGGCTTGGACGTCAAATTGAGGTGATGGGAGGTGGGCCGGCGCAGCATCCAGTGGCGCGCGCTCAAAGCGTTTTGCTATCGCGTTTTGCGAGTTCCCATGGGCAGGCGGTCTGCCAGGGAGTATTCGCGCCGTTCGATCCTGACCCCGGGAAAAATAATCACCTGCGCCGGAGCAAGGCGGCGTTTCTTGCGGCCTTTACGTTTTGGTTGAGGCCGGAACTCTATGATATCGGCATCCTGTTTGGCTTGCATCTATCTGCACCCCAAAGCCCTTTCTGCAACGATCGCGCGCATTACAGGGCCAACAGGGTTAAGAAAGGGCTAAAATTAGCCGCTCCAAAAGTGTGATTGGGGCCACTTTGGCACAGAGTGTGACAAGATCAGCGCAGGTTACGCATCCCGTCCCCTAGATCAGGGGCCCGCTCTTCATCCAGCAAGTGGTCTTTGCCCGAGCGGTCCTCAATCTCCACGACCCACATATCCGGATCACGCTCCCCCTCGCGGGCCAGATAGCGGTCGATGTCCGCCTCATCTTCGGCGCGTTGGCGCAGCTCCCAACGCCGTTGGGGCATGGTGTCATCAAGGCTGGGCATGGCCGGGCCCAACAGCGATATGGCTCCGCCCAGAGTATTGATCTTGATGAAAATGGTGCCCGAGGCCTCATCACCGCGACGCGCAACGGCGGCAACGGCGCCGGATTGGTTCACCCGGCGGATGTAAGCCGAAACCCACACATTGGCCTGCAAACGTGCCATAGACTGAGAGTTGCCCGGTTTCTAAGATTCGCTCAAACTGGTCAGGCCGGTCACCTTGCGCAGCTCGCTCAAGAGCTCGCGGGTAGGTTTGCCGGTTGGATCCATGGACCGGTCGCGCTGAAAGTCGCGGATCGCCTGTTTGGTCTTCTCACCCATTTTACCGTCCACCATGCCCGGGTCATAGCCAAGCTCGGCCAGACCGGTCTGGATCAGGCCGATGGTTTTGGACGAAAGCTGCGAGGTGGAGCCTGTGGTGGCTGCCTTGGCGGCCTCGGCAATCTGACGATGATATTCCAGATGCTCCAGCACGGCGGCGATCCCGTCCTCGCCGCCCTGCAGACCGTATTTCTCACGGTAGGTTTGCACCGCAGAGCGGGTGGCCGGACCGTTGAGGCCGTCGACCTCGCCGCCATAGATGTTCTTCGCACCCAGCGCCTCTTGCACTTTGCGGACCATGGGGTCAGAGCGACGACGCACCTGATCGCCGGCGCCGGTGCGCTGCAGCAGGTCTGAGATGGACGTGGCTTGGGTTTTCTGCTCGGCAACCAGTTTGGCGGGCTGACTGCCGGTCTGACCGTTCAGTGCATTCCAGCTCACCGCAACGCCGAACGCCAGGGTCAACAGAGAGGCTGAAATCGGAATAACCGCTTTCTTTCGATGTTCGCCGACTATGTCATCCATCTGGCAAGACCCTGGGAGCAAAAGAGGGAGCTATGAAAGGTTCAGGCTGAAGCCTAGCGATTCATCGTTAATGAGACCTTATTTTAGGCCCGATTAATGCGCCCTGCCCACACCGCATAACCCGCCGGTTTCCGCCCATTCGGGCCTTCCGGACGCGGCGGAATAGACACGATTTGCCTAAAACTTGAG
Organism: Pseudomonadota bacterium; assembly: GCA_039180225.1. Taxonomy (GTDB): domain Bacteria; phylum Pseudomonadota; class Alphaproteobacteria; order Rhizobiales; family CAJQND01; genus JAAEUE01. The sequence goes on from JBCDDQ010000110.1 coordinate 11,216, forward strand.
GCAAGTTTGAGCCGAATTCACCCGATCGGTTTTAGCCGGCCGAAAGACGGCCCGCCTAAAGTTCCGCTCAGTTACCTACGAAAGGGCAATCTCATGGGTATTCTCAGAACAGCCTTCTGGCTGAGCGCAATTATCATTCTTCTGCCGGCCGGCAACGACAATGAACCGGGCGGCGGCAAACCGCCAGAGGCGGCGCAAGTGTCTCCGGGACAAGTGGTGGTGGCCGCAACCTCCACCGCGTCTGATATGTCTGAGTTCTGCGAGCGCCAGCCGGGCGTCTGCAAAACCGGCTCGGCCATGATGGGTCTGTTTGAGGCCAAAGCCAAAAACGGCGTCAGCCTCATTTACAATTGGGCCACGGAAACCAATGTTATCACCCCGGCCAAGGCCAATGGCGCCTTTATGGAGGCCAATCTGGCCACCTCCGGCGCTCCGGATCTGACCCGGCTGATCGCCACCATCAGCAATGAAAAGGGCGTGAAGTCCGACAAAAACTATGGCGCCAAGAACACTCTGGAGCCGCAAGATCTAATCCCCGAATGGTCTGCGCCCAAGCGCAAGACAAACTCCTAAGGATACGCTCACTCCCGCGTTCCTCTCTCTTTGTTCATCGGACCCAACGCGTTTCGTCAGGTCCATCCCCGGTGCCGCAGGGTCCTGTCCTGCCCTTTCATGCCCTGCGGCACCACTTTTCTCCTCTGCCTTAGGGTCAGCTTGCACCAAGCTCTTCAAGCGACTATGTCATCGCCATAGTGAGTTTCAGCCGGACCCCCTCAAATGCGTGACTTCTCAGAACTGGTCGACGATTTCTCTTTCCTGGACGATTGGGAAGACCGCTACCGCTATGTGATCGAGCTGGGGCGCGAACTGGCCGAACTGGAAGACACCCAGCGGGTGGACGCCAACAAGGTGAACGGCTGCGCCAGTCAGGTTTGGCTCATCACCGATGTGGACAAGAGCGCAGGCGAGCCGGTTCTCAATTTCAAAGGCGACAGTGACGCCCTCATCGTGAAGGGCCTGATTGCCATTTTGATTTCGATTTATTCGGGCAAGCCGGCCGCGAAGATCCTGACCACGGACGCCTTTCAGATGCTGGGTGAGATCGAGCTTCAGCAAAACCTCACCCAACAACGCTCAAACGGCCTCAAAGCCATGGTCCAGCGGATCCACGCCGAAGCCGCAGAAGCGCAAGCCGCTTAAGCTCGCGCCCGCTGCGCGTAGTGACGGGCCAGGGCGCTCAGCGCCAGGCGAAGCACCAGCTTGGCGGAACGCCGGGGCCAGCCATAGCGCGTTTCGCTCTCCTCCACCCCGCGCAAGAAGCAGCACGTGTCGAGCAGGATGGTCTCAAACTCCGGCCCCACGGCTTTCAACGCTTGGGAAACCCGGGCCCGGGCCGCGTAAACGTCATCAGATAGTTCTTGTTCATGTTTTGTTCTCATGCCATCCTTACGCCGTTGTCTGGCCCGTCCGGCTGTGGGGTCCCAGGCTGCGGTGAGTTTGGGGGCAAGCCGGCCTGCGGTAAAGTCGCGCCTCAGCCGTTCGCCGGCGGCCAACTGGCTATCGCTGATGAGCGCCCGGCCGGAGCGGTCGCGCCGGGTCGCAAGCCAGGTCAAAGGACTTTCTTTCAGGTTGGTGAGCCGCTGGGCCGTCCGGCCGCCGTCTGCCAAAAAGGCCTCCAAGCGCCGGCCGTCTCTTGCCCCTGCCCGCCCCTGGCGGTTGAGCCAGGCTCGGGCGCTTGAACTGAGCGTGGCCTTGCCGGCCTCGCCGATCACCAGACCTCCGGCCTTGCTGAGCTCCATCACCAGGGCGACGGGCAAGGTTGTGTCTTGGCGCTCGGCCTGTTTGCCGTCGAAAAGCCCCCAGTGGGTTTTGCTGATGGCCACCAGATGCGCCCCTACCGGCGCCAGAGGCTTGAGGGCGGCAAAACAGGCCGCAGGTGGAAGGGTTAAATCGTCGGGACGAAAGGCAATGCGGGATGCAGCAATCACGTGTAATCCTCCGGGTTTAACAACTTTGAGATGCCCTATTATTTACTAGGACAAAATTCGTATTTCAAGGATTTTTTCGCACTTTGTGAAATTCCGTCAAGTCTGGTAGAAATTTCAGGGTAATAGCGCCAAAAGCTCACGCTATTTTGGATATTTGCCCGAAAGATGCTTATGAAGACACGCATTCGCGAGTTCCGCAAAGACCGCAAATGGACCTTGGTCAAGCTTGCCAAGATGGTCGGGACCACCGCTCAAACCGTTCAGCGGCTGGAGACCTCCAATATGACAGTGTCCACCGACTGGCTGGAGCGGTTCGGCGAGGTTTTCAATGTGGACCCGGTTCAACTGCTGGTGAGCCCGGACCGGATCAATCCGATGGTGCTCGGCGAGATTGGCCCGGACGGACGGCTTTTGCCCGACCCTAAAGAGGTGGCCCGGCCTTTGGGCGTCGATCCGGGGGCGATCGTGCGCGATGCGGTATGCGTGCGGCTCGCGGTGGCGTCTGGAGGTCATCCGGCCAGCACGGTTCTGGTGTGCGAACGCCAGATTGGGCGGAACATGCAAAACGCGGTGGGCAGCGATGCCTTGGCGGGCTGTGCGGACGGCGGCATTGTGTTCGGCCGCCTCATCAATGGTGAGGCCGGCCGGTACACGATTGTGCCCATGAGCGCTGAGGCCAGCACCTGGTACGATCAGGAGTTGGAGTGGGTGGCCCTGCCACGCATGAGCCTTAGGATGCTGTAACGCTCTCCTCCAGTGCACGGAGATGGGAGGGGTTAGAGATGAATGAGGGATGCCGTCTGCGCGGAGGATCACGCGCAGTTGGTCTGCAGCTCCGACATTTCCAGGGCCGGCACGAACCGGTCATAGGCCAGGATCATGTCCACCTCGCCCTCCACCGCGCCCAAGGGCAGCCTCAGCCAGAATTGCACCAGATGATCTTTGGTGCCGCACGGCCCGCGCACAACCCCTTGCGCCGGGCGCGCCGACTTGACGATTTGGGCGTAGGTACCGCTCCAATAGTCGGGCTGGTCCATACAGTCCAGCTCCTCCACGAAGCAACCGGTAATCTCGCGCTCATAGATCTCGCGCAGCCGGGTGCCCGACAGCCGGATCTTGAAGCGATCAGCTTGCCGGTCCCGCTCCACGAGGGAGATGAAGGGTAAAAGCCGAGGGAAATGAGACGGGCAGATATCCGTGCGCGCTGGCATGTATCTGCTGCCCGATTTCTCCAGCCAATAGTCAAACAACTGACGTTGCTCAGCAATCACCAATTGCGATCTAAATGCTTCTGCCGTTGGAACTTTCACGCCTGCCCGCCCTTGCGAATCACGTTCTATCAACGTGCGCCAACTATGAATCGGTGCTCAGTGATTTGGCAAGCGCCGATCGGGCCGTAAACGAGATCTTTGGGAGCTCGCCGACGAGCCCCCAAACACGGCAGATCCTTAAGCGGCTTTGCGGCGTCCGCCCCGCTGGCCCAGGCCCATTTTCTTGGCAAGCTCAGAGCGCGCGGCGGCATAATTCGGCGCCACCATTGGATAATCGCTGGGCAGCCCCCACTTCTCGCGATACTCCTCAGGCGACAGCCCGTAATGGGTTCTCAGATGCCTCTTTAAGGATTTGAACTTCTTGCCGTCTTCCAAGCAGATCAAATAATCATCGGTGATCGATTTGCGCACCGACACAGCCGGCTTCAAGGGCTCTTTGGCCTCTTTGGCCTCGGTTTGCGTTGCGGCCATGGCGCCATAGACGCTTGCGATCAATTCCGGCAACTCCGCAGCCGGCACCACGTTGTGGCTCACGTAAGCTGAGACGATTTCTGTAGAAAGTTCGAGAAGTTCTGAAGCTGTTTCGACTTGTTCCTGTTCCATTTTATACTCGCAGTTTAATGGGTTAATGCCACCTGCCACGCACCTAGAATTGACTTTGAACCGTTGTATGCGACAACGCTTCGCAAGCGCGCAGGCGTCCCCGGCCCCAAAATGGCCAAACATTATGATTGATTTTTCGTCAACTAAAACTTGTCAACATTATCAAAATCATCAC
>JBCDDQ010000111.1:0-14534 GCA_039180225.1 Pseudomonadota bacterium
GAAAGGCCACCGAGGTGGCGTCATCGGTTTCCTTGCGCACATCGGCAACCACAAGCTCATGAAACTCAGGGCGCGGCATCACTAATCCTTAAATACATTTAAAATAGTCAAAGGGTTCCAGGCACGACTTGCAGCGCCAAAGCGACTTGCACGCCGTGGAGCCGAACTCGGAAATCTGCTCGGTGTCCCGCGAGCCGCAGTGCGGGCAGGTTACGTTGGAATCGCCCGCAAACAAGGCGCGCTTGCCCGCTTTGCCTTCCGGCGGGGCAATGCCAAAGGCCTTCAGCTGCTCGCGGCCCCGCGCGGTGATCCAGTCCGTGGTCCAGGCGGGCGCCAGGGAGATCTCCATGCCGGCCTCCACAAACCCGGCTTCATCCAGGGCCTGGCGGATATCGGCTTCAATCTGCTTGGTGGCCGGACAGCCGGTATACGTAGGGGTCACGATCACATCGAGGGTACCGCCCTCCTCGCGCACATCGCGCACAATCCCCAGATCAACCACGGAAACCACGGGGATCTCCGGGTCCATAACCTGGTCCAGAACAGCCCACACCTCCTCTGCCCGGGTGGAGAGCTCAGATGTTCCCTGCCTCACCATTTTGCATCCGGATAGGTACGGGGCAGAACCTGCATTTCCGCCAGAAGATAGGCCAAATGCTCGGTGTGCTGGCCGGTGCGTCCGCCAGACGGCATCCAGTCATCCTCTGGAAGGCTCAACGTGGCCCGCGCCATGACCGATTTGACGTGCTCCAACCACTCATCCTTAAGGGCAGACGCATCCGGCAGAATGCCCTTTTCGATCATCGCCTGATCCACGTCATCTGTGGTGAAGAGCTCGTGCACATAGGGCCAGAACTCATCCAAAGCGGCTTGCGCACGCGCATGGCTTTCCTCTGTCCCGTCCCCTAAGCGCACCACCCACTCGCCGCAATGGCGCATGTGGTAGGCCATTTCCTTTTCCGCCTTGCCGGCGATGGCGGCAAGATCTGTATCAGTGCTCGCCAGCATGCCCTGGTAAAAGGCCTCCGCAAAGCTGGCAAACAAGAACTGGCGCACCATGGTGAAGGCAAAGTCGCCCCTGGGCAGCTCGGCCATCATGGCATTGCGGAACTCAAAGTCCTGGCGGTGATAGGCCAGCGCATCTTCATCGCGCCCCTTGCCTTCCACCCGGCCCGCGTACTCCAAGAACAGCTGCGCCTGCCCGATCATGTCCAGCGCATGGTTGGAGAGCGCAATATCCAGTTCCACCGTGGGGGCCTTGGACGACCATTCTGCGAGGCGCTGGCCCAACACCAGCGCCGTATCGCCCAGGCGCAGACAGGTTTCAAACAGGGGATCCACCGTGTTCATGGCTCACAGGCACTCCACATCGTCCGGCACGGTGTAGAATGTGGGGTGACGGTAGATCTTGGACTCCGCAGGATCAAACAGCTCCCCCTTGTTCTCCGGCGCTGATGCGCTGATCGCCTCAGACGGCACCACCCAGATGGAGGTGCCCTCATTGCGGCGCGTGTAAACGTCACGCGCATTCTCAATGGCCATCTTGGCATCTGCGGCATGCAAGCTGCCCGCATGCACGTGAGACAGGCCCTGTTTGGAGCGGATAAACACCTCAAAGAGCGGCCATCCGCCGTTTTCCTTTGCCATATCGCTCATCTTATGCCGCAGCTTTCTGGGCCCGCGCCCGCTCTTTGTCCGCAAAGGCCACTGCCGCCTCACGCACCCAGGCGCCATCAGCGTGAGCGTTGCGCTTGTTGGTCATGCGCTGGCGGCTGGCGGGCCCGTGACCCTTCACAACCGCCCAGAATTCATCCCAATCGATCTCCCCGATGTCCCAGTGACCGGTCTCCTCATTGAACTTCAGATCCGGATCGGGGATCTCCAGCTCAAGCGCCTGGGCCTGCTTCACCGTCATATCAATGAACTTCTGACGCAGGTCATCATTGGAGAAGCGTTTGATCTTCCAGGCCATATTCTGCGCCGAATGGGGGCTGTCATTGTCCGGCGGCCCGAACATCTGCACCGCCGGCCACCACCAGCGGTTCAGCGCATCCTGGGCCATGGCCTTCTGCTCGGCCGTGCCGTGGCTCAGCGCCATCATCAGCTCAAAACCCTGGCGCTGGTGAAAACTCTCTTCTTTGCACACCCGGATCATGGCCCGGGCATAAGGACCATAGGAACAGCGGCAAAGCGGGATCTGGTTGACAATCGCCGCCCCATCCACAAGCCAGCCGATGGCGCCCACATCGGCCCATGTGAGCGTGGGATAGTTGAAGATGGAGGAGTATTTCGCTTTCCCACTCATCAGATCGGCTTCCATCTGATCGCGGCTGAAGTTCAGGGTTTCTGCGGCCGAATAGAGATAGAGCCCATGGCCGGCCTCGTCCTGCACCTTGGCCAGCAGAATGGCCTTGCGCCGCAGCGACGGCGCCCGCGTGATCCAGTTGCCTTCCGGTTGCATGCCTATGATTTCAGAGTGCGCATGTTGCGAAATCTGCCGCAGCAGGGTCTTGCGATACCCCTCAGGCATCCAATCTTGCGGCTCAACCTTGTTCTCCGCCGCAACCCACGCATCAAAGCGCTCTCTCATTTCGTCCGATGAGCCGGCCTCGTGCACCATTATCGTTTCCTCCAGTCAGCTGACTGAAGCAAATATGACACAAAATATTTTGATTTCAAGGAATTTTTGTATCATAATGCAAGACCGTTGACGATACTGAGGGAACAGTAAGCCACATGGTGCAAGACGATGAGCTGGCGCGGGCCTGCGCGCAGCATATGTTTGCTGACGACCAGGCAAGCCGGGGCCTGGGGATGAAAATTGAACATGTGGCGCAGGGGCACGCCACCTTGTCCATGACCGTGCGCCCCGACATGGTGAACGGACATAAGCTCTGCCATGGCGGCTTCATCTTCACCCTGGCCGACAGCGCGTTTGCCTTTGCCTGCAACAGCTACAACCTGCGCACAGTTGCCGCGAGCGCGGAAGTCTCGTTCCTGAAGCCTGCCTTTGAAGGGGAAATCCTCACCGCCAACGCACAAGAACGCTGGCGCGAGGGGCGCAACGGCATTTACGATATTGCCGTCACCAATCAAGACGGGGCGGTGGTCGCCGAATTCAGAGGGAAATCCCGCACCATCAAGGGTGCGGTACTAGAGGAGGAAGAAACGGGATGAGCCTCAAACCAAAAGAAGACTATGCGGCGGACCGCAGCAGCCTCGATCCCATAGAAATTGCCAGCCGCGATGAAATCTCCGGCCTCCAGCTGGAGCGCCTGAAACGCACCCTCGCCTGCGCCTATGAGAACGTACCCCACTACCGCCAAGCGTTCGATATTGCAGGTATACACCCAGATCACGTGACATCCTTGGACGATCTCGCCAACGTCCCGTTCACGGTCAAGGAGGACCTGCGCCAGAACTACCCGTTCGGCATGTTCGCCGTGCCCACCAACCAGCTTGCCCGCATTCACGCCTCGTCTGGCACCACGGGCAAACCCACGGTGGTGGGCTACACCAAGAACGACGTCGACATGTGGGCTGAGTGCGTCGCCCGTTCCATGCGGGCGTCAGGCACCAGGCCGGGTGACATGATCCACGTGGCCTATGGCTACGGCCTCTTCACCGGCGGCCTGGGCGCCCATTATGGGGCGGAGAAGCTGGGCTGCACGGTCATCCCCATTTCCGGCGGCATGACCCCGCGCCAAGTACAGCTGATCGTGGATTTCCAACCCCGGGTGATCATGGTCACCCCGTCCTACTTGTTGAACATTCTTGATGAAATGGAAGTCCAGGGGGTCAGACCTGAGGATACGGCCCTTGAAATCGGCATTTTCGGCGCCGAACCCTGGACCAACGAAATGCGGGCCCAAATCGAAGCCCGCGCTCATTTCCATGCGGTGGACATTTATGGATTGTCGGAGGTGATCGGCCCGGGCGTGGCCAATGAATGCATCGAAACCAAGGATGGCCTGCACATTTGGGAGGATCATTTCTATCCCGAAGTGATTGACCCGGACACAGGCGAAGTTCTGCCCGAGGGCGAGCTTGGCGAGCTGGTGTTCACCTCGCTCACCAAGGAAGCCTTTCCAATCATCCGCTACCGCACCCGGGACCTCACCCGCCTTATGCCCGGCACCGCCCGCTCCATGCGGCGGATGGAGAAGGTCACCGGACGCTCCGACGACATGTTGATCGTGCGCGGTGTAAACGTCTTCCCGACGCAGATTGAGGAGCAGATCGTCAAAATCGAAGCACTCTCGCCCCACTGGCAGATCGAACGTGTCAAAAAGGGCAATCTGGAGGGCCTCAAGGTCCATTGCGAAGCCAATCCCACAAACGCTGGCGAGGACGAGCGCACGGCGGCCGCAGCTGCGCTTGAAAAAACCGTCAAGGACTTCATCGGTATCAGCGTGGAGGCCCTGGTGCACAAGCCCGGCGGCGTCGCCCGTTCTGAGGGCAAAGCCCAGCGCGTGGTGGACAACCGGTGAGTTTGGCCGAACCGGACAGCGCGGTTGCAGGTGAGATTGAAGACCTGCTGGGACGGGTGCGCCCCAAGGCGAACTCGCTCATTGTCACCGTCTTCGGCGATTCCATTATGCCCCGTGGAGGGAGCATCTGGCTGAGCGACCTGATGGCGCTGATGAGCTTACTGGGCCTGTCAGAACGTCTGGTGCGCACTGGTGTTTATCGCCTTTCTCAGGAAGGCTGGCTCACCTCACGCAGTGTCGGGCGGCGAGCCGAGTACAGCCTGAGCGAAGCCGGTTTTCGCCAGTTCATGGCCGCAGGCAGGCGCATTTACTCAACGGCGCTCCCGCGCAGCGAAGACACCTGGACACTGGTGCAAGGGGTGCCTGATATGTCCCAAGCCGAACGCCAGACCTTGCGCCGCCGGCTGAGGTGGCACGGTTTCGGGCAAATCAGCACCTCGCTCATGGCCCTGCCCGGCCCGGTGCCTGAAGGGCTTTGTGTCGATCTAAAGTCGGAAGATCTGGAAAAGAAGGTCCTCATCTTCCACTCCAAACTGACCGGCCAGAGCGGCCAGGCCAATATGAAATCGGCGGCGGCGGCTGCCTGGCCTCTTGATCAGCTAAACGGGGAATATGCTAAGTTTGTGGACGTTTTTGGCAGCCACGAGATGAGCGCGCTAGGTAAAAAGACGCCCAGTGCCGCCTTCGCGCTCCGCGTTCTGCTGATCCACGAATATCGCAGGATCTTGCTGAAAGATCCCCACTTGCCGCGCGACCTCCTGCCAGAGCCCTGGATGGGTTCAGACGCGCTGCGCTTGAGCGCCAAAATCTATAAGCAAGTGGCTGAGCAGTCCGATGAGTTCCTGAACCAGCAAACGGCCAAGGAGAGAACCGAGCCTCCCGCCCTTTCAGAGGATTATTGGCGCCGCTTCGGAGGTCTGCGCTAGACCATCAGGCCCCCTGGCCGACCCCGCCCGGCCACCTCAGCACCGCTTGCACGAAACCCTGCGCATCGTTGGCGAGTTCTTCGGCAACCGAGAACGGCGTGGGCCACGGGCGATCGAGGGTCGCTTCCACCTCGAAGCGGTTAAAGTCCAAGATCGCATCGTGCTTTAGGGCCAGATGCTGCATCTTCTCATTTTCTCTCAGGCACATCATGTGCAGGCTTTTGACACCGCGGTTCTGCGCGGCGGCCACCACCCTGTCCATGAGTGCTGCGCCCAGCCCCTTGTCCTGCCAGGGTTGCTGAACCGAAAAGGCCGCTTCGGCGCTTGCCGGCCAATCGTCCAGAAGCCCGCGCAACTCGCCAAGTGCGCGCAGTCTCCCGTCTGGAAAGGCTCCGTAGAGAATTGTCCCAAGCTCAATCAGCTTTCCGGCGTACTGCTCAACAAAGCTCTCGCTCACCGCGCCGCCGAATCGCAGGCGCCGGGTCTTTGCGTCCAATTGTCGGAAATGTTCCTTGATCTGATCCTGATCGCTCGGCCACAAACGGCGAATAACCGTGGTTCCGGAGGCAAACTCTGCGTTCATCATGTTCTCCTTGCGAAGCAAAACTTGACTGCACAAAAGCGTCCTCCCAGAGCGTGGTACTATTTATGTTGCATTGCGGCGAAAATGGGAACACTTTTTTGCAATGCACAATAATGTGATCAGCGCACGCTCCAAACGCTGGGCGCCTCATCCGGCACTGCTTTAAGAGATGGACGGGGGGAGGTTTTCCCGATTAGCCGTTTCGGGCGGTGAGGAATGCCTCTGCCCCGACCCGTGACCAGTTGCGTGCCCGGGCCCGCATGGTTTCGTAGCTAAGGTAGATTCTCTGCTCAATGTCGCTGCCTTGGCCGAACTCCAAGATCACCTCAGTAGCCACGTCCCTGGCGGCCCGCACAATATCGTCGGGCCAGCGCCGGGTGGTCACCCCGTCCCCTTTCAGGGCCTGCAGGGCCTCCGCATTGCGCCATTCGGTTTCTGAAAGGCCCAGCATATTGGCTGCACGGCAGGCGTTCTCCACGATCTGCTTGAGATCGTCCGGCAGGTTGTTCCAGGATTTCAGGTTGATCAGCGCTTCTGAGGTGCCGTTGGGCTCGTGGAACCCGGGCCAGTAATAATTTGAGGCTGCCTTGTAGAACCCGGCCGCCCGGTCACTCCAAGGACCCAAAAACTCGGTTCCATCGATGGCACCAGATTGCAGGGCCGGCAGGATTTCTGAAGGGGCCATCAGAACCGGCACAACACCCAGCTTCTGCATCATGGCGCCGCCAAGTCCTGGAATGCGGAACCGCAAGCCCTTCATATCATCCAGGCTGTTCACTTCCTTCTTCAGCCATCCACCCATTTGCATGCCCGAGTTACCGGCCATCAGTGGCTTTACCCGGAACGGCTCATAGAGCTGATCCCAGAGATCCTGGCCCCCGCCATGCTCAATCCAGGCAATATGTTCCAACGGCGTCAGGCCAAAGGGGACTGCGGTGAAGAACGCCGCAGCGGGCATCTTCCCGGTCCAGAAAAACGAGGCCGTGTGGCCCATCTGCGCCACCTTCCCCGCAACAGCATCAAGCACGCCCAAGCCGGAAACGAGTTCGCCGGCCGGATAGACCGTCACCTCAAGGCGGCCTTGCGACATGATGGTGATCTGATCGGCGAGGAACTGAGCCGTGGTACCGGGTCCAGGCAGGTTCTTCGGCCAGGATGTGACCATGCGCCAAGTGCGGGTCTGGGCGCGGACGATGGCAGGACTTGCCAGGGTTGCGCCTGCTGCGGTTGCACCCCCTGCCAAAAACTTACGCCGGTTTGTACTCATAACTCTGTCCTCACAACCTCAACTCCACAGACGATGGAAATGATGCACCGGACCGTGGCCTTCGCCGATCCCAAGACTGTCGGCAGCTCCTATCGCTGCAGTAATATAGTCTTTTGCATCACCCACGGCCTGACGCGCAGTCTTGCCTTTCGCCAGGCCAGCCGCAATTGCTGAAGATAGTGTACACCCGGTGCCATGGGTATGGCGCGTGTTAATGCGTGTGCTGTGGAGAACTTCGGCTCCTTCAGCATCCATCAGCACATCCGGGCTTTCATCGCCGCTGAGGTGTCCGCCCTTCAGAAGCACCGCCTTGGGCCCAAGTGCCATCAAGGCGGACGCGGCATTGTGCATATCGCCGGTTTCCGTAACCGGGCCCTCGCCCAACAGAGCGGCCGCTTCCGGCAGGTTGGGGGTGATCAAATCCGCCAGGGGCAAAAGGATTTCACGCACAGCCTCCACCGCATGAGGCTGCAGCAGCGCATCTCCCGATTTGGCCACCATAACCGGATCGAGCACGATGTTGCGCGCGCCATGGCGCTTTAAACCATCTGCCACAACCTCGATGGTTTCCGGCACGGAAAGCATGCCGATCTTAACCGCATGCACATCGATATCTGAGAACACCGCATCGATCTGTTGCCTGATGAACTCAGCCGGAACGTCCATGACGCCGCTCACGGTTTGCGTGTTCTGGGCTGTGAGGGCGGTAATCACCGAACAGCCATAGACCCCGAGCGCGGAAAAGGTCTTCAAGTCGGCCTGAATGCCGGCACCGCCCCCCGAATCCGAACCCGCAATGGTGAGTGCTGTGGGATGGCTCATGCTGCCACCTCCCCGGCCCCGTGCACTGCAGCTGCCAGCCGGCGGGCGGCCGCCTCCACATCGTCGGCCATGAAGATATCTGAGATCACCGCCACCCCATCTGCCCCTGCGGCCATAACCGGCGCACAGTTCTCAGAGGTGATACCGGCAATCCCCACAACGGGCTTGCCCGGAGCCACGCGCTCAAGCGCGTTCCTGATTTCGCCAAAGCCGCCTGGCCCGATAGGCGGCGCGTCTCGCTCTTTGCTGGCCGTGGCGTACACGGCGCCCACACCGAAATAGTCCGCCTCAGAGATCGCGAACGTTTCCGCCTCATAGACCGAATGGATGGTTTGACCGATTATGGCCTCCTCTCCCAACAGAGACCTCGCATGGTTCGGCGGCATATCCTCATCGCCTAGATGTACACCGTCGGCCTTGACCGCATAAGCGATATCCACCCGGTCGTTGATCACCAGCGGAACATTGTGAGCCCGGGTCACCTCAACCACCCCAAACGCCGCTGCCAGCAGCTCACGCGTGTTTTGCGATTTGATCCTGAGCTGCAGAAAGGTCACGCCGCCACACAGTGCAGCATCGGTCAGGGTTGCCAGATCGCGTCCGCGCGTGCGGGCCGGGTCCAGGACGCCGTAAACCGACAGGTCTAGAGGGCGTGTGCTCATGCCAACACCAATTCGGAGTAGCGCGCGACCGCGCTCAATTGCTTGGCGTCCAGTCCTGCCAGCAAATCCAGAAACGCCGGAGGGAAACGCCCGGGTCCACTCTGTTCAGATGCAGCCAACTCTCCACACACCCCGACCGTCAAAAGCCCACACACGGCGGCTTCAAAATAATGCTCATGGACCGCGCAAAATGCGGCGACCACCGCCGACATGGCACAGCCCATCGCCGTAACCCGAGCCATTACAGGATGTCCATTGTCCACCAGCCCAGCCCGGCCGTGCCCCTCAATCCGGTCCACTTCACCGGTTGAGGCCACCACTGTCTTATAGTCTGCGCAGAATTTGGCAAAGCCTTCTGCGTTGTCATGCTTAAGAGCGCCAAGCTCGCCCGCATTGCCGCGCACCACCGCAGGCGTGCGCGTCATCAGCTCGCGGGCGCGCTCCAGGCGCACCGGCGAGCGGTCGACAAACACCGGGTCCAGCACCCAGGGCAGACCTTCTGCATCAGCAATGTCGATGGCCAGAGCGTTGGCCGCATTACGTTGGTCATCGGGCGTGCCCATGTTCACCAAAACGCCATGAGCGCTGGTGACAAAGGCCCCCACCTCATCGGGGTGGGCCGTCATTGAGGGCACGGCCCCTAGCGCCAGCAACACATTCGCGGTCCAGGTTTCCGCCACCGTGTTGGTGATGCAGTGTACCTTCGGACAATCGCGCCGGATCGTCTGAAGCAGTTCGCCGGTAAGAGACTGAAGACCGTCCACAAACAGTGCCTTCCATAGAGTTCGCAATGCCAGGTCAGGAGAACATCGGGCTTCTTGGCGGGGTGATCAACGTCACGGCGCGCACCCAAATCCCTCCGCCAGCATGACCTGGTTCAGGTTCCACGGGTTGGCTCTCAGGCCTCTCAGTCCGGCATTTGGTGTGACCAGACACCCCGTTTGAGCAATTGACAGGGACCATAATCAGAACGCTTGCGGCCATCAACAGCAATTTGAACATAATTCAGGCCTGCCATTGTCCGAACCGGCGCGGTTTGGTATCTCATCGGCTTAAGCCGCTAGAGTGGAAGAGCTTCTACCCATGATCCCCCGCTACACGCGCCCGGAAATGGCTGCCATTTGGGAGCCGGCGACGAAATTCCGAATCTGGTTTGATATTGAGGCAAGCGCCTGCGAAGCGATGGCTGAGATCGGGGTTATCCCGAAAGAGGCGGCTGAGACCATCCGTGCCCGCGGCGACGCGGCGGAGTTCGATGTGGCCAAGATCGATGAGATCGAACGCGAGGTGAAACACGATGTGATCGCCTTCCTCACCCATTTGGCCGAACATGTGGGCGAAGATGCCCGTTTTGTGCACCAGGGCATGACCTCATCTGACGTGCTGGACACCTGCTTCAACGTGCAATTGGTGCGCGCCACCGACATCTTGCTGGCTGATATGGACCGGCTGTTGTCAGCGTTGAAAGACCGGGCCTTCGAACATAAGGACACCCTTTGCATCGGCCGCAGCCACGGCATTCACGCCGAACCCACCACGTTTGGCCTCAAATTGGCACAGGCGTATGTGGAGTTTGAACGCTGCCGCACCCGACTGGCGCTTGCCCGCGAGGAAGTGGCCACCTGCGCCATTTCCGGAGCCGTGGGCACGTTTGCCAACATTGACCCGAGAATCGAAGAGCATGTGGCCGAGGCGCTCGGCCTGAAACCAGAGCCCGTGTCCACTCAGGTGATCCCCAGAGACCGGCACGCCATGTACTTCTCTGTGCTCGGGGTCATCGCCTCCTCCATTGAGCGCGTCGCCACGGAGATCCGTCACCTTCAACGCACAGAGGTGCTGGAAGCCGAAGAATATTTCTCCCCGGGCCAAAAAGGCTCATCGGCCATGCCCCACAAGCGCAATCCGGTCTTGACGGAGAACCTCACCGGCCTTGCGCGCCTCGTACGGTCGGCGGTGATGCCGGCTTTGGAGAATGTGAGCCTCTGGCACGAGCGCGACATCTCCCACTCATCGGTTGAGCGCGGCATTGGTCCGGATGCGACAGTACATCTGGATTTTGCCCTGAACCGACTGGCCGGCGTGATCGAAAAGCTGGTGGTTTATCCGCAAAACATGGAGCGCAATTTGGATCAGTTGGGCGGCCTGGTGCACTCCCAGCGCGTGCTCCTGGCGCTCACTCAAGCGGGCACTTCGCGCGAGGAGGCCTATGGCCTTGTTCAACGCAACGCCATGCCCGTGTGGCGGGGTGAAGGCAATTTTCTGGAGCTGTTGAAGGCCGACGCGGACGTTACGGCGGCTCTGAGCGAGGCTGATCTGGAGGCCCTGTTCGACCTCGGCTACCACACCAAACACGTGGACATGATCTTCGCCCGCGTGTTTGGCTGAGGTCGCCCGCGGGGACTTTCCTAGCTGGCCTGTGCGCCGTTACCTGATTTGGCTGGGCTCTTGCGCGCGGCAAGCTCTTCTTCCAGATCCAGCAGCTCGTAGCTCTTTTCACCCACTTCACTGATGCGCAGGGGCGCGACCGAGCCTTCCGACAGATCCGACAATTGGTGCGCCAGGCGCTCTGAGCGGTCTCGCTCATTTGTGATCAGCTGCTCAAACAGGGTTTGCACCGACGCTTTACGCTCACGGTACTCGTGCTCAATTCTGTCCTGCTCCTGCAACATCATCTCGTTGAGCGCGCCAACCATTTCCGTACTGTGATCCAACATGGTCTGCAGAATTTTACGGTCTTGCTGATGCTCGTCGGCAATGGTGTCGACCAAGGCCTGAGCGGTCTTCAAAGAGATTCTTGCCATCATCGCTACTCCTGATTTGAGGCAACCCGTTCCCCAAAATCGGCCATCTGGCATCATGGGACGGGACGTTGCCCCATTGAAGCAAGCGCCGTGCCATTTCCGCGCGCGGACGCTGGCATGCCCTTTGCGTGAATGAACCAAACCGCGGCCACGCCGTCCCGCGCGACGGCCGCCTGACCGGTATTGGCACATCCCAGGAGGCTCCTGTTTAGGTTTGAATGCGGCATGGAACACATTGACTCTACAAACATATCCCAGACCAGTGATCTTCGGATCGCGAAACAGCGCTGGGAGAACAAATTCTCCAAACTGCGCCAAGAGGCGAACCACATGGCGACCCGCCACCGCCAGCGGCTCAATCTGGTTCTTGAACAGACCGGTTCAGCCGAAGCGCCCAGCGCACCTCCCGTTCGCGAGGTTCCAAAGCAACGCCCCGGTAAACAGGCTCGCCCACCTTCACGGCCGCGCAAACGCCGGTCGGCGCCGCGGCAGAACTTTGATCGCATCGCTTTATGGTCCACCGTGGCCCCCAGCACCATTGCGGCTGTGTTTGCAGGCGTAGCGATGTCCGGCAACAATGTGCCGCTGGCCTACGCGTTAGGCTTTGTCTTCACCTGGTTTGTGCTCACCACGGGTCTGGCCATTGGTGCGGTCAAGCTCTTCAGCACCCGCGAGTGTGTCTCGCTGCTGAAATCTTCTTCACCACGGCTAGGCGCTGCGGCCATTTCCTGTGCCTTGGTGGCCGTTCTGGCCGTTCAACTGGCACACCTCTCCATCACCGCGATTGCCTCCGAGCCACCGCCACAGGTTAGCGGAAACGCCGAGCCGGCTGTCACGCCGGTCCGGTCTGCAAAAAGCACCACGGTCCAATCTCGCAGTCAGACATTGAAAAAGCGCGCGAGCGTCGGTTCGGTACACTATCGCTCAACCCCTAACCTGATCGATCCAAACACACAGACCTCCGCCCTTTCGGCATCGGTTGAGGAAAGGGTCGTCGCCCTGCCCGCACCTGCAGATCAAGACCCTCTGGGAACATCCAAAGTCAGCGTGCCCAAAACCCCAATTTCACGGGCCAACGACGAGCTGTTGGGCCGGATCTCTTCAAAGGGCAAGTATGTGGTCCGCCAACCCGTTTCCAGGAAGAGACGCCTGACGGAAAAGCAGAAGACCCCGGCGCCCGCGTCCCGGAGCTTCTTCGGCAAGTTCATTGATCCCGTGATCAACAGTGCCAGCGCAAAGACTGACGCCGGCCGGGTTGGATCGGACATCAACGATCAAGAGCAAATATCGAGGTAATCTGACGCCGGTTCCCTCAGTATTAGAGGGTGAGTTGCTTCGGTTCGACCAGGCCGGTGATGATGTTGGCGCCTTCGTCGAACAACTGCTGACCGGTCTTCCAGATCTCTTTGCCCTTCCAGTCGCGCTCTAATTGCTTTCGCCAGGCCGGGGCCATTTCGGAGTTGGTGAAATAACGCTCGAAGAACCTGCGCGCATAGAAATCGGCTTCAAACTCGAGCTGCTTCACTTCTTCACCCGTGTGGGCGTCCACGGAGATCGGCTCGTGGAACATCCAGCGCGATTCCGGCGCGGCCAGCCGCTTCTGGCCCTGCAGGTAGATCGGCACGCACATGGAGAGGCAATTGGCGTTCGGGCCGACAAACGTGTGGAATTGGTGGGTGGTTTTGATCTTCTGGAGAACCTCGATCACCTCGCCCCCTTCGTGTAGGGCGCCGCCTGGGGAATCCAGAACCAGGATGAAGCGGGTCACCTGGTTGCGATCGCGCTCGTACGCCTCCGCAATGCGCCGGGCCATCGGCAGCTTGATGTCTTGATTCCAGAACATAAAGGCGGTCTTGCCACGCACGGAAACGGCGAGCCGACCCTTATCCTCAAACAGTTTGCTTTGATGTTGCCAGGCCAAGTATCCCGCCACAGCGATCAATCCAACGAGCAACAGCCTGTTTGCGATCAACCCCATGAGCCGTGCGCCCCTTTAGTCAAAGAGGAACTCCCGGCCCACCTTCACCCGTTCTTCGCCATCATAAGCGATGATATCGGCGGTGGCATAGGTCTCCGACAGCGTGGCCGGCAAAAATGAGCCCGTGCCCACAAGGTCGACGGGGGCTTTCGCAGCTCCCATAACCTGACATTTCTGCACCCCAAAACCGGACGAGGCGACAATTTTGGCCTCCTTGTACCCGGCCTTATCGAGGGCTTCACGGGCGTGAATAATGGACGCAACAGACACCCCGGCTCCAAAGAGAATCCGCCGCACGCGGTCCACCAGAATGTTGCTGGTGTCCAACTGAAAGGCCCGCAGGCCCAACACGGTCTCCACAATGGTGTACTCACCCGACACACCCATCCAATCGCCCACGGTCCGCACGGAGCGCTCATAATCCAGCCCTTCTGCAAACCGGCCGCCATGGGTGTCGAGCCGAACGCCGAACGTCTTTCCCTGCTTGTGCAGTTCGGCCTCATCGTAGAACCATTTGGCACACGCCAGACTGTCCGTGATTTCTCGACCAGAGTAATCCACCAGCGCAAAGGCCACCGGGTTGTCCGGGAGCGCTTCCACAAACAGCTTTGTGGCTTCCACCACGTCCCCGCCTGTGAAACCAATCAAAGCATGCGGCATGGTGCCCATACCGCGCTCTGCCCCAAACAAGGGTGCAGTCAAGTCTTGAGAAGACCCTGTAAAGCCCCGTATCTGTGGGTCTTCCGCACGCGCAGCCTGGGAGCCCACAGCCGCGCCATAGGCCGCCAGCAGGTTCATTTCCGGACCGGAACCATGACGCGCATGCATATCCATAAACGCCGAAGCCGGCATGGCGCGGCACATCTCATACGCATTGCTGGCGGCAACACAGGGCAGTCCCACCTTCTGCAAAAGCAGGGTTTCCAGCTCGGAAAGCTGTGAGAACGGGCCGGTCACCTCCATCAGCTTTTGCTCGGTCAGCACCACCTGTCCATCTGCGAAGAA
>JBCDDQ010000112.1:0-14470 GCA_039180225.1 Pseudomonadota bacterium
ATCAGCGCGCGCTTCCCGTCGAGTGACTTCACAATCCGCTCGCGTTCATCAGGGTAGAGGCTGGGGCCTTCATAGTCATGATAGGCCAGATCGCCATGGAACAAGGTGGCATCCATGGAAATCGGCACCAGGCCTTCCTGGATCGCGGCCACGGCCATGCCGGCGCGGCTGTGGGTGTGCATCACCACCTGGTTGTCGGCCGAATGGTTCATGTGAATGGCCGAATGAATGATGAAGCCCGCCTCGTTCACCGTATGGGAGGAGGCGCCCACCTTGTCGCCGTTAACGTCGATCTTCACCAGATTGGATGCGGTGATTTCGTCATAGTTCAAACCGTAGGGGTTGATCAGAAAGTGATCTTCCGGCCCGGGTACCCGTGCAGTGAGGTGGGCATAGATCAGCTCGCACCAACCGAAATGGTCCACCAGCCGGTAGGCGGCGGCGAGTTGCACGCGCAACTGCCATTCGGCCGCGCTGACGGCTGGTGCGTCAGTGTCTTGAACCTGTGCATTGATGTTCATGGGTTGGGTTTCCTTCCACCTGTCGGCCCGTAGTGTGCAAAATATCTGGCGGTCCCGCAACAGGCTGGTGTGGAAGCAGTCTTATAAAGTGCAGGCGGTTGTAAACCAAAAAGTCTGAATCTGCGAAACGAACCCAATTTCGCATAAAGCTATGAGGTAAAAGGGAAATTCGCGCTATTTGGCCTTGATGGTTGAGTTCGGTCTCACGGTGGAGGGTAGGGGCGGGAATGACGGTGGAAAGAGCACGGGAATGACAGGGGAAAGCGCGCGCGGAGGGGGAGGGCGCTAGATCAGCTTTGGCTGATGGCCCACAGGCGGCTGCACCGCCCACTCATGCTCCAACAGGAAGGCCTTCACATCCAGCCCGCCGCCAAAGCCGGTGAGGGAATTGTCCGCTCCGATCACCCGGTGGCAAGGAATGATGATGGGCAGCGGGTTCGCCCCGTTCGCCGCCCCTACCGCGCGGCTGGCACCCGGCGGTTTGCCGATGCGCCGGGCCAGTTCGCCATAAGAGATCGTTTCGCCGTAGGGGATCTCCAGAAGCGCCTCCCACACGGCCATCTGGAACGGCGTGCCCTGGGGTTTTAGCGGCACATCGAACGCGGTGATCTTGCCATCGAAATAGGCCTGGAGCTGACGGGTGGTCTCAGCGAAGAAGCTGATATCCGTCTTCTCCCATTCCGGTTCTGGCGCGCGTGCCTTGTGGCCGCGCGGAAAACTGATCACGTGAAGATCATCCGTATCACCGGCCAAGAGCAGAGCGCCCACCGGGCTTTCCATATAGGCATAGCGCAAAGGGTCCATAGCCGCGCCATGATGCGCCGCTGAGGGAGATTGTAAAGCGCTAAGAATGGCCTTTATGCCGCCGCGCGGGCGGCGGGGTCTGCCTTCATCACGATGTCGGCCCCTTCCTGGGTGATCACCAGGGAGTAGCCGCCCGCTTGGGCCAGGCGCATGGTGTAGTACACCTGCACCAGGCGCGAATCCATGTCGCCCGCGTTGGCCGGGTCGGTCATGAAGGTGATGGTCTTCTCCGGAACCTTGGCCGCATCGCCGGAACATCGCACCTGAAAGGCATCGCCGTCGACGGAGACGGACAGCTGGCCACCCCGCGGGATGGATGTGGACGCCATCAAAGCCAGATTGAGCAGCAGCTTAACCTGGTTCTTCTCCCGTGTCTCGTGGGGCGCGTTCCATTCGAAGCTGGTCTTGTCGTCGCTGAAGAAGGCGCGGGAGACCTCGCCTGCATCGGCCAGATCCAGATGTGCACCGGCTGAACCGGCCGCGCCGAAAGCGATGCGACAGAACTGCAGCTTGGTGGAGGCCTGGCGAGCCGACTTGCGGATCAGGTCCATGGCGATTTCCTGCATGGCCGGATCGTCTTCGTCATCCAGCACCTCCAGGCCGTTGGCGATGGCCCCCACGGGGGAGATCACGTCATGGCACACACGGCTGCACAGAAGTGCCGCCAGATCGATATCTGAAAGGGTTTGGATGTCAGCCATGGCAGATGCAATTCCTCCAGCAATATTCAGCCCTAAAATTCCATACATAAGGAACTGATTCATGCCAATATCCGTTAAAGACTCTCTTGTCTGGTATGTCTTTTTGTATGAAGGGTCTTCCCGCTAGAGCGCAACGTGTCCCAAGAGTGAACGGAAACCCCATATCGTGCCCCACCTATCCCCTCAGACATTCGATGACGTGACCGATGTGACCCTCCATGCCGGCCAGGTGATCATGGAGATCTATGAGCGCAACCCGGAAGCCCGGCTGAAGGACGACCGGACCCCGGTCACGGAAGCCGACACGGCGGCCGAAACCCTGATTTTGCGAGAGCTTGCAGGGATTTGCCCGGATATTCCCATCGTCTCCGAAGAAGCCGCGGCAGAGGGCCAGATCCCGGAGGTGGCTGACCTGTTCTTTCTGGTGGACCCGCTTGATGGCACGCGGGAGTTCCTGTCGCGCAATGGGGAGTTCACGGTGAACATCGGTCTTATCTCAGAGGGCCAGCCCGTGGCCGGCATCATTTATACCCCTGCCAGCGGGCGCCTGTTTCGCGGCCAGGTGGGCGGCGGCGCTGAGCAGGCCAAGCTTCAGCCCAGTGCGGCGGTGAGTGAGGGGCGCTGGAGCCCTATGGCCGTGCGCAAAGCTGAGTCGGGCAGCTTGGTGGCTGTGGCCAGCCGGTCGCACCGCGATGAGCGGACAAATGCCTATCTTGAGGAGCATGGGGTCAGCGAGACCATTTCCGCGGGCTCGTCCCTGAAGTTCTGCCTCTTGGCGGCCGGCGAGGCAGACCTCTACCCGCGCATGGGCCGCACCATGGAATGGGACACAGCGGCAGGTCAGGCGATTTTGGCCGCGGCCGGCGGCAGCGTCGTGACCGAGGAGGGTGCACCGCTGACCTATGGCAAGAAGGAGCGGGGCTTCGACAACCCTCATTTCATCGCCCGCGCGTGGGTCTAATGCAGGAGAATTCGCCATGAGCGAAGAGGCACCGGAACTGCTCTATGAGGTGAGCGATGGTGTGGGGACCGTATCGTTCAACCGGCCAAGGGCGCGCAATGCCCTGACCTTTGGGATGTATTCTGAGCTTTCGCGCATCTGTTCCACTGTTGGTGGAGAAGACGGGGTCAAGGCGCTTATCATCCGTGGAGAGGGCGAGAAGGCTTTTGCGGCTGGCACCGACATCTCTCAGTTCCGCGACTTCTCCTCGCCGGAGGACGGGCTCGCTTACGAAGCGGAAATGGACCGGGTGCTGAACACCATCGAAGAGTGCGGCGTGCCCACCGTGGCGGCCATGCATGGTGCGGCCACCGGCGGGGGCGCGGCCATTGCGGCGAGCTGCGATCTGCGCATCTGCGCGGCGGATCTGAAGTTCGGCTTTCCCATCGCCCGCACTTTGGGAAACTGCCTGTCAGCCACGTCCTTGTCGCGCCTTGTGCAGCTGATCGGCGCTGGGCGCACTCGGGAAGTCCTTTTCACCAGCCGCCTCATCGGGGCCGAGGAGGCGCTCGCCACTGGGCTGGTGAGTGAGGTGCTGTCCGATCAAGCCGCTCTTGATCAGCGGGCCGGCGAGCTGGCGCAACTCCTGGCCGGCCAGGCGCCGCTCACCTTGAAGGCCACCAAGCAGGCGCTGGCCCGCCTGCGCAAGACCATGGCGGCCATCGACGATGAAGACCTGATCGCGCTTTGCTACACCAGCGAAGACTTCCGCGAAGGGCTGGAAGCCTTTCTGGCCAAGCGCAAGCCTGAGTGGCGGGGCCGCTGAGCCTTGCGGCAAAGGTGGCCATAAAGTGCTTCTCGAAGCACGGGGTTTAGGGCTATTACAACGGCGATGGCGGAGAAGTGAGGAGGCTGCAATGGCACGGCAAACGACCAAGGCGAAGGCGGGCCAGAAGAAACCTGCCGCCAAACGCAATGGTAACGGCGGCGGCAGCGCCGGTCAGGCCACCCAAGCGGCCGGTATGCCGATTTTCTACAGCCAGCCGGAAGTGCTGGATTCAAACCGGCACGAGGGTTTGGAGCTCAAACCGGTCACCAGCTATGAGTTTACCGCGAACGTGAACGCCATTCCCATTACGGCTGCTGAGTTTCCGGCGGCTTCGCGGGATTACCCGATCGTTTTCACCGCCGGCGGTAACCCCGGCGCGGTGGCCATTGTGGGCTTGCGCAAAGATGAAAATCTCATGTTGGAGGCCCGCGGGAAATGGCGGGCCGGCACGTATATCCCCGCCTATGTGCGGCGCTATCCCTTCATTTTCTTGCGCTCAGATGACGGCGATCAGTATGCCTTGTGCATTGACAGGGCCTGCAAGCAGCTCGCCAAGGGCAAGAAGAACCTGCTTTTTGAAGGCGAGGAAATGGGCGCCCTCACCAAGAACGCCCTGGAGTTCTGCAAGGCCTTTCAACAGCAGCACATGGCCACCGAGAAGGTGATTGCCGTGTTGAAGGAGCATGACCTGCTCATGCCCAACCAGGGGCGCTTCAACCTGCCGGATGGGCGTTCATTGGCCATCACGGACTTCATGACCGTGGATGAGAAGAAGTTCAATGAGCTGCCGGGCGATGCGTTCTTGAAGATCCGAGAGGCGGGCGTATTGCCGGCGCTCTATTGTCATCTGGTATCCATGGGGTCCTGGCAGCGCCTGGTGGAGCGCTTTGCGGCGCTGAAGCCTGCCGACAAGAAGAAGTAGTTTAGAGACCACAGCTCATGCAGATCGGCCTCATAGGTCTTGGCGTCATGGGGCGCAACCTGGCGCTCAATATGCGGGCCCAGGGCCTTGATGTTGTGGCCACCGATGCCTGGGAGAGCGCCCGGGCCTGGCGGGCCGATGGGGTACGCGTCGTGGAAAGCGCTGCTGCCCTGGTGGAGGCGCTTGAGGCGCCGCGGGTAATCTTGCTGATGATCAAGGCAGGCGACCCTGTGGATGCCCAGCTGGATGAGCTGAAAGGATTGCTGACGCCCGGCGATACGGTGATGGATGGCGGCAACTCGCTCTACACGGACACCGAGCGCCGTGATGAGGCCTACCTGAAGGCTGGGTTTGGGTTCCTTGGCATAGGCATCTCCGGTGGTGCCGAAGGCGCGCGCACCGGCGCAGCCATGATGGTGGGTGGACCTGAGGACAATTGGAAGCGCGCCCAGCCCCTTCTGGAAGGCCTTGCCGCTAAAGCGGACGGGCGGCCGTGCCTTGCCTGGTTCGGCGGCGGCGGCGCGGGGCATTTCGTTAAGATGGTGCACAACGGCATTGAGTATGCGGTGATGCAGGCGCTGGCGGAGGCCTATGCCCTGATGAGCGGGCCGGGCGGCATGAACGCTGAGGCGGCCGGCGCCCAGTTTTCCAATTGGGCCGAGGGTCCGCTCGGTGGCTACCTGATGGAGATCACCGGGGAGATCCTGCAAACCCAGGATGAAGAGACGGGCGGTCCACTGATCCATGTCATCGCCGACCGGGCCGGGCAGAAGGGCACCGGCGCTTGGTGTGCTGCCGCCGGGCTCGACTTTGGGGTGCCGATCCCGGCCATTATGGAGGCGGTAACGGCGCGGCAGATCTCTTCAAGCACCGCTCTGCGCCAGGAAGCGCAAAAGCTCTACGGAGCCCAACCGGACGGCTGGGCGCCTGAGCAGTTTACCGACCTGGTGGCTGCAAGCCTCGCCTGCACCATGATTGCGTCCGTGAGCCAGGGGCTGCAATTGATCTCCGCAGCGTCGGAAGAGAAGGCCTGGCAGGCCAGCCTGGCGGATGCGGCCCATGTGTGGCGCCAGGGCTCGATCATGCGCATGAAACTTCTGGATCTGATCACTGAGGTCTTTGCCGATGCCAATGCGCCGGCGACGCTGGTGGGTGCTGCACCGATCAGCCGCATGCTGATGGGCGGGCTGGACAATTGGCGCAAGACCGTGGGGCTTGCCACCATGAACGGTGTGCCCGCTCCGGTGATGACCACATCGCTGGCCTGGTTCGATGCCATCCGCACTGAGCGTTTGCCGACCGCCCTGGTGCAGGGCCAGCGTGACCGGTTTGGACATCATGGCTTTGAGCGCACCGACCAGGATGGCAAGCATCACGGACCTTGGGCAAAATCATCGTGAACGTGAGCCTGGCTGAGCAGCCAGTGGCGCATGCGCTCGACCGTCTCCGGCTTGCGTGGTTTGCGCGGCGCGACCACGTAGAAACTCAGCCCACCTGACAGAGACTGTTCGAAGGGACGGCAAAGTCGCCCGTCGGCAAGCTCGCGGCTCACCAGCGGGTCGCTGACCAGCGCCACTCCCTGACCGGCGACGGCAGCATCCACCGCGAGCGCCGTCTGGTTGAAGCTCATGGAGCGCAGCACAGGCCTTGGCCGGTTGGCGAAGATCTTCTCCAAGAACAAAGGCCATAGACCATGAGCATCGTGCAGCAGCACATGGTGGGCCAGATCCTCTGGCGCGCGCAGCGGATGCTTGCCGTTCAGAAGGCTCGGATGGCAGACGGCATAAAACTCTTGGGCGAACAACTGGTCCGCAACGAGCCCCGGTCCGAAAGGTGGGGTGCCTTGCCGCACAGCAATGTCGATCCCATCGTCTTGAAAGTTGGCCAGTCTTTGGGACGCATCGACCGTCACATTGATGTCGGGATGAACCTCGGTGAACTGTCCAAGGCGCGGCACCAGCCACTTGGTTGCAAACGAGGGCGTCACACTGACGGTGAGTTCGGCCTGGTGCGGGCATAGTTTGTCCGTAGCGTCTGCAATCAGCGCGAAGGCATGGTGGATCGGGGTCAGGTATTTGCGTCCCTCGTCGGTCAGCTCCAGGCCTCTGGGCAGGCGGTGGAACAGTTTAACGCCCAAGCGCGCTTCCAGGGCCCGTACCTGCTGAGCCACGGCCCCATGGGTGACCCCGATGTCTTCTGCAGCGAGGCGGAAGTTAAGATGACGCCCCGCCGCTTCGAAGGCTTTCAGAGCGTTGAGGGGCGGCAGGCGGGTCAAGGGTGTAGCCTTTCTAGACTGTAGAATTTCTACAGCTCTAGGGCACGATTTCTCGTTAGTCAAACCGCAGCAATGCGCCGATGATCCCCCATGAACCTGAGTGTGAAAGGACCGAAAATGTCAGATCAGAAAGTTGCCCTCATCACCGCGGGCGGAAGCGGCATGGGGGCCGATGCGGCGCGCCAGTTGGCAAGCGATGGGTTCCGGGTTGGGATCCTGTCTTCCTCCGGTAAGGGCGAGGCGCTGGCCGCTGAGCTTGGCGGCTTTGGTGTGACCGGGTCCAACCAGAACATGGACGACCTTGAGCGTCTGGTGGATGGGGCGATGGACACGTGGGGCCGCGTCGATGTGTTGGTGAACAGCGCCGGTCACGGCCCCCGCGCGCCCGTGCTGGAGCTGAGCGATGCAGATTGGCACACAGGGATGGATGTCTACTTCCTCAACGCGGTGCGCCCGACCCGCCTTGTTACGCCGATCATGCAGGCGCAGAAAGCCGGAGCGATCGTCAACATCTCCACCTTCGCGGCTTTTGAGCCGGACCCCACCTTTCCCACGTCGGGCGTCTTCCGGGCCGGGCTTGCCGCGTTCACCAAGCTGTTTTCCGACAAGTATGCAGCCGATAACATCCGCATGAATAACGTGCTGCCGGGCTTTATCGACAGTCTGCCGGAAACCGATGAGCGGCGCGAGCGCATTCCCATGGGGCGCTATGGGAAGTCGCTTGAGGAAGTGGCCTCACTCGTTGCCTTCTTGGCGTCGGACGGCGGGGCTTACATCACCGGACAAAACATTAGGGTGGACGGCGGCATCACGCGCTCTGTCTAAGGGGCACTTCGCCAAAGGGCGGCTCGCTGCTGGCTGCCAGCAAAGAGGCGTTGCCGCCGGCTGCGGTGGTATCGATGCAGATGTGGCGTTCCAGCAGGCAATAGTCACGAACCACGGTCTCGCACACCAGAGGGATTAGCGGCCCTTCGCGGTTGGCCAGGGTGCGACGCACGGCAGCAAGATGATCAGGTGCGGACCACAGGATCACCGCAGCAATGTTGTTTAGTTTTAAAAGCGCCCCCTCGTCCAAGACGCCAGGGATCTCGTTTTCCCTGTCAGCGCCTTCTGCAACGATGAGGCCGGTCCCGCCGCAGGCTTCAACCGCCTCTTTCTGCTCGCGCGCGGCCGCGATTGACGGCCCAAGACACAGGACAACTCCGCGCGGATGCAGGGACCAGCGGTTCGATTCCCCAGTAGGGCCGGGCAGATCAAGGGTGGTGATGGTTTTGCGGGGCCCGTGATGAAGTGCATCGATCGCGCTTTGAACGGCTGCCGGATCGGCCGCGCTCCCGGTCAGTTCTTCCGTCCAGCTGTTCTCTTCGGTGGTGAAGCGCCTCACATAGCGCGGCCCGCCCGCTTTGGGACCGGTGCCCGACAGACCCTCACCTCCAAACGGCTGAGAGCCGACAATGGCGCCGATCTGGTTGCGGTTGATGTACATGTTGCCCACGTTGAGGGCAGAGGTGATCTGCTCCACCCGATCATCGATGCGGGTGTGAAGGCCGAACGTCAGCCCGTAGCCGCTGTGGTTGATGTCCGCCACAATATCATCCACCTCATGGGCCCTGAACGTTGCGATGTGCAACACGGGTCCGAAGATCTCCCGGTGCATGTCTTCCATGCCGTTCACGCGGAGCACGGCCGGTCCCACAAAGGTGCCCTCGCCGGGCGCGCTGAGGCGTTTGAGGAGACGACCCTCGGTGGCAGCCTGCTCAATATGGTGCTCAATCTCTGCGCGCGCGCTCTCAGTGATCACCGGTCCCACATCGGTGGCGTACGCCCACGGGTTTCCGAGGGTGAGCTCGTCCATGGCGCCGAACAGCATCTGCTCAAAGCTCTGCGCGATATCTTCCTGCAGAAACAGGATGCGCAAAGCCGAGCAGCGCTGACCGGCCGATTGGAAAGCTGAAGCGATAATGTCTCTGACGGCTTGTTCGGGCAGAGCCGTTGAGTCCACGATCATGGCGTTGAGGCCGCCGGTCTCGGCGATTAGCGGTGCCTGCGGCTGAAGATGCTCCGCCATGGACCGGTTCACCGTCATGGCGGTGGCCGTGGATCCGGTGAAGCAGAACCCATTGATGCGCGGGCTGCTGGTGAGCTTTGCGCCGACCACGCTGCCGCGCCCGGGGAGAAGCTGCAGCACATCTTTGGGCACGCCGGCCTCGTGCATGAGGCGCACGGCAATGGTGGCGATCACGGGTGTGGGATCTGCCGGTTTGGCGAGAACGGCGTTCCCGGCCGCCAAGGCGGCGGCGATCTGGCCGGTGAAGATGGCCAGGGGAAAGTTCCAGGGCGAGATGCAGGCGATGACGCCCCGCGCCGTCCGCTCTTCAGGCAGAAGTGCAGCTTGGGCGCCATAGTACCGCAGAAAGTCCACCGCCTCGCGCAGCTCAGCCACGGCATCCAGCGGGGTCTTGCCCGCTTCCCGGGCGAGGGCGGCAAACAGCTCGCCGAAATTCTCTTCGTAAAGCTCTGAGGCTCTGGTTAGTATTGCCGCGCGGTCGGCGGCCGGTGTCTCGGTCCAGGCGCGGGCGGCGGCGATTGCGGCGTCTGTATCTGCCTCGCTTGCCCGCACGAGCCGGCCGATCCGGTCGCTTGGGTCGGCAGGGTTGGCAAGGTCGGTTGAAGCTGTGCCCTCATAGGGAACGGCGAGCAAAGGTTCGGCCGTCCATTTGTGGCTCTGGAAGCGGTATCGCGCCGTGTCGATCTCTTCCAGATCGTCCTCATTGTGCAGATCCCAGCCGCGGGAGTTGGTGCGTTCCGCGCCGTAGAGTTCAGCCGGCAGGCGGATGATGTCGCTTTGAAAGCTGGTGATCATTTCTGCGGCTTCAAATGGATCTGCCGCAACGGTTTCAGCCGGCAGTGAGGTGTCAACAATCTGGTTGACGAAGGACGAGTTGGCACCGTTCTCCAGAAGGCGGCGCACCAGATAAGCCAACAGGTCCTCATGCGCGCCCACGGGTGCGTAGATCCGGCAGCGGGTTTTCTCCGTCTCCAGAACAGCCTGGTGCAGGGCCTCGCCCATGCCATGAAGGCGCTGGAATTCGAAGGCTGAATTGTCTTCGGCAAGCTCTAGAATGGCTGAGACGGTGTGAGCATTGTGAGTGGCGAATTGCGGGAAGATCCTATGCGTCATCCCAAGCAGCATTTGGGCACAGCAGAGGTAAGACACATCTGTGGCGGCCTTTTGTGTGAACACCGGGAAGTTCGCCAAACCCTCAACTTGGGCGCGCTTGATCTCAGCATCCCAATAGGCACCCTTCACGAGGCGCACCATGATCTTGCGGTCCAGTTCCTCGGCAAGTTGGTGAAGCCATCGGATCACATGGGGCGCCCGCTTGCCGTACGCTTGCACCACCACACCGAAACCGTCCCAGCCCGCCAGGCGAGAATCGCGCAGCACGGCTTCGATCACGTCGAGAGAGAGATCCAGCCGGTCGGCCTCTTCGGCATCGATGTTGAGGCCCAGATTGCCGTTGCGCGCCTCAAGGGTGAGCGCCAGGGTGCGTTCCACCAGCTCCTCCATCACGCGCGCCTTCTGGCCAACCTCGTAGCGCGGATGGAGCGCGGAGAGTTTGATGGAAATGCCCGGATTGTCTCGTGGACTGGGGGCGGTGGCCTGCTTGCTGAGGGTTCGAATAGAGGCTTGATAGGCATCGTAAAAGGCGCGTGCATCCCGGGCCGTGAGCGCGGCCTCGCCCAACATGTCGTAGGAGTAGGTGTAACCCTTTTCTTCCATGGCGCCGCCGCGGGCCATGGCCCCTTCGATCGTCTCACCAAGAACGAACTGCCCGCCCAACACGCTCATGGCCTGGCGCACAGCGATGCGGATCACCGGCTCGCCCACGCGTTTGATCAGGCCTTGCAGGATGCCGGCCATGCCGTCGGAGGCCTCGTTCAGCACCTTGCCCGTGAGCAGCAGAGCCCATGTGGAGGCGTTGACAAGCGACGAGCTGGATTGGCCCAGATGCCGCCCCCAGGCGGCAGGAGCGATCTTATCTTCGATCAGCTCGTCTATGGTCTCCGCATCGGGAACGCGCAGCAGTGCTTCGGCCAGGCACATGAGCGCGATGCCCTCCTTGGTGGAAAGGCCGTATTCAGCCAGAAAGCTCTCCATCATGCCGGGCTCGTCCTGGGCGCGGATGTCGAGCACCAGGGACGCGGCCCGCTCGGAGATGCGTTGGCGCTGATGCGCGCTGAGAGGGGAGGCGGCCTGAAGGTCACGCAAGGCTTGCGCCTCATCCATGAGGCAAGCTGACCGAATGTTCCGTCTGATCGAAGCGAGGGGGGGCATCGGTTGAAATCCTCCGAGGTGCTAATGACGATCAGTCTACCATTGTTTGCCAGGTCATTCTGACTTATCAACATGCCTTTCGTGCTATTTTACTCCGATTGATCGATGGATTTGCGTGCAGATGGACTTTGAAAACCCCGATTCAAGTCAACTTGACCGGTATGAGCTGGCCATATTGGAGGTTCTGTCCCGGGATGGCCGGTTGCCCATCACCGAGTTGGCGGCCCGTGTCGGCCTGTCCAAAACCCCCTGTGCGGTGCGGTTCAAGCGCCTGTGTGATTTGGGTTACATAAGAGGGTTCCGCGCGGTGTTGGATCCGCAGCTCTTGAACCGCGAGCATGTGGCGTTCACGGAGGTCAAGCTCTCCGACACGCGCGAGAGCGCTCTGGGTGCATTCAACGATGCGGTGTCCGCCATTCCGGAGGTGGAGCAATGTCACATGATTGCCGGATCGTTCGATTATCTCTTGAAGGTTCGCACGGCGGACATCCGGTCGTACCGGCGCGTGTTGGGTGAAACGATCTCGGCGCTCCCGTTTGTTGCCAGCACATCGACCCATGTGGCGATGCAGTCTGTGAAGGATGTTGAGTTTTAGGTTTTAAGAAAGGATCGGTTCCAGATGAACCCCACCCCCTACTTGTTTTTCGATGGTACCTGCCGCGAAGCGCTGGAAACCTATGCGGAGATTTTTGGCGGCAAGATTGAGATGATGATGGCTTATGGCGATATGCCGCCGGGTGAGATGGACATCCCGGAAGGCCGCAAGGATTGGATCGCCCATGGGGCTGTTGAGTTCGACGGCGGCTTGTTGATGGCGTCGGACGACGTCTCAGATGAGTTCCAGCCCATGAAGGGCTCGTCGGTCCATATGGATCTGCCGACGGTTGAGACAGGCCGGGCCGCATTCGATGCGCTCGCTGAGGGAGGCGAGGTCGGCATGCCCTATCAGAAGACGTTCTGGACACCTGGCTTTGGCGTGTTGGTGGACAGGTTTGGGACCAGGTGGATGATCTCCACATCTGAGCCCTTGGAGTGAATTGGTAGCGGAGGAGGGACTTGAACCCCCGACAACGCTGGGGCCGGGGCGTTCAGTTCCTTCGGTCAACGCGGCTTGTCTCTGATAATATAATGAAGCGATCTCCAGCGCGGCGGAGGGTCAGTTCAAGAGTGCCGGTACCTGACGCAGTTTTCGCTTTTCTCGCAACGCGATACTTGAACCCCACTTTGACTGAATAGTCTCTCGGCGTACCCTTTTGCTCAATTTTAATGCTGTCTCCGTGCCTTGATACCGAATGAGAAGGCCAGCGGCGATAATAGCGTTGCTTGTCCGCCATAACACGTTTTCGCGAGATAAGGCCTCTGTCGTAGTATCTTACCTTATCCGCATAGATTGTCGCTGACACTTCGTGATCTGCTCGGCCGTGACCAAAAAACCGTGAGTCAAGGAATTGGATAACTTGGGTGCGTAGCTCCGGGCGTTGTGAGGTCTCGTCACTCGGTTGACCGGATCTTGTGCGCGGCAGGGTTTGGTCATCCAGCGAAGTATAACGCTTAACCAGCTTTCCTGCCTCGTACTCCTCAAACTGTCGGCCATTCCACTTAAACACCCATTGATTGGCGCAGCCGGTGCCCCCGCAGATCTCGATTGCGTTGCCGGGCAACGCCTGCACGCGCCAACCCATCGAGCTCTCTATGAGTTTTTCGACAATGGTGTCGTCAACCCTTTGCGCGGCGGTCCCGAACCCCGCGGAGGTCGCTCTAATGTTCCCGTTGTACTCCAGGATGCAAAGGTTGCCCCAAAAACCGCCCTGGGGTCGAGACATAATCCAAATATCTGGTCGGCGATTTCCATTAATGTCCAGCAACCCAACATCAAGCGAGTCAAGTTCGTGGGCTGGAGATGTCGGGAGGCATTTGTCGAAAAACACCGTGGTGCCGTTGTCTTGCATTCTGGCCGTGAGGCCGTCGGCATTCGATACACTCAGCGTCAAGGTTTCGGTTTCGCCGTCTCGGTCAAAATCATAGCTCATACGAAAACCGAATGGTAACTTCGTGTTTGCAAAGAAACTCGGCCTACCCGTCTTTTCGAGTTTTTCCTTTAGCGTGAAACTCTCTCTGTCGTATCTGGCCGAAGCATACAATTCGAATTGGATCGATTCGACATCTGAGTTTTTTGTACTGTGCAGCTCGTTCACTGCCCTCTTGTTTCGCTCATATTCGCGACGGGATTGATCGCTGTAAAAGAAATACGTGAGCGCTTCTAAGTCTGCTTCTTTCTGGGAAAAATAATGGCGTCCAGTCCAGCTGAAACGAACCTCTGGTCGTTGCTTACCATTGGTTCTCTTTACGACATAGCTCGACGTTTCAATGAACATACTGAGGATATCAAGATCGGTTCGGCCCAACGAATGCAGAAGACCTTCGACGAATGGGCTGTGCCCGCTGTTTCCGTCGAACGCAACCGCTCCTGCTTGAGCTGCGAATATGTAAACGGATTCTGTTTTCTGTCCGTTGGCGGAATCGGTGAGCCGCGCCAACCCCCTGGAGAGGCCGGCGCCTGATTTTTCGCCGATCCTTCCCAGAGCCTGCGCCGACTGTTGCATCAGCCTTGCTGTCTGCTTCTTGTCGAAGGGATTGTCCCGGCAGGCGTCTATGATAACAATCTGTTTTGTAACTCCCGATGCTTCGATCGAGCGGATGAGACCGCTCAAGTCGATTCCCAGGTCACGTTTCGTCTCGATCCGGTTGGGGTCAAAATCGACCGGTATCAGATAGTTCTTGTCAAAAAGTTGGATGCCGTGACCAGCGAAATAGAGCAATGCGGTGTCGGCGGTTGCAAGTTTCTTTGTGAACTTGGTGGCAGCTCTTCGAAACGCGCGATCATCTGCATCGAATGTTTCAATGACGTCGAACCCCAGGTGCTGAAGTTTATCTGACATCGCTTCTGCATCTCGGCGAGGATTCCTAAGGTGGGTGGCATGATGATATTTTGAGTTTCCCACCACCAGCGCAACGCGTTCTTGTGCTTGCGTCGGCATGGTCACGATCACGCTGAAAAACGTGAAGCAAAGGCAAATCAGGCGCATCATACTGCCGCTCCCAAGAAAGTTCTTGTCCGAATTCTCGCTCAGCCATTTCC
>JBCDDQ010000113.1:0-14468 GCA_039180225.1 Pseudomonadota bacterium
CCGATCGTGCCGATGGAAATTGTGCTGCCGGTCCGTGTGAAGGACGCCACAACCTCTTTGATTGAGTTATAGCCGGCTGCGCTGGAATCGACCGACAGGAAGTTCTCACCGTTAAACGAGGCGGTATCCCCGATGTTCACAAGCTGCGCCTGAAGCTCTCTGATCTCAGATTGCACGGCAACCCGGTTCACCCCAGGTTCGCGGGCAGCGACCAGTTTGGTCTTGATGTCTTCGACCACCTTAATGGTGTTCTCAAGACCCGTATAAGCAACATCCACGGCAGCGGCCCCGAGGCCGAGTGCGTCTTGGACGGTCGATAGAGCGGCATTGTCAGACCGCATCGTTGTTGCGATCGAGAAATACGCTGCGTTGTCAGCGGCAGTCGCCACCCGGAAACCAGTGGAAATTCGGCTCTGGGTCTCCAGAAGCGATTTATTGGTTTTGTTGAGCGACTGCAAAGCAGTCATTGCTGAGATATTGGTGTGAATGCTGTTCATAATAGCAGTACCCGAAAACGTTGTTCTTCCAAACTACTTGGACATTCCGGGTCGGCCGGGATAGCGAAACAGCATCATGCAATTGAGACAATATTCATATGTGTCAATCCGCTATAATGCTTTTGTTAACCATAATCCATTACGAAACAATTAATTCAACCAATCGTAATAACTCCTCAAAACGCCCGGCCGTACGAAGCTGGAACGGCGGAAATTCGCCGATTTTCGGTTTGCCGGACCCGCACCGACCACCGCCTGAAAAACGATAGAACGCCTGTCACGGACCCATCCGTTAATGCAGGAGGCCGGAGCTGGCTCATTTTGGTACGGCAGAATCGATTCCCCGGATGGGGTGAGAATCGTCAGTGCAAGAGACCGGTTAGGCCGAAGCGCCAGGTGCCTTGGCAATCACGACCGCAGAGATACGCCAGCTGCCGTCCGGTTGGCGCTGGAACCCGTAAAGGGCAAGCCACGTGGCGCCTTCCGGCCCGACGAGCTTGACCCGCTGGGTTGGGTCGCCAAGCTCTTTCGACAAGCCTTCAAAGCTGAAGCTCTGCGCGCGATAGACCGCAGGATAGCCGGTGCGCACCATGGACATGAACTTGGAGGAGGAGCTGAACCTGGACTTGATGCTGGGGCTCGCGAACGAATAGGCCTTGGCCGCATCATCCCGCTTGAAGGCAGAGATCTGGCTGCTGATGATACGTTGAAATTCGGCCTTGTCGCCCGCACTCCAGTCTTTGGCGGCGGCGGCGAACGTCAACGCAAACACCACAAGCATACTGCCTGCGATGCGAACACTGTGGGTCAGAATGTTCATAGGTTTTCTCCGGCACGACCTTGAATAAACGCAGGACACGGGCTGGCAGATCACAAATGCCAACGTGAAAGGTGCCGTGCAGGTCCGATTGCCCGACTGGCGAAAACGGGCACGCCAATCAGAGCCAAAGGCCTTGACCGGTCAAGGGAAGGTGCGCGAAAGTTCGGACAACCGAAACAGCAACGCTAAATGGTGCGGGAGGAAGCTGCATGCCTAACGTAAGTATGGTCGTGAACGGCCAAAATGTGAGCGGTTCTTGTGAGGGCCGAACACTCTTAGTTGAGTTTTTGCGAGAGCATATCGGACTGACCGGAACCCATGTTGGTTGCGATACGTCTCAGTGCGGCGCCTGTGTCGTACATGTGGATGGAACAGCCGTAAAATCCTGCACCGCGCTGGCGGCTGCCTGCGATGGAGCGGACGTCACCACCATTGAAGGCGTGGCCAATGGCTCTCTGCATCCGATGCAGGAAGCATTTCGTGAACATCACGGTTTGCAATGCGGCTTCTGTACGCCCGGAATGATCATGGCGGCCATTGATATGGTGAACACTCACGGCAAGAAATTGTCGGAAGAGACGATCCGCCATGAGCTGGAAGGCAACATCTGTCGCTGCACAGGCTACCACAATATCGTCAAGGCCATTAAGGCCGGCGCCAAGAAGATGTAGCCGCGCTCTGCGATTTCACCGAACAGCAGAGCCACACAAAATTTCCAAGGAAGGAATTCCAAATGAGCGACAGCGGTATTGGCGCCAGAGTGCCACGCAAAGAAGACCATCGGTTTATCACCGGTCAGGGAAACTACACAGACGACATCAATTTGCCGAAGCAGACCTATGCCTACTTCGTGCGCAGCCCCCATGCTCACGCCAAGCTGGGGCGTATCAACACCAAAGCTGCCGCAGCCTCGCCCGGCGTGGTTGCGGTCTTCACCGGTAAGGATGTGGAAGCGGACGGCGTTGGCGGTCTGATCTGCGGGTGGATGATCCACTCAAAGGACGGCTCGCCCATGAACGCAGGCCCACACCCCATCCTGGCATCCGGCAAGGTGCGCTACGTGGGGGACCACGTGGCCGTTGTGATTGCCGAAAGCTATGCTGAAGCCAAAGCTGCCGCTGAGCTGGTTGAGGTGTCTTACAAGGTGCTGCCCGCCGTGGTGGACACGGCCACTGCCGCTACGGCCAAGGGCTCGGTCCACGACGACATTCCCAACAACACAGTTTACAATTGGGCCATCGGTGATGAGGAGGCAACACAGAAAGCGTTTTCCTCTGCCGCACACGTGACGACGATCGATCTGGTGAACAACCGGCTGATCCCCAACGCCATGGAGCCCCGTGCGGCCATTGGCGACTATGATGGCGGATCGGACAGCTTCACGCTCTACACCACATCCCAAAACCCCCACGTGGCCCGCCTGGTTCTGTCTGCCTTCATTGGCATTGCACCCGAGCACAAGCTGCGGGTGATTGCCCCGGACGTGGGCGGTGGATTTGGCTCAAAGATCTTTATCTATGCTGAGGAAACCGTGTGTGTCTGGGCATCGAAGAAAGTGGGCCGG
Source organism: Pseudomonadota bacterium (assembly GCA_039180225.1). Classification (GTDB taxonomy): domain Bacteria; phylum Pseudomonadota; class Alphaproteobacteria; order Rhizobiales; family CAJQND01; genus JAAEUE01. The sequence continues at coordinate 2,882 of JBCDDQ010000113.1, forward strand.
CCCATTAAGTGGACAGCCGGGCGCGATGAAGCCTTCCTGTCGGACGCTCATGGCCGTGACCATGTGTCAACTGCGGAACTGGCTATTGACGGCGACGGCAAGATCTTAGGTCTGCGGGCGAAAACCACGGCCAACATGGGCGCGTATTTGTCGACCTTTGCCTCCTGTGTGCCCACCTATCTTTACGCCACGCTGCTGTCGGGCCAATACAACATCGCAAACATCTATGCGGAAGTGGATGCGGTCTACACGAACACCGCACCGGTGGACGCGTACCGCGGGGCAGGGCGGCCTGAGGCCACCTACGTCGTAGAACGCATCGTGGAAACGGCAGCCCGCGAGCTGGGCATGGACCCCGCTGAGTTCCGCTCCAAGAACTTCGTGAAAGAGTATCCGCATCAGACGCCGGTGATCATGTGCTACGACAGCGGTGACTATCAGGACAGCCTCGACAAAGCCTGTGCGCTGATCAAATACGACGAGTTTGAGAAGCGCCGGAAGTCCTCCATGCGGAAGGGCAAGATGCGCGGGATCGGCTTCTCCACCTATATCGAAGCATGCGGCATTGCCCCGTCGGCTGCCGTAGGCTCGCTGGGTGCAGGCGTTGGCTTGTGGGAAAGCGCGGAGGTGCGCGTCAATCCCACGGGCAATGTGGAAGTGTTGACCGGCTCTCACTCTCATGGTCAGGGCCACGAGACCACCTTTGCGCAGCTGGTCTCTGACCGGCTTGGCATTCCAATCGATCAGGTTGAGATCGTTCATGGCGACACGGACAAGGTCCAGTTCGGCATGGGCACTTACGGGTCCCGGTCAGGGGCGGTTGGCATGACCGCGATCTCCAAGGCCCTCGACAAGGTGGAAGCCAAAGCCAAGAAAGTGGCCTCTCATGTGATGGAAGCCGCAGAAGGCGATATCGAGTTCAAGGACGGCTCGTTCACGGTGAAGGGCACCGACAAGGCCATGGCCTTTGGTGAAGTGGCGCTGGCCGCCTATGTGGCTCACAGCTTCCCCACCGACCAGATTGAACCTGGTTTGAAGGAGGGCGCTTTCCATGACCCGGCCAACTTTACGTTCCCGGCGGGGTGCCACATCTGCGAGGTTGAAGTGGATCCGGAAACCGGTGTCACGGAAATCGTGGATTGGGTGGCTGTGGATGACTTCGGCAACATCATCAATCCGAACATTGTTGAGGGTCAGGTCCATGGCGGCATTGCCCAAGGGGTCGGCCAGGCGCTGACCGAAAACGCTGTTTATGACAGCGGCACGGGCCAGCTCCTTTCAGGCTCTTACATGGACTATTGCATGCCGAGGGCTTCGGACTTCCCGGAGTTCCGGCTTGGCTTCACGATCACCGAATGTCCCACCAACCCGCTTGGCATCAAAGGGTGCGGCGAGGCTGGCGCCATTGCGGCACCTGCTGCGGTCATGAACGCGGTGACAAGTGCGATCGGCGTAAAGGAGATGGACATGCCTGCCTCTCCCTTGAACGTGTGGCGCGCCCTGAACGCGTCTGTTTGATCGGCCGAACCCTCTGAGGAGAAAACTCTCATGTATGACTTCAACTATCATCGGCCGAAAGACGTAAAGCAGGCCGTAAAGATCCTTCGCGACAGTGACGACGGCGTGCCCATGTCGGGCGGTATGACCCTGATCCCCACCATGAAGCAGCGCCTCGCCGCGCCGTCCGATGTGGTGGATGTTGCCTCCGTGACCGGCTCTGGCATCAGAGCTTCCGCCGGCAAGGTGACCATCAAGGCGGGCACCACGCACGCCGCCGTGGCCTCCCATGCCGGCATCCAAAAGCACTGCCCGTCTTTGGCAGCGCTTGCGGGCATGATCGGCGACCCTCATGTGCGCAACAAGGGTACCATTGGTGGATCGATCGCCAACAATGACCCGGCGGCCGACTATCCTGCAGCTTGCCTTGCTCTGGCCGCCAAGATCGTCACCAACAAGCGCACGATCGACGCGGACAAGTTTTTCAAAGGCTTGTTTGAAACCGCTCTCAGGGACAATGAGATCATCACGGAAGTGGAGTTCGCCTGTCCCAAACGCGGCTCTTACGCCAAGTTCCCGAACCCGGCGTCGCGCTATGCCATGGTCGGCGTCTATGTGGCGGATCATGGCCGCAAGGGCATTCGGGTGGCCGTCACCGGCGCCACCGACAGCGCCCACCGCAACAAGGCCATGGAAAAGGCCCTGACGGAGGACTTCTCTGCCGGTGCGCTGGACGGCGTTAAGGTCAAATCGGACGACATGAACGATGACATTCACGGCTCGGCCGACTACCGCGCACATCTGGTCACCGTGATGGCCAAGCGCGCCGTGGCCGCCAGCGGCTGAACGATCGGCCGGTATGACGAGATACGGCCCGCGGGAAACCTCTCCCGCGGGTCTTGTTTTTCGCCAACGCCCTATGGTTTCTAGCGGCGTACCCCGCGATGGACCGGGCCCGCAAAGTATAGGACATTCGCTGAGATGAAAGACGCGCTGCCTCAATCGATCGATGAGACCCAGGAGCTCTTGTCGTCGGCCAGTTATGTGGCAGACCGCGCTTTGGCAACCGTGGTCTACTTGTCCTTCAAGCTCGGCCGTCCGCTCTTCCTGGAAGGCGAAGCGGGGGTGGGCAAGACCGAGCTGGCCAAGGTCATCTCGCAAGCCCTGGGGCGGCCGCTCATCCGGTTGCAGTGCTATGAAGGGCTTGATGTCAGTTCTGCAGTTTATGAATGGAACTATGCCGCGCAGATGATCGAGATCCGGCTGGCCGAAGCTTCTGGGGCACTCAAGCGCGATGAGGCGAGCCAGGAGGTGTTTTCTGAGCGCTTTCTCATCAAGCGGCCTCTGTTGCAGGCGCTTGAGGCTGGCAAGGAAGGTGCGCCAGTGCTGCTGATCGATGAGCTCGACCGCACGGATGAGGCGTTTGAAGCGTTTCTCCTGGAGGTGTTGTCAGACTATCAGATCACCATTCCGGAACTCGGCACGGTCAGCGCCGCTGAACCGCCTGTTGTGATCATCACCTCAAACCGCACCCGGGAGATCCATGACGCCCTGAAGCGGCGCTGCCTCTACCATTGGGTAGGGTATCCGGAAGCCGAACGCGAGCTGGCCATCTTGCAGGCCCGCGTGCCCGGCGCACCTGAGGCTTTGGCGCGGGAGGTGGTTGCTTTCGTGCAGGAGCTGCGGGGCCAGGATCTGTTTAAGTCGCCTGGTGTGGCCGAAACACTTGATTGGGTCACGGCCCTGCATGAGCTTGACCAGGTCACGCTCGATCCCACCGTGGTGAACGACACGCTCGGTGTGTTGCTGAAGTATCAAGATGACATTGAGCGCATGGAAGGCTCTGAAACCAAGCGCCTTCTCACCCAGATCCAATCTGAAATCAGAGCCAGTTAGCCTTGTCGACCCCCACACAGCTTGAGGTTATTCAGGGCGGAAAGTCTGCCTCGTCCCAAAGTGGCAAGTTGGCTGAGAACATCATGCATTTTGGCCGCGTATTGCGGGGAGCAGGATTGCCGTTAGGGCCAGGCCAGGTGATTGATGCCATCTCTGCGGCCGAGTGCGGCTGTCTGCGCTCTAGAGAGGATTTCTACTGGACCTTGCACACAATCTTCGTGAAGCGCTACGAGCACAGGGCTTTGTTTGATCAGGCCTTCCACGCCTTCTGGCAAAAGCCCAAAATGCTCGAGCAGCTCATGCAGCTCTTCTTCCAGGAGATCAGCCGGCCCGCCGGTGCGGAAAAGAAGAAGGCCGGCCACCGCCGGCTGGCCAATGCCATGTTCCATGAGCCTGAGGTGCAGAAGATGCGCCCGGCCCCTCAAGAGGTGATTGAGGTGGATGCCAGCTACTCCTTCAGCGCGCGCGAAGTGCTGCGCGAAAAGGATTTTGAGCAAATGACAACCCATGAGCAGGCGGAAGCGCGCCGGGCCATTGCCTCTCTTCGCCAGCAGCGTCTGGAGATCAAGACCCGCCGCTTCCGCCCGGCCCGGTCCGGCGCGGTGGATATGCGGCGGACCTTGAAGGCTGCTGCCCGCTCTGGCGCCGGCTTGGCCGACCTGAAGCGCCGCACCCGCGCGGTGAAAGAACCGCCACTTGTGGTGCTCTGCGACATTTCAGGATCCATGTCAGGTTATTCACGTATGTTTCTCCACTTTCTCCACGCACTCACCAGCGACCGCAGCCGGGTGCATGTGTTTCTGTTCGGCACACGGCTGACCAACATCACGCGCGCCCTAAAGCGAAAAGATCCCGATGAGGCGGTTGAAGCGGTGTCTGCCCAGGTGCAGGACTGGTCGGGTGGCACCCGCATTGGCCATTGTCTGAAGGAGTTCAACTACGCGTGGGCGCGCCGGGTGCTCGGCCAGAATGCGCATGTGCTGCTGATTTCAGATGGTCTGGACCGGGATGACACCGACACGCTTGAGGTGGAGATTGCACGGCTTGGACGGAGCGCCAAACGGCTGATCTGGCTGAACCCGTTGCTGCGCTTTGAGGGGTTTGAGGCCCGTACCGGAGGCATCAGGACCATCCTGTCTCATGTGGACGAGTTTCGCCCCGTTCACTCGCTGGCGTCTCTGGAAGATCTGGCAAAATCCCTCACATCTTCCTCTGATGGCCGTTACAACCCATATAAGTGGCTGAACGCTGCGCAACCGTGATTGAGGAGGCCTCCGATATGAGCGCTCCGGATGCAAACATACTCAACGATGCCAAGTCCTGGATGGACGAGGGTCGCAAGCTTGCTCTGGCCACAGTGATCGAAACTTGGGGCTCCGCTCCCCAGCCCACTGGCGCCCAACTGGTGATCGATGAAGAAGGCAATTTCATCGGATCCGTCTCAGGTGGATGCGTGGAAGGGGCCGTGGTCACCGAGGCGATTGATGTGATCGGGGGTGGCAGCGGCAAGGTTCTGGAATTCGGCGTTGCAGATGAAACGGCCTGGGAAGTGGGACTGGCCTGCGGAGGCCGGATCCGGATCTACGTGGAGCCGCTTGGGCACTGACGACGATGAAACGGGAACTGTTTGATCAGGTTTTAGAGGCAAAAGCCGAGCGGCGCCCGGTCGCCGTGATCACGCACCTGGCGTCCGGCACCCAACGTCTTGTGGCGCGCGCCGCATCGCGCGAGGATAGTCTTGCCGACATTCTGGAGAGCGCGTTTCGGTTCGACAAATCGCAGGTTGTCGTCCACGAGGGTGAAGAGTTCTTTCTGGATATTCACAATCCGCCCCTCAAAATGGTGATGATTGGCGCCGTTCACATTGCCCAAGCCTTGATCCCCATGGCCAAGGCCACGGGCTATGATGTGACCATTGTGGATCCGCGCGGCGCGTTCGCAACGCAGGCGCGCTTTCCCGATGTGGCCTTGATTGCGGAGTGGCCAGACGAAGTGCTGGATGATGTGGGCCTGGATGCCCGCACGGCCATGGTCGCGCTCACGCATGATCCGAAGATTGATGACCCTGCGCTCCAGATGGCCTTGAACTCTGAAGTTTTCTACATTGGCGCCCTCGGGTCAAAACGGACCCATGCCGGCCGCCTTGAGCGTCTCAAAGAGCACCAGTTCAGCGCTGAGACGCTGGCACGGATCAAGGGACCGATCGGCCTTAACATTGGTGCCAAAGGCCAAGCGGAGATCGCGGTGGCGATCATGGCCCAGGTCATCGAGCACTTAAGGCTTGGCGGAGAGGCGTCATGAAGTTTGGCCCTGTAGCTGTCTCTGAAGCCGTGGGCGGCATACTGGCCCACTCGGTAAAGGCGGGCGGGCAAAACCTGAAAAAGGGTCGCACTCTGGTGGTCGAGGACCTGGACGTGCTCGGCGCCGCCGGTCTGAGCGAGGTGATCGTCGCACGCCTGGACGATGGAGATATCCACGAAGATGAAGCAGCCCAGCTGATGGCCTCCGCGCTGACCGGCGCGCATGTCTCGCCGGCAGAACCCTTCACGGGCCGGGCCAACCTTTATGCTGATGCTGAAGGCCTGGCTCTGGTGGATGAAGAGAGCCTGCGCGCCATCAACCGGCTTGATGAGCGCCTGACCATTGCCACCTTGCCCGCATATGAGCCGGTCAGCCTCCGCCAGATGCTGGCTACCGTGAAGATCATTCCATTCGCGCTGCCCCGGTCGGTCATTGATGCGGCTCTGGACCTGACGGCCCGAGCAGCCCCGATCGTGTCGGTCGCCCCGTTCAGCGTGAGCACAGTTGATCTGGTGATCACCAAGCTGCCGCAACTGAAAGCTTCCATGATCGAGAAGACCGAGCAGGTGGTCCGCGGGCGCCTGGAGCGCTGTGGCGCGCGCCTTGGTCAGGTGATCTTGTGCGATCACAGTGAGGAGGCCGTGGCTGGCTCAATCGCCCAAAAGGCGTCTTCGGGCGCCCCGCTTTTGCTGTTCGGCGCCTCGGCTATTGTGGACCGCAACGATGTGATCCCCGCGGCATTGGAGCGGGCGGGCGGGGAGGTGGTCCATCTCGGCATGCCGGTTGACCCGGGCAACCTTCTGATGCTCGGGCGCTTTGGATCGTCTTGCGTGATCGGGGTGCCCAGCTGCGCGCGCTCGCCCAAGCTGAACGGCTTTGATTGGGTCTTGCAACGGGTTTTGGCGGGCCTCGACGTCGGCGCTCACGATCTCATGGACATGGGGGCAGGGGGCTTGCTGAAAGAAATTCCTTCCCGCCCGCGTCCGCGCGAGCTGCACGGCGACGAGATGCCGGTGGGCAGGCGCTCGGCCAAGATTGCCGCCGTGATCCTGGCCGCGGGCCGCTCAACGCGCATGGGACCTGAGAACAAGCTTTTAAAGCCGATTGACGGCGAAGCCTTGGTGGCGCGGACCGTACGGCAACTCACTGCATCCGGCGCCAATCCCACGCTTGTGGTGACCGGCCATGAGGATGGCGATGTCAGGCAGGCGCTTGTGGACGCGGACGTCGTGTTCATCCATAACCCGGCATATCGCGACGGTCTTTCCGCATCTCTGAAGGCCGGCATTGCCGCCGTGCCGGGTGACGCGGACGGGGCTCTTGTGGCGCTTGGCGATATGCCCAATGTGGGGCCGCAGGTGGTTGATAAGCTGATTTCTGCGTTCAATCCAGCCGAAGGTCGCAGCATCTGCGTGCCCCTTTACAAGGGCAAACGCGGTAACCCGGTTTTGTGGGGAGCGGAATTCTTTGGAGCCATTAAGGAGCTGAGCGGTGATATTGGCGCCAAGCACCTGCTGGCCGATTACCCTGAGGCGGTCTGCGAGGTTGAGGTGGACGATAAGGCTGTGCTGTTGGACTTGGACACGCCCGAAGCCTTCGCCGCGTACGAGCTCGCCTGATGTAGGACCGATCAGCCGGATGTTTAATCAATGCGCCCAGGGGTCGGTCAGGAACGGTTCGATTTTGCCGCCTCAGCTACCCTAAATGGGATAACCCAAAAACGATATTTATTATCAGCCAACGCATCTGCCATTTTGCTCACAGTGGTCGATTTGTGGGGTGCAACCCTTGAAAGGGTCGGGCTGTGGCGAATTCAATTGCGGTTTTTTGTTCAGGTATGGCTGTCGTTTACAACGCCATGCGCAGCTTGGCCCTGGTGGTCGGTGCGGCTTTGGCGATGGCGGCGGCCCAGCTTGCCGTCCAGGCCAGCTCGCCCTTGGCTTTGTTGACGGCCGCCGGCTTTGGTCTTGCAGTGGTTTTCGCCCTTTGGGTGATCTGGCAGCCGCGCTTTGGGTCTGATGGGTCTTCACCAGGCACACGGCAAAGTTTGTTCACGCTCCAGCGCCAGGTCCGCGGATACGACTTTAGGCGCTTGCTCTCCGGGATCGGCGCTGTGTTTGGAGCGTGCGTGATCTTGTTCATCAGTTTTGCCGCGATGACCGGTGGTTCGGTCATGGCGGGGCTCATGTTTTTTTGCAGCGGTGTAATGGCCATGCGGGCTGCGTGTACCCTGCTTTGGGCCCAGTGTGGCGCTCGGGGCGTTTGAAGCTGAGCGCATGGCCGCAAACCCGGGGAATCTTGCGACTTGCAGATTGCACCGGGGCGGCGGAGACGGAGATGCCAACACCGGGTCTTCCCAAAAGCACACCCGGCTCCAGTCTCCGCCGCACCATTTGCCGATCAGTTGGCGCGCTGGCGTTACCTGATTTGGCTAATGTCCCCTTACGTCATTCCCGCGTATCTGGGAATCCGGACCCTTGCGCTTCCCAGAGCTCGGGTCCGGGCGCCGGTTAATCTGTCAATGAAACAGGATCCGGGGTGGCGTGGGGGATCCTGGATGCTGCCTTTTGAGTATCCCATCGTGGAGATGTGCCAGGTGCGGTTCGAGTGCTAGATCTTCACTCGGTCTAAACGACCACTCAACAGCGCACTGACTGCCGTTGCTTACGCTTGTGTGGCGATGCCATCCTGCCACACCAACCGCGAGTTTAATCACCCGCCGGGGAACGGCCAGCGCGCCGGGCACGGGGGATTGGAGGGCACCGCAGCGGGGGCTGGGTGCTCTCCGCCTGGCGCCCTTGACCCCCACGGGCTTGCGTTGCTTTCGCCGTTGCTAAGCCGGCGCGAACAAGGCACTCTAGCTGTCATGCCCCAAGAGCGAGATGGAGAGGCCCTGGTCTTTGACGTGGTCATTGTTGGAGCCGGCTTTGCCGGTCTCTATGCGTGTTACCGGCTCCGCAAAGCCGGGTTTTCCGTGAGAGTGCTCGAAGCGGGCAGCGATGTGGGCGGCACCTGGTATTGGAACCGCTATCCCGGCGCGCGGTGCGACGTGGAAAGCCTGTCCTACTCCTACTCATTCAACGAGGATTTGCAGCAAGACTGGCGCTGGACGAAGCGCTATGCCGAACAGCCCGAGATCCTCTCCTATATCAACCATGTGGCGGACCGGTTTGACCTGCGCAAAGACATCGCGTTTGAGACCCGCGTCCTGACCGCTGCCTTCGATGAGGCTGCCGGGCTCTGGCGCATCGTCACCGACCATGGCGAGACGCTCACTGCGCGCTACTGCATTATGGCCACCGGCTCGCTCTCCACTCCGAAGTATCCGGAAATCCCAGGAATTCATGAGTTTACCGGTGAATGTTATCACACCGCTGCTTGGCCTCACGAGGGCGTTGCGTTCTGCGGCAAACGGGTGGGCCTCATCGGCACGGGTGCCACCGGCGTTCAGGCCGCGCCTGTGATCGCGCGCGAAGCCCGCCACCTCACCGTGTTTCAACGCACGGCAAATTTCTCCGTGCCCGCCTGGAACCGCGATCTAACCGACGAGGAGGACGCCGCGTGGAAGGCAAACTACGCCTTCTGGCGGGGCAAGGAACGCTCCACCCACACCGGATTCCATAATGAGGGCGGCCATCCGCGAGCGACAAAGCTCACCTCCCAAGAGCGCCTGGAAACCTTGGAGGCGGGATGGCGTCAGGGGGGATTGCTCATGTGGAACGTGTTTTCAGATCTGATGACCGACCGCATGGCCAATGAGGTGACCGCTGAGTTTCTGCGCGGCAAGATCCGCCAGACCGTGAATAATCCGCAAACCGCAGAACTCTTGTGTCCGCGATCGCATCCGGTGGGCTCCAAGCGGCTGTGCGTGGACAGCGGGTACTACGAGACATTCAACCGGGACAATGTGGGCTTGGTGGATGTGGGAACTCAACCGATTGAAGCGATAGTGCCAGGCGGTCTCCTGCACGCTGGCAAACACTACGAGTTGGATATGCTTGTTTTCGCCACAGGCTTTGACGCCATGACCGGCACTTTGTTGTGCATCGACGTGCGAGGCAAAAATGGCCTCAGCCTGGCCGAGAAGTGGCGCGAGGGGCCGCAGAGCTTGTTGGGTCTTGCCATGTCCGGCTTTCCCAACCTGTTCACCATTACCGGGCCTGGCAGCCCATCGGTGCTGAGCCATGTGCTCATGGCCATCGAGCAACATGTGGACTGGATTTCCGATTGCCTCTGTCACATGCGCCTGCACGGCTTCCAGCAGATCGAGGCCTCAGAGCAGGCTGAAGCTGATTGGGGCGCTCACGTGCAAGAGGTGGCCAATGGAACGTTCTTCCGGGAGGCTAATTCCTGGTACATGGGCGCCAATGTGCCAGGAAAGCCGAGGGTCTTCATGCCGTATACGGGCGGCGCGCACAAATACCGTGCCCATTGCGACGATGTGGCATCGGCGGGGTATGAGGGGTTCATCTTGCGCGCCGCAAACACCGTGACGCCAGCGGCTGCGGATGCCTCAGCGCCGTGACCGTTGCCGACTGGATAGCCGTAGATTGGGGCACGACCCATGTGAGAGCATGGGCCATGGGCGCCGACAAAACCGTACTGGCGGCAACCGGTTCCAACAAAGGCATGGGCGCATTGCAACCGGAAGAGTTCGAGCCCGCACTCCTGGAGCTTGCCGCATCTTGGCTGCCGCCGGGCCGGAGCATAGATGTCCTGGCCTGCGGCATGGTGGGGGCGCGACAGGGCTGGGTGGAGGCGGACTATCTCCCTGTGCCCACGCCGCCATTGGTGCCGGCGCGGTTTCGAAAGGCCGAGGCGGCAAACGCGAACCTGGCTGTGTCCATCATCCCGGGTTTGAAACAGAGCGATCCGCCGGACGTGATGCGCGGTGAAGAAACCCAGATTGCCGGCTTTCTGAGCCAGGATCAGGCCTTTGAAGGCATGCTGATCATGCCGGGCACCCACACCAAGTGGGTCCGTGTAGCCGAGGGCAGGGTGCTTAGCTTTAACTCGTTCATGTCGGGCGAACTGTTTGCCCTGTTAGAGAACCACTCGGTGCTGCGCCACTCGTTGGCCGGTGATGAACTCAGCAGCGCGGTGTTCCAGGAAACGGTGGGCGCGGTTCTCGCCGATCCGGGCCTTGCGATGTTGGGCCTGTTCCGGCTCAGGGCCGAAGATCTTCTGCAGGGCCGCGGGGCGGCTGTGCTGCGGGCAAAACTGTCAGCCTACTTGATTGGGGCGGAGATCTCAGCAGCGCGCGCCCAATGGCAAGGTGAACGGTGTGTGCTGATTGGCAGCCCGGCGCTGACGGATCTCTATGGCAAAGCGTTCCATCTTGCCGGCTGCGCACATGAAATCCATTCGGCCGACACGCTCACCCTTCAAGGACTATGCGCGGCCAAAGATCTGCTGATGGAGGCTAAGGTATGACGCGGAAACTGATTGCAATTCTGCGCGGACTTGAGCCGGAGCATGCGGTTGACGTGGCCGAGGCGCTGATCAGTGAAGGTATTGTGATTGTCGAGGTGCCTCTCAACTCGCCGCGACCGTTTGAGAGCATTGAGCGGATCGCCGGCAGATTTGGCCAAGATGCGCTCATTGGTGCCGGCACAGTGCTGAACGAGGATGAGGTTGGGCTGGTGGCGGATGCCGGCGGCAAGATTTGCGTTTCGCCGAACTGTAAGCCTGCCGTGATCAAGGCCGCGAAGAGCGCAGGTCTTACCAGTTATCCCGGTGTGTTCACGGCAACGGAATGCTTCGCAGCGCTGGCAGCCGGGGCAGATGGACTTAAGCTGTTTCCGGCCTTTCTGGCCGGACAGGCAGGCCTTCAGGCCTTGCGGGCGGTACTGCCGCCGGACGCGGAGGTTTACGCGGTGGGCGGCGTTGGCGG
>JBCDDQ010000114.1:0-14353 GCA_039180225.1 Pseudomonadota bacterium
GAACGCGAGGGCCCATAGCTCACACCTGTCCCGTGGCCAAGAAGATCCTCGCTTTCGCAGGGACGCCGTAAGGATCGCTAGTCCTCCTGAGCAAATGCATATAGCTTGGCGCACAAAAGGAGGCTCAACATGGCTGAACTCACCTTGAAAGCTGCACAGACCATCATTGACGCCGCGCTCGCCGGTGCGCGCACAGGCCCGGACCGGCGCATTGCCGTTGCCGTCTGCGACGCCGGCGGCCATCCGCTCGCCTTGGGCCGCGAGGAGGACGCCGCCCCCTTGCTGGCGCACATTGCCCAAGCCAAAGCCTTCACCTGCACCGCCTATGGCAAGAGCACGGATCTGGTGCGCCAATGGGCAGAAGACACGCCCATCTGGTTCCACGGCGTGGCCCGCGTCGCCGAGCAGCGCATGGGTCTGCCGCTCATCGGTTCAAAGGGTGGGGTCTACGTGAAGAATGCAGACGGCAAAGTGCTCGGCGCCGTCGGCGTCGCCGGAGAGGCCGGCGAGCAGGATGAAGCACTTGCCTGCCTTGGCATCGAGGCCGCCGGCTTCGTGCCCGATGCGGGCTGAGGCCGAATGCCGGCGCTCCTCCACACGCCCTATGACGGCAGCGTCAAGCCGTTCACCCTGGCGTTGAAGTCGCTCGACCCGGACGACTGGATCGAGGTGGATGACCAGCTGGCCGAACACCTGAACGAGAAGGATCACCTGTTCGCGGCCGAGCGCGACCAGGTGTTCCAGGCAGAGCCCGGTTCCATTCAAGCGCAAGCCGAGGTTCTGTCCATGCTTATGGCCTACCTGCCCCAGCACTATCCGCAGCTCTATGGCGCCAAGGGCGACAGCATAACCGTCAAGCCGACCGGGCGAACGTACGACCGGTCCGCCTATACCGATCGTCCGCTCGAGCTTGCCGCGCGCCTGGTCCAGGACGATCTGGTGCTGATGCGCAAGGAAAATGGAGAGCACAGGCTGGTGGCCGCCGCGCTCTGCTTCCCGTCCTCCTGGTCGCTGGCAGAGAAGTTCGGCCGGCCCATGGCCGACATCCACGGGCCCGTGCCCGGGTTCGGCCGCGGCGGGCGCACGGCTGAGCGGATCGAGCGGGTGTTCTCAAACCTCAAGCCCGACCAGCCGGTCCAGCGCTTCAATTGGTCTTTGTATGACAGCCCGGACCTCTTTTATCCGGAACGCAGCCACACCAAATCCGGGCTCTTCGATGAGGCCGGCGCGCCGAACATCTGGCTGCGCGTCGAACGCCAGACCCTGCGCCGCATACCCCTATCAGGCGACATCCTCTTCACCATCAAGATCTGCGTTGACCCCATCGCCGCCTTGCAGGGCCACGCCGATGGCGCACGCCTTGCTGCGGGCTTGAAAACCCTGGTTGAAGCGATGGATGCCGACCAGACCGCGTATAAGGGCCTCACCGGCCAGCGGGCCGAGGTGGTGGCCGCGTTGAGCGCGCTCGTCACATGAGGGCCCCCGACGCCGGTCAAATAACCCGTTTCGCTCTGCACGCGTTCGTCTTTGTTGGCCTCACGCTGCTGACCCAACTGGGCGGGATTGCCTATGCGGTCGCCGTCTTGTCCGTTGCACACGTGGCCAACCGGGGCGTAGCCGCCGCGAGCGGACTTGGCCTCTTCCTGGCTGCCTACGCCCTCCTGCACCTGGCGGCCGAACGCACTGCGCCCCTGCATGGGCGCGTGCCGCTGCCCTGCACCACATCCGCAGACGCCGATCTTCAAATCGCCAACCGGCTCTATTGCCTCTTGAACCGCCACTATGTGCGACCGGAGCTCCTTGCCGTGACAAAAGCCCTGTCTGCCCACATGGCCGAAAAGCATGGCGCGGCAACCGTTGCTCTGGACGCCAACTTTCCGTTTATAGACGGCTTTCCGCTGTTGCCGCACCTCTCCCACAATGATGGCCGAAAGCTCGATCTGGCGTTCTACTATGGCGACGCCAGTGGACAATACCAGCGCGGCCTGATCCCTTCACCCATTGGCTATTGGGGCTTTGAGGCGCCGAAGTCCGGCAGCGATGAGCCGTGCAAGGGTCGCAATGACCTGTTGACACTGCGTTGGGACATGGCCTGGTTCCAGACCCGCCTGAGACCCGCCCGCCTGGACCGGGAGCGCACAGCAGCAGCGCTGCGCTGGCTCTCCACCGAGGGCAAGCGGCAAGGCGTTGGCAAGATCCTGCTGGAGCCGCACTTGAAGCAGTCTCTGGGCCTCGACAGTGACATCATCCGGTTTCAGGGCTGCCGGGCCGCGCGCCACGACGATCACATCCACTTCCAGATGGCGCGATAGGGAGATATGAACAGAATACGCCCAGAAGACTGGTACCGCGTCCGCCGGGTGGGTGACGACGTCACCCATATTGACGAGCCCCACATCAAGACCTTCTACCGCTGCAACATCTGGCATGTGCGGGGCCGGGAGCGCGATCTTTTGGTGGACAGCGGCATGGGGGTGGTGAGCCTGCGCCGGCATGTGCCGTTGGTCACCGAAAAGCCCTGCCTGTCGCTGGCGAGCCACACCCACTTTGACCATATCGGCTGCCATCACGAGTTCACCGAGCGCCTCATCCACCCCGCAGAGGCGGACCTCCTCGCCGCCCCCACACCGGCCAACACCTTCTCCGATCAGTACGTCACCGACGATATCTTCACCGCCCTGCCGCCCGCCCCTTACGTCTCCACGGAGTATGCGGTGAAGGCCGCGCCGGCCACACGGCTGGTGGAGGATGGCGCGGTGATCGACCTGGGCGACCGGCACTTTAAGGTAATCCACACGCCCGGCCACTCGCCCGGCGGCATTGCCTTGTGGGAGCCGGCCACCGGCATCTTGTTCTCTGGAGACATCGTCTATGACGGCCCGCTGATCGAAGGCACGACCGAGGAGGAGGCCGCTCAGTATTACGCCAGCATGAAACGGCTGCTGGATTTGCCTGTCCGCGTGGTCCATGGCGGCCACTATCCCAGCTATGACGGCATGCGCCACGAAGCGATCATAAAGGCCTGGCTCGCGGAGAAAGATGGGTAAGTCAACCACCAAGGCCAAATAGCATGAAATTCCGAATTTAAAACAGACGCTTACGCGAAATTGGGTTCGTTCGGATACACACACATTTCGTGGCATCAAACAACCATAAAGTGGCAATCCTCCGCGCCCTTGCGAACGCGAGGGCCCATAGCTCACACCTTGCCCTTGGCTCAGAAGGTCCCCGCTTTCGCAGGGACGCGGGAGTGTTCACACCGCCTGCAGCTTGCGCAGATAGAGCACGCCCAGCCCCGCCAGAGCCAGCGCCAGCATGGGGAACGCCGCCACCGCGACGGCCGCCCAGCTCACCGAAGCAATCAACGCTCCGGCGCTGAACGAGGCGATGGTGGACGCCAGTGCGATCAGCGTGTCGTTGATGCCCTGCACCACAGGCCGCTCCGCCGGCGCCAGGGCGGCTGCCAACATGGTGGTGCCGCCGATGAAACCGAAGTTCCAGCCAACGCCTAAGAGGATCAGCGCCACATAGAAGTGGATCAACGTGATGTCCGCAATGGCCACAACTGCGGAGACGCCGAGGAGCCCAAGCCCAACAGCCACAATCACCCCGGTGCCAAAGCGGGAGATCAACGCACCGGTGAAGAAGCCGGGCGCGAACATGGCGATCACATGCCAGCGGATCACGTCACTGGCCTGGGTTTCGGAGAACCCACACCCCACCATCGCCAAGGCTGTGGGGGTCATCAGCAAGGTCATCACACCGAACGAAATGGCCGCACACAAGATCGCCACCCACACCGGCCGGCGCCGGATGATCACCGTCCAGTGCGCCGCGGGTTCGGCCGGCTCGGCGGCGGCCGCCTCAGCCGCCCTCAGATTGATCCCGAGCACGGGCAGACAGCCCACAAGACCGATCACGGCAATCGCCGCATAAGCTCCGGCGTAGGGCACGGCGGAGATCGTGTCCTTCGTTTGAACAAAGATCTCCGGCCCGATCAGCGCGGCAAACAGGCCAGATGCCAGGGTGATGGAGATGGCGGTGGGCCGCCAGCTTTCTTCGGCTGCTTCAGCGGCGGCAAAGCGGAAATACTGAAAGCTTGCCAGAGCCGCGCCCAGAAGAGCGTGCCCCAGGCACAGAGCCACAAAACTGGTGAGATAGAGCGCAGCCGCGCCGATCGTCCCACCGGCAACGGCGAAGGCCGCGCCCAGCAGGAACCCGGCGCGGCGGCCATATTTGCCCATGAACAGCGAGACCGGCGCCGCCGCAAGCAGCCCCGCCAGAATTTGCACGGAAATGGGAATGGTCGCCAGCTCACTGGCCGGCGCCAGCAGAAGCCCGGCCAGCCCGCCCAGGATGATCAGCATGGGCATGGGTGCCCCCAAAACGGAGTTGCCCAGAATGATCAGGCCAAAATTGCGCAGGGCCTGGCGGTTATCGGCGCCCATGGATCTTCTCCCAAAGCGATTGACGAGCGGCCACACTAGCCGCTAAACAGTTTGGCGAAAATGTAAATCACGCATCAAATCTGGCCAAAATGCAAATTCCCCGCGCAATCGACGTTCTGGTGTTCGACGAGGTCAATATTGTCGATGTGGCCGGGCCCGTACAGGCTTTTGATGACGCCCGCATCAAGGCCGAGCGGGCCTACCGGCTGCGCTATCTGTCTCCGGGCGGCGCCGCCGTGCGTGCCTCCTGCGGCCTGCGTCTTGCGGTCGACGGTGCCCTGGATGACCACGCGCCTGAGGCAGACCTGCTGGTGCCGGGCGGCCGCGGCGTTGATCTGTTGCTGCACAACGACGCTGTGTTGGCGCCCATCAGGGCAAAGGCAAAGGCACGGGCGCGCGGCGCAGGCCGGCTCATCTCGGTGTGCTCCGGTGCGCTGCTCCTGGCGGCGGCCGGTGTGCTGGATGGCCGCTTGGCCACCACCCACTGGTCCCGCGCGGCCATGGTGCGCGAGCTGTTCCCGGCCGTGCAGTGGGACCTGGACCGGATCTTTACGCGCAGCGGTGAGATCTATTCTTCCGCCGGGGTCTCCACCGGCATTGATCTGGCGCTTTTTCTTATTCAGCAAGACTGCGGCAATCAGGAGGCTCTGGCCGTGGCCCGGGAACTGGTGGTCTATATGCGCCGGGGCGGCGGCCAGGGCCAATATTCCAACGTTCTCCAAGCCCAGTTCTCGCTGGAGGCCCCTCTGGTGCGCCTGGCCGAACGGGTGGCTGAGAACCCTCAGAAAAACTGGACCCTGGACGCCCTGGCAGCGGAAGCCAACATGAGCCACCGCACCTTGAGCCGCCGTTTCTCCTCAGCCTTGGGCATCTCGCCGGTGCAGTTTGTGGAGCTCACCCGCCTGGAGGCCGCCCGTGCCTTGCTCAGCGAAGGCGTGCCAAAAAAGCAGGTGGCGGCCCAGAGCGGCTTCGGCGATTTGCAGCGCATGCGGCGCAGCTTTCAGCGCCATCTGGGCGTCAGCGCGTCAGAATATCTCGGCCGTTTCGGCCCCATAGCCCAAGAGGACGCAGGTTCGGCTCAAACAGCGTCTTGAACCTGTCGCGGTGCTGGTGCAAAAGAGAGCTGAGCTAAAGGTACTTTAGAGGTTTCAGCAGATGGCCGGGTATCCGGAAATCCAGCGGCGCAAGAGCGTCGGCGTAAAGATTGGCAACGTGCAGGTGGGCGGCGGTGCCCCGGTGGTCGTCCAGTCCATGACCAACACCGACACGGCCGATGCCGACGCCACCGCCAAGCAGATTGCCGATCTGGCCCGCGCCGGCTCCGAAATGGTGCGCATCACCGTGGACCGCAAAGAGGCGGCCGCGCAAGTGGCCCACATCCGCGACAAGGTGCGGGCCATGGGCTACACCACACCGATCATCGGCGATTTCCACTATATCGGCCACACCTTGCTGCGCGACTTTCCAGACTGCGCCGAAGCGCTGGACAAATACCGCATCAACCCCGGCAATGTGGGCTTCAAGGGCAAACGCGACCGCAACTTCTCCATGATGATCGAGAAGGCCATTGAGTATGACAAGCCGGTGCGCATCGGCGTCAACTGGGGCTCGCTCGACCAGGACATGCTGGCCGCCAACATGGACGCCAACGGCAAGCTGGCCGAGCCCAAGGATGTGCGCGAGGTGATGCATGAGACCATGGTCAGTTCCGGCCTCCAGTCGGCGGCCCGCGCCGAAGAACTGGGCCTGGGGCGCGACAAGATCATCATCTCGGTCAAGGTGTCGGAGGTTCAGGATCTCATCACCTGTTACCAGATGATCGGCGCGCAATCGGACTATGCGCTGCATCTGGGTCTCACCGAGGCCGGCATGGGCTCCAAGGGCATCGTGGCCTCAACGGCGGGTCTGGCGGTGCTGCTGCAACAGGGGATCGGCGACACGATCCGTATTTCGCTCACGCCTGAGCCGGGCGGCGACCGGGCCAAGGAAGTGATCGTGGGCCAGGAGATTTTGCAGTCCCTGGGCCTGCGCTCGTTCATGCCCATGGTGATTGCCTGCCCGGGCTGTGGGCGCACCACGTCGACGGTGTTCCAGGAACTGGCCCAGGATGTTCAGGGGTACCTGCGCGACCGTCTGCCCGCCTGGCGGGATCAGTATCCGGGCTTTGAAGATCTGCAGCTCGCGGTCATGGGCTGCATCGTCAACGGGCCGGGCGAGAGCAAGCATGCCGACATCGGCATCTCCCTGCCGGGAACCGGCGAGGTTCCGGCCGCTCCGGTGTTCATTGACGGCAAGAAGGTGATGACCCTGCGCGGGGAAAACCTGGCCGATCAGTTCAAGGAAATCGTGGAGACCTATGTGGAAGACCGCTGGGGCGACGATAAGGTGGACGCGGCGGAGTAATCGGTCTTGGCGCGCTAGCCGCCACACGCTCGCGCACGGAGGTGTGCAGGGCGTTAAAAGCAGTTTCGTCATCCCGGAATTTTGCGAAAGCAAAATATCCGAGACCCAGTGCCGATACCCTCTGAAGTGCGCTGCCCTGGCTCCGCGCGTTCGCGGGGATGACGGGGGCGGTGGCGCCCGCTAACGCTCCGGCACCGTAAACAGCTCCTGCGCCTCATCCACCCCGCGCAGAGCGTGGCGTCCCACAGGCTCCAGCACCACATCGGAACGCCCCACCGCGTCGTAGAAGGCGCTCGACACCAGCACGTCCTTGCCCAGCGGACGGCACAGGTCCTGAACGCGGGCCGCCACGTTCACCGCCGGGCCGACCACCGTAAAGTCCAGCCGCTCATCAGCGCCGATATTGCCGTACAGCACTTCGCCCACATGCAAGGAAAGGCCAAAGCCCAGCACCGGCTCTCCGGCCGCCTCTCTGGCCTGGTTGAAGCTGTCATACTCCGCGCGCAGCTCCGAGGCGGCGCTGAGCGCGCGCCTGCAGACGTCTGAACGGTCCGCATCGGTGAGCTGGAAAGTGGCGAGAAAGCCATCCCCCATGAACTTCAGGATCTGACCGTGGTGCCGCTTCACCGGCCGCGCCATGGTCTCAAGGGAGGCATCCAGCAATGCGATCAGCGCCGCCTGGTCCAGCCGGCTGGAAAGGGCGGTGAACCCACGCAAGTCACAGAACCAGATCACCGCATCGATGGACCGGGTGGAGCCGCGCACAATCTCGCCGGTGAGCACGCGCTGGCCCGCATCCTCGCCCAGGTAGGTCTGCGCCACGGTTTTGGCCACGTCATAGGTGAGGCGCGCCTTAACGCTCAGCGCAAGAGTGGGCAGAAGCTCCACCACCTGCTCAATCTGCTCAGGGTCGAGGCCTTCCGGCACGTCCGTGGCGCAGGAGAAGAACACCCCCTCCAACTGCCCATCGCCCAGTCTGTCGGAACCAAAGCGGATCAGGCACGCGGCATAATCGGTCATGCCTTCGGCTCTGATCTCCTCCAGCACGGGGAACGGCAGTGGGTCACGGCCGTCAAGCCTTTGGCGAAGCCGGGTTTCACCGGTGCGAAGGAGATGCTTGATGGGGCTGCGCTGGAACGCTTCGCTTGCAAGAATGGCGCGCTCCTGCGGCGCATTCTCCGCGCGCCCGGCTCCGGCGCGCCACAGATAGGTCAGAGCGCCGAATTGCGGGTGCAAGGTCGCCATGCCCATGCTGACCCGCTTGATCGGAAAACCGGCTGCAACGATCCGCTCGGCAAAGGCAGACAGTTGCTCTTCCACCTCAAGCCCCTCAAGGCCCATGCGGATGGTCTCATCGGCATGGCCGTCCAGATCAAGCGGTGCTGCGGGGGTGGGGGTTTTAGGCATGCCCAACAATACCCCAGTTCGGCGCGGCCGTCTCAGCCCGCGTTTGCAAGGGTGTGAGGTCGGAGGCGGCCGGCAACGGCGCGCATCCAACCTCTAAGCGTCAAGCACGGCGTACCAAGTCTTACGCGATCTCGATCTCGTGCGGCGGCAGCGGCGGCGTCAGGAACTCGATTGCCGGAAGCAGCGCCTCCAAGCTCACGTCGGACGGGATGCCGTTCAGCTCGATGGTGCCGGCGAGATGGGTGATCAGCAGATCCCCGTCGTGCGAAGCCCCCAGCGAGACCGGCGCCTGAACGCCGTCGGTCTCCGGATCGAGATCGAACTCCAGAAGATCGGTGAACTGCAATCCGGGCTCACCTTCTGCAATAATGGCCTTCAACACGTCCACCGGGCCGTCGCGCAGATCGAGCACCAGCTTGTCGCGGTTGGGATTGAAGTCGGCCACAACGTCATGGCCTTCGCCCTCGCGGAAGGGGTTGAAGATAAACCGGTCTGCGCCCCAGCCACCTTTCAGGAAGTCGTTGCCCTCCTCTCCTTCCAGAATGTCCTTGCCGCGGCCGCCGCTCAGATGATCATTGTCCGCGCCGCCTTCCAGCCTATCGTTTCCACGCCCGCCGATCAGCTTGTCGTGGCCGTCGCCGCCAATGGCGAGGTCGTCGCCGCGCCCTGCGAGGATGATGTCGTTGCCGCCCAGGCCGTTGGCGATGTCGTCGCCCCGGCCCAAAAGGACAAAGTCGAAATGGTCGGAGCCGACCACCACATCAGGTCCGCGGCCGGTGAACAGAAAGCCGCCTTTGGCGAAGGTGATGTCAAAGGGCAGGAGCACATTGTCGATCACATGCACCACCCCGTTGTCGGCCAGAATGCCGTTTTCCGAGCCCGCCGGGTTGGTGACCACCGGGTTCGTGAAGTCTGGATCCTTGTCACGCAGGGTGAGCCCGTTGGGGCGGATGTTGGTGTCGGCCAGCGTGCTGATGGAGCTGGAGGCCGCCACCTGGTCGCCCGTCAACGCTTCTCCAGCGATGTGATAGCCAAGCACGGTCTTCAAAAAAGCGGCCGGATCGTCGGAGGGTGAGAGCAGCGCGGAGACGTCCGCCAGGGTGTGGATCGCGGCGGTCTCGTCGTTCCCTACGCCCGGGTTGAGAACATTCGCCAGATTGAGAAAAGCCTGGTCGGTGGGGGCAAAAACCGTGAGCGTAGAGTTTGGATCACCCGCGGCCCCGACCAGATCGGGAAACAGCTCCAGCGCTCCGCGGAGAATGTTGAACTCTCCCGCATTGTTGCTGGCGTCGACCACGATGCCCAAAATTGTATTGTCAGCCATTATCCATCCGTCCGTTTTTGTTGATTGTTCGGGCCTTTACGAGCGGATCTGTCATGTGGATCAAAATCGGCTACAAAGTTTCGTTCACAATGGCTGGACGCAAAAAGGCGGCAGAGCGCGGACAAAGCTACCACTGTCTAGCTATGTATACCATTTTTTGATATACATTGGTAGATTTCACTATACCACCAGAGTCCGGGGACTGACGGGATGGATCCATACTTAAACCCCTTTGCGCCAGGCGCCGGCAGCCGGCCGCCTGAACTGGCCGGACGGGACCCGATCCTCAAGGAGGCCAGGATCTCGTGCGGGCGCGCCCTTAAAGGGCGCAGCGCCCGCTCGATCATGCTCGTGGGGCTGCGGGGAACGGGCAAGACCGTGCTGCTCAATGAGATCGGCAAGATTGCCGAGAGCGAAGGCTTGCTTGTGTCCAAACTCGAAGCGCCTGAGGGCGAGGCCCTGCCCCGCCTGATCTACCCGGAACTGCGCAAGACCATGCGCTCATTGTCCACCGTAGCGACGGCCAAACAGATCGCCGCGCGCGGCCTGAAGGGACTGCGCAATTTCGCCTCGATCTTCAATATCGAGATTGCCGGTGTTGAAGTCTCCGTGGACCCCGAACCTGGCCTCGCCGACAGTGGGGATCTGCAATATGACCTGCCGGCCCTTTTCGAGATGGTCGGGCGGGCGGCGCAAGCGGCCGGCAAGGGATGGATCCTCCTGATCGATGAGGTGCAGTATCTCTCCGAAGCCGATCTCTCCGCGCTGATCGTTGCCATGCACCGTATGTCCCAGGAGGGGTTGCCCATCCTCATGGTGGGGGCAGGCCTTCCCCAGGTTGCCCGCTTGGCCGGAGAGGCGAAATCCTATGCTGAACGGTTGTTTCTTTATCCTGAGGTCGGGGCGCTTGACCCCGCAGCCGCGGCCCAGGCCGTCGAGAAACCCATCGTTGATGAAGGCGCTTCGATTGCAGCCGACGCGCTGGCCACCGTGGTTGAACGCACGCACGGTTACCCGTTTTTCCTTCAGGAATGGGCCTCCAGCGCGTGGGATATCGCGGAAGGCCCGGGGATTTCACTGGATGATGTGACCCTCTCCTATGCGGAAACTCTGGCCTCCCTTGACGAGGGCTTTTTCAGGGTGCGCATCGATCGGCTGACCAAGGCGGAGGTCAAATTCGTCAGCGTTATGTCCGAGCTTGGGGCGGGCCCTTACGCCATGGCCGATATCGCAAGCGCCATGGGGCGCACGCAACAATCCTTGGCACCGACACGCGCCAAGATCATTTCCAAGGGCATGATTTACAGCACAGATCACGGCTATCTGGATTTTACCGTCCCGTTGTTTGCAGAGTTCATGCAGCGCTACGCTCAGAGGGCCGAAGCGGGGTGATAGAGCTTCAAGAACTTCTCAGTAGCCACCTGCGCCCGCGTCTCAATCTGCGCTTGGCCCGGCTGGCCGGCCGCCCCCAGGAGCCGTCTGATCTGCAGATCTCCGATCAGGAGCCCCAGAAAGTCTTCCGCTGCGTCCTCAGGAGCGCTGAGGTTCAGATGACCGCGCTCTGCTTGGCCGTCCAGATAGCGGATGAACGCGGGCAAAGTGGCCTGGCGTCCCTGTGCTAGCAGGGTGTCGGCAAGCGTCCGGTCGGAGGCCGCTTCCGCAATGGCGGCCCGGTTGAGCGCCACCGCCCCATCGCCCATCAGCAAGGTGAGCAGAGCCCGGCCAAAGGCCGTCAACGCCTCTTCAAGCGGCGCATCGGCCGCCAGCTGATCGGCCATCACGGTCTGGACCGATGCGGCATTGCGCCGGATCACCGCCTCAAACAGCCCCCGTTTGTCGCCAAACCAGGAATAAAGGGTCTCCTTGGACGCCTTCGCCCGGCGCGCCACTTCCAGCATGTTCGCATCCCGGTAGCCCCGCTCGGCGAGCACTTCAACGGCAACATCCAGAATGTGGTCGCGCCGCTTGGCGCGGTTTTCTTCTCTCATGATGGGAACACCACGGGTTGGTTGAGCGCTTGACATTTACCGTACCATTGGGTACGGATTTTGTAAATCCGTACTTTGAAGTACGGCAACCGATTTAGCCCGAGGGAGCTCCCCCATGTCCCGCCCCACGCAAGATGGCTTGGGCGCCGCCGTGATGGTTTTGATCGTGCTCACCGGCGTCATGCTGCTGGCGCTGTTCACGCGCACCCCGCCCCATCCGCCCCTGGAGGTGGCGCTCTTTGCGCTTGCGCCGTTCCTGGGCGCCTCCCTGGCGCTGGGCGCAGCCGCGCTCTGGCAGATACATGCCAAGTCCGGGCTCTGGCTTGCCTTGGCATTCGCGGCCACGGCATTGGTGTCTTATGGGCCGCAAAAATACTTCGATCCCACATTCGCAAGCATTTGGCCCGCGGTCATGCTGGCGCAGGCCGCGATCATCGCCGTCCTCTATCTGTCAGCAGGTCGGTTAAAGAGCTGGAAAACCTAGTTGGCCTCCACGCGCCCGAGCCGCTCACGCACCACATAGCGCTTGTTCTCAACCTCAATCACCGGCACCTGGCGCGTTCTGTTGAAGGCGGTGTAGGCCGGCTTCAGGTCGGTCCAGAACGGGAGCCATTTGGACCCTTGATGGCGCGCAAGGTTTTCATCGCTCATGCGGAACGGGAAGATGTGAACAGGAACCATGGTTTGCCCATGATTGAGCGCGGCTTCCACCAGGGGATAGATCATGGAGATCCCCTGGTTGGTCATGGCGTAGCAGCCGATGGAGACACAGTCGCCATGCACCATGAGATAAGAGCCGGTGCGCCCATGCGCCCGGTCGAACCGGTTGGGAAAGCCGAGATTGAACGAGAGGTGATACCTGCTCTTCGGGTTCAGGCTGCTGAGGGAGACCTCGTAAAAGCCCTCCGGCGATTGCCGGTCACCCTCCTTCAGCTTGGGGCCGAGCGCGCCGGACCAATAGCAGATATCGAAATCGCGGAAATGCACCCAGGTGCCCTCGCGCTTCATCCACACTTCCAGCACGGAATCTTCCTTGAAGATGCGGATGAACACCGGCGAACCGCGCGTCAGGCCGCTCTCTTTCAGCTGAACGCTCAGACTGCGTCTGACCTCGGCCGGCTTGACCGGGTTCGCGCCCAAACCCGCCAGCGTAGGCACCAGCACCACCCACGCAGCCGTGACCGCGGTGGCCGCCAGGCTGAGGGCAAGCAGTCGGTATATGGCGGAGCTCATGGCTCTAAGGAACGGCATGATGATGGCAATATAACGGAGACAATGGGGCTTGTGGAGGCCATGCCTCATCGGCTAGCGTGGCGCCTGCCTCTGGATGGTCCAGCGGCGACTGTTCTCAGGGCGGGGTGAAATTCCCCACCGGCGGTGAGCATCGGGAAAAGCCCTCATGCAAGCCCGCGAGCGCCAGCTGGAGGTCTCCGGCTGGGTCAGCAGATCCGGTGCAACTCCGGAGCCGACGGTTAAAGTCCGGATGGAAGAGAACAATCTGATGCTGCCGGCCGCTCTGCGGCTGGTCCGCCTCCGGTTGAACGCCCTGATTCAAGTCAAACGGAGACATGACATGGATCAGATCCCCCAAAACACAAAAGCCAAAATCGCCCTCATTCAGGCGTCCTGGCACTTTCAGATCGTTGACAAGGCCCGCGTTGGCCTGATGGAGGAGCTCACACAAAACGGTTGGCCAGCGGGCGCCGTGGAGATCTTCCAGGTGCCCGGAGCGTTCGACATTCCGCTTCTGGCCAAACGGTTGGCCGAGACCGGCTCTTACCAGGCCATCGTCGCCTCAGGGTTCGTCGTGGATGGCGGGATTTACCGCCACGACTTCGTGGCGTCGACCGTCATCGATGCCCTCATGCAGGTTCAGCTTAAAACCGGCGTGCCGGTCGTCTCGGCGGTGCTCTCCCCTCATCAGTTCCAGGAAACCGCTGAACACATTGCCTTTTTTGAGGAGCATTTCGTCACCAAAGGCAAGGAGGCCGCCCAGGCGGTGATGATGATCACGGGCACCTTCGCCAAGCTTCAGGCCGCGTGAGGAGATTGCGCCGGCCCCGCCCTGTGCTCTAAGACGAACGCATGGAGGACGGGGCACTTTTCGCGGCGATCATCGCCACCTTTCTGTTGGCCGGCACGGTCAAGGGCGTGATCGGGCTCGGGCTGCCCACGGTGAGCCTCGGCCTGCTCACGGTCGCCGCAGATCTCCCCACCGCCATGGCGCTGCTGTTGATCCCGTCCTTCGTGACCAATCTTTGGCAGGCCGTGGTGGGTGGAAACTTGGCCGAACTCCTGCGGCGGACTTGGCCGTTTCTCGTGATGGCAACGCTCACTGTCTGGCTGGGCGCACGGGCCCTCACCCAGGTGGATCTGGCCTATCTGTCAGCGCTTTTGGGTCTGCTGCTGGTGACCTATGCGGTGATCTCGCTGGCGGGCCTGCGCCTGTCCGTGGCCCCGCGCCAGGAGATCTGGGCCGGTCCGCTCGCCGGGGCGGTGAACGGTGTGCTGACCGGCATGACCGGCTCCTTCGTGGTGCCCGGCGTGATGTTCCTCCAGGCCATCGGCCTTCCCCGCGATATGCTGATCCAGGCCATGGGCGTTCTCTTCACGCTCTCCACCCTGGCTCTGGCGTTCGCGCTGCAGAGCAATCAGTTGCTGACAGCGGAAAAGGGCCTCTTCTCGCTGGCCGGTCTGGTGCCGGCGCTTGTGGGCATGGTGGTGGGCCAGAAGATCCGCGCCCACCTTCCGGAGGCGACGTTCCGGCGGATCTTCTTTTCCGC
>JBCDDQ010000115.1:0-14330 GCA_039180225.1 Pseudomonadota bacterium
AACTTCTGTGACGACGGTGCTCACGTAGCGCGCATCTGCCGGAGCGACATGAGTCTCAAACAGCTCACACGAGGCACCCGCCTCCACCACCACGAGCACCCGTTGCGATATCGTGCGCGGCTGGCTATCCGAGTGGACAAATACCAGCTCCAGCGGCTCTTTGCTCTCACCTGTCACGCGGATGGCGGCACCATCGCTCAAATACGCGGTGTTGAGCGCAGAAACTGCATCATCTTGCTGCGGCACGACGGTGCCCAGAGTGTCACTGAGCCAACCCGGCGCATTCTCCGCCGCATCAGAAATGGCCAGAAGCTCAATGGCGCCGTTTTCAGGAAGCGAGGACAGTTCGCTGCGGAACCGGCCATCGACAAACACCGCGGTAGAGCGGCTAATGTCGCTGAAAATGGACTGCTGAGCAAGGCTCTGGACCTGCTCCACGTCCACGAGCGTTGTTTCGATCTGCGCTGGATAGGCTCCGTCCATCAAATTGCGCAGGTCGGTGTACTTCCATGCCTCGATCCGGCGATGGGGCAGACCCATTTCGCTGAAGGCCGCGAAGGCCTGCTTGCGCTTTAGCCAGTCTGCGGAGGGCAGTGCAGCTTCAGCAGCCGCAAAACCGCTGACAAAGCTCTCTTCAGCCGGCGTTCTGTTCGCGTGTGCACTCATGGTTCTTTGCCGATCCCTTATGCTGCCTGCTCGGTGAAGCTCTCATAGCCGAATTCTTCCAGCTCCAAGGCCAGCTCCTTGCCGCCGGACTTCACGATGCGCCCTTGGGACAGGACGTGCACGTAGTCCGGGACGATATAGTCCAAGAGACGCTGATAGTGGGTGATAACCACCATGGCCCGCTCCGGAGAACGCAGCGCGTTGACCCCTTCGGCGACGATCTTGAGCGCATCGATATCGAGGCCCGAATCAGTCTCGTCCAGGACGCAGAGGGTCGGCTCAAGCACCGCCATTTGCAGGATCTCCGCGCGTTTCTTCTCGCCGCCCGAAAAGCCCACATTCACCGGGCGCTTCAGCATCTCTTGGCGGATCTTCAGCATCTGCGATTTCTCGCGCACGAGCTTCATGAACGCGGGCGTCGTCAGCTCTTCCTCACCGCGGGCCTTGCGCTGGGCATTCAGCGCAGTGCGCAGGAACGTCATGGTGGGCACGCCCGGGATCTCGATCGGATATTGGAAGGCCAGGAACACGCCGGCTGAGGCCCGCTCGTCCACCTCCATTTCCAGAAGGTCTTCACCCTTATAGGTGATGGACCCGTCGGTGATCTCGTAGTCGTCCTTGCCCGACAGAACATACGACAAAGTGGACTTTCCAGAGCCGTTCGGCCCCATGATTGCGTGCACTTCACCAGGGTTTACTGTCAAATCAATTCCACGAAGGATTTCAGTGTCTTCGTCCTCGATCTTCACATGCAGATTCTTGATGTCCAGTATGCTCACTTTTTCGTTCCTTACGTCTTGGGCGCTTGCGCCTCAATCAATCGGCCAATTCCAATCGCTTCTCAATCCGATCAAGGCGTGCCTTGAGAGAAGCGATATCTGAATGATCATGTTCCTGAAGCGTAACAACGCCGGACAAATGCTGGCGGATGGCGGACATTTCCGCGCTCATGGTATCCATCCTATCTGCCATCTTTGACATGTCTGCACGTATCGCTTTCAGGTGTTCCAGCATAAGGTCGTCCCTTTCTGGCATTTTTTGATTACCCCATTTGGTGTTCTATCCAACTGAGCCCTCTAAGCTGATTCCGATCAGCTTTTGGGTTTCGGCCATGAATTCCATCGGCAGCTGCTGCAGCACATCGCGCACGAAGCCGTTCACGATGAGGGCCACGGCCTCTTCCTCATTGAGCCCGCGTTGCTGGGCATAGAACATCTGATCATCGGAGATCTTCGATGTGGTGGCCTCGTGCTCAAACGTGGCGCTGGAGTTCTTAGCCTCAATGTAGGGCACTGTGTGCGCCCCGCAGGCATCGCCGATGAGCAGAGAATCACACTGAGTGAAGTTCCGTGCGTTCGTCGCCTTGCGGTGGGCGGAGACCAGACCGCGGTAGGTGTTGGACGACCGGCCTGCAGAGATGCCCTTGGAGATGATCCGGCTGGAGGTGTTTTTGCCCAAATGGATCATCTTCGTGCCACTGTCCACCTGCTGGCGGCCGTTGGAAATGGCGATTGAGTAGAACTCGCCTTGGGAGTTGTCGCCCCGCAGAATGCAAGACGGATACTTCCAGGTGATGGCCGAACCCGTTTCCACCTGGGTCCAGGAAATCTTGGAGTTCTTGCCGCGGCAATCTCCCCGTTTGGTGACAAAGTTGTAGATCCCGCCCTTGCCGTCTGCATCGCCCGGGTACCAGTTTTGCACGGTGGAATACTTGATCTCGGCATCGTCAAGCGTAACCAGCTCAACAACGGCCGCATGGAGCTGGTTCTCATCGCGCATAGGCGCGGTGCAGCCTTCAAGATAGCTCACATAGGAGCCTTCGTCGGCAATGATCAGAGTGCGCTCAAACTGACCGGTGTTTTCCTCGTTAATGCGGAAGTATGTGGACAGCTCCATGGGGCAGCGGGTGCCCTTGGGAATGTAGACAAAGGAGCCATCGGAGAACACCGCGGAGTTGAGGGTGGCATAGAAGTTATCCGATTTGGGGACAACCGAGCCGAGGTATTTCTTGACCAGGTCGGGATGCTCCTTCACCGCCTCCGAAATGGAGCAGAAGATGACGCCGGCCTTGGCCAGCTCTTCCTTGAAGGTGGTCACCACTGACACACTGTCAAAGACCGCATCGATGGCCACCTTGCCCGAGCCGTAACTGGGCGCGTCGGCGTCATCAAGCTGGCTTGGCTCGCCGCGTTTGCGCACGCCTGCGAGCAGTTCCTGCTCTTTCAGCGGAATGCCCAGCTTGGCATAGGTTTCCAGCAGCTGAGGATCGACCTCATCTAGGGACTTCGGGCCCTCGGTGGTTTTTGGCGCCGCATAGTAGTGCAGATCCTGGAAATCGATCTTGGGATACTCCACCCGCGCCCATTCCGGCTCTTCCATGGTTTGCCAGCGCCGGAAAGCGTCAAGCCGCCACTCCAGCAACCACTCCGGCTCATCCTTCTTGGCTGAGATAAAGCGCACAATGTCTTCTGACAGGCCCTTCGGCGCCAGCTCGCTCTCGATCTCCGTCTTGAAGCCGTACTTGTATTTGTCGACATCAATCTCTTTGACGCGTTCAATTGTCTCTAAATCCGCCATTCACTGTCTCTCTTTTTTCTCAGGCAGCTTTCCGGGCCTTATGGCGCGCGGCAATCTTGGTCCAGGCGTGAGCAAAACGCTCAACATCTTCTACGTTAGAATTCCACCCCAGGCTCACTCTGATGGCACCGGAGGCAAGCGGCGCCTCCACACCCATCGCAGCCAGCACCGGAGACTGTTCCACCTTGCCCGATGAGCAGGCTGAACCTGATGAAACGGCAATCCCTTCTAGATCGAACGCGATCAGGAGGGTTTCCGCCGTCATCTCAGGATGGGCAAAGCACAAGGTGTTGGGAAGGCGGTCGGCCTTCCCCGAAAAAACCTCAAGGCGCGGGTCGCTCTCCAGCAGTTCTGCTTGAAGATGTTCGCGCAAGGCCTTGATATTGGATTCATATCCGACAAGGCCTTTCTGTGCGGCCTCGGCCGCCGCTCCAAATCCGGCAATTCCCGGTCCGTTCTCGGTACCGCCCCGCCGGCGCAGTTCCTGCCCGCCACCCAGAAGCATAGGTGCGAGGTCCAGCCCATCGCGCACAACCAGGGCTCCCACACCTTGCGGGCCGCCGAGCTTGTGGGCAGAGACGGTCAACATATCAACGCCCAGAAGCGGGAAGGAGACGGTTATCTTGCCGGCCGCCTGGACTGCATCTGTGTGCACCAGGGCACCATGCGCTTCAGCCAAGACCACAACCTCTTGGATCGGTTGCAACACGCCGGTTTCGTTGTTGGCGGCCATGACGGAAATCAGGGCTTGGCCCTCACCGTTCTTCAGCACCCGCTCCAGCGCCTCCAGATCGAGCACGCCGTTTCCATCGACCGGAACGACCGCGACAGGCAATCCGGTGCCCCGGGACGCATCCAAGACTGCTGGGTGTTCGGTTGCAGAAACGATAAGACGCTGCGCTCCGCTGCCCCGCAGTGCCAACGAATTGGCTTCGGTGCCGCCGGAGGTAAAGATCACCATATCGGGCCGTGCGCCAACAAGGGCGGCCACGTGTTCGCGCGCCAAGTCCACACGGCGGCGGGCGCCCCTGCCCTCGGTATGCACCGATGAGGGGTTTCCGTACGCATCCAGCGCCGCCACCATGGCCGCCTTGGCCTCGGGGCGCAGCACGCTGGTGGCGTTGTGATCAAGATATGTGCGTTGAGTGCTCACGCCTGAGACCTCACAGGCGGTGCCTTGGCCCGGCGCACGCTTGCGGCCAAGGCGAGATTGCGCCCGCCGACCACGTCTCCCAAAGTCACCGCGGCCAAGAAGCCATAGACTTGGCGCCCCAACGCCGCCCAGAGCTCATGGGTCACGCATTTACCGCCGCCCACACAGCCATCGAGCGCATCGCCCTGGCAACGCGTGATCTGAAGGGGTTCATCCACCGCGGAGATGATATCAACGATCTGAATGTCATCGGCGTCTCTGGACAGAGAATAACCGCCGCCCGGCCCGCGCACGCTTTCCACTAGGCCTTGTTTACGCAGCTTGGCAAACAGCTGTTCCAAAAAGGCCTGGCTGATCCCCTGACGCCCCGAGATATCCCCTAAAGAAACGGGCGCTACACTGCCCTGCTGAGCGATGTCGGCCATAGCCATTACGGCATACCGACCTTTGGTTGAAAGCTTCATGCGCCTCGTCTCCTCGGTCCGTTCCAAATCAGCACAAACTTCGGCAAACAAGGACTTGCACTTTGCCTGCACTTTTGTGCTATCAGAACGCCTCGATCGTCAGTTACGCTGCATTACCGGCAGTCTCGTCCTGACACATTTGAACAATTCTAATGTGGATATATATTTCCCGACTAGGGGAGTCAAGTATTCTGCGCAGGTGATTAGCCTAAATTTGGCGCTTTTTTTGCATCTTGTGCATAAACCCGCACAATGAGTGCAGCGCAGGACCCAACTTCCCACTTAGTCTCAGCGATAGGAACATCATGCCAGAGGTCATCTTCAACGGCCCCGCCGGACGTATTGAAGCGCGTTACCACGAGAACAAGACGCCAAATTCACCGATCGCCATCTTGTTGCATCCGCACCCGCAGTTTGGCGGCACCATGAACAATCCCATCGTGCATGCCCTCTACTACGCGTTTGCCCAGCGCGATTTCTCGGTGCTGCGGTTCAACTTCCGTGGTGTGGGTCGCAGCCAAGGCATGTACGACAACGGTGCGGGCGAACTCTCCGATGCGGCGGCCGCGCTGGACTGGCTTCAAACCTTCAACAAAGACGCGCGCACGTGCTGGATTGCGGGAGTGTCTTTCGGCGCCTGGATCTCCATGCAGCTTCTGATGCGCCGGCCGGAGATTGACGGCTTCTTGTCGATCTGCCCAATGGCCAACCACTATGACTTCTCGTTCTTGGCGCCCTGCCCGGCGTCAGGCCTGTTCGTGCACGGCAACAATGATTCCGTGACGCCGCTTGAAGACGTCAACAAGCTGGTGGAACGGCTGAAAACCCAAAAGGGCATTGTCATCGACAATGAGGTGATCGACGGCGCCAACCATTTCTTTGAAGGCAAGTTGGAAGAATTGATGGACGTTACCGTCAATTATCTGGATGCCAGATTGAAATCTGACGGCAAGGTTTAGACCTTGCAAAGCACGCCGCCGGTGAGCGGTTCCGGGCAGCCGGTGGTGCCCGGATAGCTCAAGGGCAGTTTGCGCAAGGATCGCACGGCGAGGTAGGCAAAGGCCTCAGCCTCCACGCTGTCCCCATTGAACCCATAGTCTTCCGGCACGGACACATTGGCGTTTTGCGCACCCAAGCGGTCTTTGAGCTGGCGCATAAGTTCAGGGTTCTTCCTCCCGCCACCGCAGATCACCCATTCCTTTGGCGTATCTGGAAACCATTCGGCGCTGCGCGCCAGACTGGCAGCCGTGAAGGCCGTCAGAAGCGCTGCGCCCGCTTCCAGCGACAATCCTTCCACCGATTGTGTGCTGAAGTCGTTGCGGTCCAGCGATTTCGGCGGTGCCAGATCGAAAAACGGATTGTCCAACATCTCATCCAGCAAGGCCTTATCGAACTGGCCGGCACCCTTTCGGGCATGAGCGCCGCCAAAGTCGGCCGAGGCGCCGGTGTGCCGCTGCACCCAATCATCCACCAACGCATTGCCCGGTCCGGTATCGAACGCCATCAGATCACCGTCCTGGCCAATGTAGGTGACATTGGAAACGCCCCCGATGTTCACAAACACGGCCGGCGCCGCATTCAGCGCCTGCGCCATGGCCCGATGATAGACGGGCGCAAACGGCGCCCCTTGCCCGCCCGCGCAGACGTCTGCTGCACGCAGATCAAACACGGTGGCAATGCCAAGAGCCCGGGCCAGCTCAGCACCGTCGCCAATTTGCACCGTGAGGCGCTCATGAGGTTTGTGGATCACTGTCTGGCCGTGAAAGCCGATCACATCCACATCGGCAGCGCCCAATTCCTGGTCTTCCAAAAAACCTTGGACAGCGCGAATGTGCGCGTTGGTTATCTCCGCTTCGGCCTGAGCAATCGCCGGCGGGCGCGCGGTGCGGTCTGTCAGGGCGCTCGCTTCAGCCAAGGCGTTGGCGATAACCTTGCGCTGTTCAGCACCATATTCAACCGACCAATCGGCGCGGCGGTGCACCACGCCTTCACCATCCGTTTCAATCAATGCCACATCTATGCCATCCATAGATGTGCCGCTCATCAAACCGATTGCTCTGAGCACTTCCGTCACCGGCCGCTCCCGTGTTATGAGCCATGCCTCATTTGGCAGATCTTGGCAGATTCACACAAGTCTCATGACCCAGTTTAAATCCGACTTCCTGCGCATTTTACAAGAGCGCGGCTTTATCCACCAGTGCTCCGACCCGGAGGCGCTGGACGAGGCTGCCGCCAACGACGTGATCACCGCCTATATCGGCTTTGACTGCACGGCGACGAGCCTTCATGCCGGCTCGCTCTTGCCGATCATGATCTTGTATTGGTTGCAACAAACCGGGCACCGCCCCATTACCCTCATGGGTGGCGGCACCACCAAGGTGGGCGATCCATCCGGCAAAGATGAAAGCCGGCAGCTCCTCAGCGATGAGCAGATTGCAGCGAACATGGCCGGCATCAAGAAGGTGTTTGCCAAGATGCTCACCTTCGGCGAGGGCCCCACGGATGCAGTCATGGTCAACAATGATGACTGGTTGAAGGAGCTCAACTACATCGAATTCCTGCGCGACTATGGTGCCCATTTCACGATCAACCGGATGCTGTCATTTGATTCAGTAAAGCTCCGGCTTGACCGCGAGCAGCCTCTCACGTTCCTGGAGTTCAACTACATGATCCTCCAGGCCTATGACTATCTGGAGCTGAACCGGCGGTTTGGATGCTCACTGCAAATGGGCGGCTCCGACCAGTGGGGCAACATCATCAACGGCATGGAATTGACCCGCCGCGTGGCGGGCAATCAGGCGTTCGCTCTCACCTCTCCGTTGCTGACAACCGCGTCCGGGGCAAAGATGGGCAAATCGGCGGCGGGGGCTATCTGGCTCAATGGGGACATGCTGAGCCCCTATGAGTTCTGGCAATACTTCCGCAACACCGAAGATGCCGATGTGGGTCGGTTCTTGAGGCTGTTCACCACGTTGCCGCTGGATGAGATTGCCCGGCTGGAGGGCCTTGAAGGGGTGGAGCTGAACGAGGCGAAGAAGGTTCTGGCGACAGAGGTCTGCGCCCTGGTGCACAGCCGCAAAGAGGCTGAAGAGGCCGCAGAAACCGCTCGCAAGACATTTGAAGAGGGTGCGGCGGCGGAAGGTCTGCCGACGTTCTCCTATGATCTGGGCGGCCAACCGGGCCTTCTGACCGCCTTGGTGGCGGCCGGTCTTGCCAGATCCAACGGCGAGGCCCGCAGGCACATCAAGGGCGGGGCCATCAAGGTCAACGATGTGGCGGTGAACAACGAGAAACTGGAACTCTCAACGAGCGATCTTAACGCCGACGGCGTGATCAAACTGTCGTTCGGCAAGAAGCGTCACGCGCTGTTGCAGCCGCTTTAGCGGTTGTCGTTCTCCAGCTCATCCCCCAGAACGCGGGGCGGCCGTTCGTTCAACGCGCCGCGACCATTGAACTCAAACATTTTGCGCAGGAAGCCCGGCGCCAGGGCAGACACTGGATTGATCTTGATCTCTGGGCTCTTCATGGTGCCGCGCAGACCGAAGGTTACGCCAATCACGCCCTCATCCTTACCGCCGGCAATCAGCAGCCCCAAAATCGGGAGGTTGGAGAGTGCAGAGTTCAATCCGTAAGCGGGGATCAGGGTTCCGCCAATGGAGAGCTTTCCATCCGCTTTGCGGATCGAGCCCTTGGCGAGCGCACCGACGGCTGCCCCTTGGACACGGGCATCGCCAATGCGCACGAACTCCCGGTCGACAGCAAACGGCAAGGTGAGCTTATCGAACGCCAAAGGACCACTCTGGGCATTGGTGTTGGGATCACGCCGGAATTGTTGGAGCTGTTTTTCGTCGGCCACCAGGAAGGAACGCACCTCAAGATCACCGCGGCGGATTGTGCCTTCCCCTGGTTTGCCGAGGTTCGCTTTGAAGTCCAGCTTGCCCCCTTGCACCTTGGAATAGAGGTTTGAGGCTCTGAACGCCGCGCCCGCATTGGTCGATTTGATCTTCATGCTGCGCGAACCATCGCTGTTGGGGGCGATGTCGAGGTCAAGGGTGGTGCGATCTGTGAACATGCCGCCCAGCTGCATGGATGACAAAGCCTGGCCCCGGGCGGACGCCACTGCCCTGACATTCACCAGATGCTGGTTGCGGTAGGCATAAACTGAGCCAAACTGTGCACGAATACTCACCAGATCATTGCCGCTCGGGGTCAACCGGCCTGTGGTCTCATCGAACAGGGCAGCGATCATCGGGCGTGCATCGAAGCTCTTGCCGGTTACATCCAGCTCAGTGGCACCATTGCTGTTTTTGGAGATCCTCAGGCCCATATTGTTGTTTGGGCCCAAGTTCACGATGGGCAGCTCTGCCGTGATCAGCTTGCCATCGGCACCCAGTTTCATGTTCCCTTTCACCAAAAGGTCTTTTCCCTTCAGGTTCAAGTTGCTCACCGAAATGAACTTCGGATTTGAAAAATCGGCCACAAACGTGGCGCGGGCCCCTTTGGAACTGGTGTGGCGCCAGTGGATGGCGTCAAGCCGCATCCTGGTTTTGGACAGATTGGCGGTCACATTCACCTTCGTGACCTCAGCCCCTTGGCTCTGCCCTTGCAAGGAAAAGCCAATGGGACCGCTCATGAATTTGGACAAGTCTATGCCCAGCTTGCGGCGCTGGGCATCATTGAGCGTGGTTTCCAGCTTCAGCTGCTGACGAGCCTGCGGCGCCAGCCAACGGGCCCACTCCAGCTTGGCCGGCACGCCCGCAAGCTTGACCGGGCCGCGCCCGGACACGCCGTCATTACTGATGTTCAGCCGCAAGTTACCGTCGGTCAGGGGCATCCCGCGGGCCGCATCGGGAATGGTCAGGCCGGCGAGTTCCACATCGGCCGACACTTTGGTGGAGCCTTTTGGACGGTTGCTCATCAAAGGGAGCTGAACCCGCAGCGACATGGCCACATTTGAGCGCGCACCCTTCGGATCGAGACCTGATTCAGAAACGAACCTCAGCGGCTCGCGATCGGCCAAGTCCAGAAACGTACCAAGCGCGCCACGAAGCTTCACCTTGAAGTCGCCTTGGCTCACCGGGTCGGCCAGCTTGGTGATGTCCATGCGGCCACTTTCCACCTGGACCACTCTGTCTTTCCGAGCCCGCACGATGCCCCTCAACGAGGCCAAGGCCATTGTGTCGCCATCGATCAGGATCTTGCCGCTCAGATTCTCAAACGGCGGTTGACCCTTGTAATAATTTGACGTGACATCGGCGAAATTCACATCAACCTTCACCGAACCATCGGGAAGCGGTGTCTTATCGCGCAAGGCCGGCGCGAGCACCTCGCTCGGCAGGTTGATCAAGAAGGACCCGTCGGTCAGCCGGCCCTTGGGAATGTTCTCGCCCACCCAGACACGGGTCTGCGGCGCCACGATCGGCGACCACAAACTGAGAAGCATACCGACCGGCAGGTTCTGCACCCGGCCGGACAGGGCAATGGACATGGTCTCCCCGCCCTCAGCAAACACACCGCGCATCCGCACACCGGAGTTGCCCGTCATGATCAGGAGATCTTCCAGATCAACCCGTCCTTGAGCCATGGACGCCGTTCCTGACGCATCGATGCGCTCGATGAACCCTGCGGAACGCGCTCCGCTCAAACCATTGATGGGTGTGTCGCGGGACTTCAGCTCAAAGCGGACGGTCTCAATGCGTCCGTTTTTACTCCATTGTGGCTTGATGCGTCCGCTTAAGGAGGCCTGAGCGCCAGAGACCAGGAGGGAGGAATCGCTGATGGCCACGGACTTGCTGGCCGGATCCCATTTCAGCCGCACCAGACCTTCTTTCACCTGCAAGGGCTGAGAGAGGAAGTCCGGGAAATTGACCTGTCCGGCACCGGCAGACAGCTCGGCATTCGCCGACTTCAAATTGCCGTCGCGCGCCACTTCCAGGTCAAGTCGGCCCGATAGGGGCAGACTGACTTTTGCCAGGTCGGACAGGATGAAGATCTTGCGAGACAGGTTGGCCGGCACCAAATCGTGGAACCTGGCCGTTAGGGAGTAGTCCCCGGTTTCCCGCTTGAAATTGGCCACCATGTCCATGCGCATGGTGTCTTCATTGCCACCGACCAAGGCGTCCACAAAAAGAGAGGCCCCGTAAGGCACCTTCTTGAACGCCAGATTGACATCCGGGGCATTCCATATGGCGTCGTTCT
Organism: Pseudomonadota bacterium; assembly: GCA_039180225.1. Taxonomy (GTDB): domain Bacteria; phylum Pseudomonadota; class Alphaproteobacteria; order Rhizobiales; family CAJQND01; genus JAAEUE01. Next base: position 11,059 of record JBCDDQ010000115.1, read on the forward strand.
CTTCGTCGTAGAGCGAAACCACGGCCCGTGACACGGAAATTGAGCGGATCGTTGCGGCAGCACTCACGCTTGTGTCCGCCACAAACTCCGATCTCAGGTATTCAATCAAACCTTCTGTGGCCACCACGTCGGCTGCCACCTCATCGGCTACGGAAGGGGCCTGAGGTTCGGCCCGCAGGGAATCACCTTTGGTGGTTTCGCTGTCGACGGCAGCGGGCAGGCCTTGGGCCACATCTCCAAACCCGAGTTTGACCCCGCCGGTGATCAAACGGCGGATTTTGATGTTGGGGCCAATAAGCTCCAAACCCACCGGCACCACATTGCCGGTCATCAGCTCGCTGCCTTTAACCTCAATGGCCGCCCGCGGGGCCTTGGCGATGAGACGGCCGGTGCTGTCAAACAGGCGCAGATCGCGCAGTCTTACGCTGGTACGGCCGCTGACTGAGTCGCGTTCCAGAATGACGTCCGCCACCTCCACAGGAAGACCGCCCAGGCCGTCACTGATGGTGGAGCGCACATTATCGCGTAGGAAGGATAAAGAGACCGGCCCCTGAGACAGGCGCCAGAACGCAGCCACTGCAACAACGCACGCTACCACCAAGCAGGCGATAACGCTCACCAGCGTTACTTTTGCAACACGCTGCCGCAATATAACCACCCATAACTCGCCCTGCCTTCGGCAAGGCCACACTAAGCCAGGCTCCGTGCCCTATAGAGTGCGCGTGAAAGCTTAAAAGTTTACACAACACCCCTTATATTACCTGGGGGCACACCTGCCTCTTATCTCACTATACCCCCTGAGGTGGCACTATCAAACGGCATCTTGTCTGAAAAAGATGCAAGCACCACCTCTTTGAGACCACCGAAAAAAGACCAAAGGATGGCTGAAATGACCGCAAACCTGCAAATTGGCGACAACGCTCCCTCTTTTTCCCTGCCGTCAGGTGACGGCGAGACCCTGAACACCGCAGATTTCCTCGGTAAAAACTTGGTGATTTTCTTTTATCCTAAGGACGATACGCCCGGCTGCACCAAGGAATCCATTGCCTTCAGCCAAGCGCGCGCGGAGTTTCAGGCCGCAGACACCGAAATCGTCGGCGTCTCCATTGATTCCCCCAAGTCTCACGCGAAGTTCACCGCCAAGCATGAACTCTCTGTTCCACTGGGCAGCGATGAGGACAAGACAGCCGTGGAGGCCTTTGGTGTTTGGGTGGAAAAGAACATGTATGGCCGCAAGTATATGGGCACCGAGCGCGCCACTTTTCTCATCGACAAGCAAGGCAAGATCGCCCAGATCTGGCGCAAGGTGAAAGTTAAGGGCCACGTTGAGGCTGTGCTGGACGCGGCCAAGGCGCTTTAGCGCGCGCAGTTGTCTCAGTGAACTGAAAAGGGGATGGCGGCAGACGAGATCGCTCGCAGGTTTGCTCCAGCACAAATCAGGTTCGCTCGCCTGCCACCAAACTTCTCAAGTCTTGCGCGCGCTGCACAAGGCCCTCCGGCATGTCGGGGCCTTAAGCCTATGATGTGTGAAATGAATCAACCATTGGCTAAATTCGCAGTATAGTTGTGCGTAAATGCACAAGATCAATTGGCAAGATCTGCACTACATCTTGGTGGTGTCTCGGCTCGGATCGGTCTCGGCAGCCGCACGCGAGGTGGGCGTAACCCATTCCACGGTGCTCAGGCGCATCAATCAAATGGAGGAGCGCCAGGGGCTTCGCTTGTTCGACCGCCTGCGCACAGGCTATGTGCTAAGCCAGGAAGGCAAGCATTTGCTGCAAGCTGCCCAATCGATTGAAGAAACCGTCACTGGTCTTGAGCGCCGGATCGCGGGCGCCGAACTGCAGCTTGAAGGCACAATCCGGGTGACCACAACCGACTCAGTGCTGTTGTCCGTCTGTGGTGCGCACCTTGCAAAGTTCCAGGAAATCTATCCGGCCACCACGATCGAACTGACGATTACAGCCAGCATTTTGAGCCTCAGCCGGCGCGATGCGGACGTGGCCATCCGCCCCTCCCGATTTGAGCCGGACCGGCTGGCCGGCGAACGGGTTTCAGATTTCTACTTTGCCCACTATGCCGGCGCAGACTATTGGGCGGCCAATGCCCACAAAACCATGGCCCAGCAAACCTGGTTGGGGCCAAATGAAAGCATGGGCGGATCACCGGCCGGGCGCTGGATGCGCGCTGAAATGCCGGACGTCAAACCCATACTTGTGGCAGACAGCTTTCTGGCTCTCGGCGATGCGGTCCGGCGCAACTTGGGCGTGGCCCTCCTCCCCTGCGCACAAGCGGATGCAATGCCCGATCTGGTGCGCATCACTGAGCCGCTGGAGGAGTACACTACCGGAATCTGGGTGCTCACGCACCACGACCTGTTGCGGGCCCCGCGCATCGCTGCGTTCTACCGCTTCATGATTGAGGCCTTGAAATCCGACGAACGCAAAATGAAAGGGCAGATCTGAGCCTCAGCCCGACGGATTGCGCAGCTTTGCCCAATAGTCCAACCGCTTGCGCACCTCGCGCTCAAAACCGCGCTCGGGAGGATCATAGAACTGAGGTCGGTCCAAACCTTCGGGGAAATAGTCTTGGCCTGAGAACGCGTTGGGCTGGTCATGATCATAGGCATATCCGGCGCCGTAGCCTTCGTCCTTCATCAGCTTGGTGGGCGCGTTCAGAATGTGTTTGGGCGGGGCCACAGATCCGGTTTCACGCGCCAATTGGCTGGCCGCCTTAAACGCCACATACTGCGCGTTCGACTTGGGCGCAGTCGCCAGATAGAGGCAGGCCTGGGCCAACGCCAGCTCGCCTTCAGGCGAGCCCAGCAGCTGATAGGCCTGGGTGGCCGCGTTGGCCTGCACCAGCGCCTCAGGATCCGCCAATCCGATATCCTCCACCGCCATGCGCACAAGCCTCCTGGCCAGATAGAGCGGATCTTCACCGGCCGTCAGCATGCGCGCCAACCAATAGAGCGCCGCGTCTGCATCAGATCCACGCACAGATTTATGAAGCGCTGAGATCAGGTTGTAGTGGCCGTCCTGGCCCTTATCGTAAAGCGGCACCCGGCGCTGCACGATCTCAGACAGCCCTTCGCGGTCCAAGGTCTCTGCCCCCTCCGGAACCGCGGCAAACAGCTCTTCAGCCAGGTTCAGCGCATAGCGCCCATCCCCATCTGCCAGGGCAAACAGGGCCTGACGGGCCTCGCCGGTCACCGGCAATGGTCGCCCCATATGGGCCTCGGCCCGCTCGAGCAACTGGCCCAGCGCCACTTC
>JBCDDQ010000116.1:0-14254 GCA_039180225.1 Pseudomonadota bacterium
CCCAGGCGATCCTCCAGCGCCGCCATATGTTTGGTGGCCATGGTTTGGGACATGTGCAACGCTCGCGCTGCGCCCGATAAGCTTCCGAGCGCGGCAACCCGGGTAAAGACCTGCAAACCAGTGATACGATCGAGCATTTTACCTCACACCATCAGTATGAAATATTATTCAGATTCTGGGTATTATCAATCTATTAGTTTGATCTCATATTCGGGGCAACACACAAATCCAATGGAGATACAAATGATTGATACCCGCACGGCCCCCTACGCCGCCCTGGTGCTTCGCGTCAGCCTTGGCGTTCTCTTCATCGCCCATGGTCTGCTGCTTAAGGTCTTCACCTTTACCATCCCAGGCACGGTTGGGTTTTTTGAGAGCATCGGCTATCCGGGCTTTTTCGCCTACCTGGTCATTCTTGGCGAAATCGGCGGAGGACTTGCCTTGATCCTCGGCGTGAAAACACGGATCATCTCGCTGTTGCTGCTGCCGATCCTGCTTGGTGCCACCGCCCAGCATCTTGGCAACGGCTGGCTGTTTTCTGCGCCGAATGGCGGCTGGGAGTTTCCGGCTCTATGGACGGTACTGCTCCTCGTGCAGGCTATGCTGGGTGATGGCGCTTATGCTTGGCGCTCCTCATTCTTGAATCTTAGCCCCGCGCCTGCCCGCTAATCGCTGTCACGTCATAGGAGATCTGTAATGAACCAGACTGCCCCACTCCACACGATTGAACCGGAGTTGACCCCAAACCCGATCCATCCGGGCGCCCGTATCGGCCATGTTCATCTTAAAGTGGCTGATCTCGACCGAGCTCTGGAGTTCTACTGCGGGGTTCTAGGGTTCACCTTGAAGCAACGCTACGGCCGCTCGGCAGCCTTCGTCTCCGCCGGTGGCTATCATCATCACATCGGCCTAAACACCTGGGAGAGCGAAGGTGGATCCCCGCCGCCGCGCGGCGCCACCGGGCTCTTCCACCTGGCCGTTCTCTATCCCACCCGCGCGGCTTTGGCAGACGCCATGAAGCGGATCACCGGGGCCGGCGTGGAGCTGGCGGGTGCGAGTGACCACGGCGTCAGCGAGGCGCTCTATCTGAACGACCCAGACGGCAATGGGGTTGAGCTCTATTGGGACAAAGAGCCCGAAGAATGGCCCCTGACGGAGACAGGTGAGCTGGCCATGGTAACACGCCCGCTCGATCTGGAAAGCCTGGCTCAGGCCGCTTAGGCCAGCTCTGTGGCTTTCTCCAAGTCGATGATCCGGTCGGGATTTTCCGACATGCCCTGCCGGGGAGACTTCTAAATCTGCAACGTGTGGCCGACGGCAACCACAAGCCCGCCTTGCCGGCCAAAATCGGCCCACGTTGCCTGTTTCATGACCTCATCAAGAAAACCCGTTTGGCCGGTTCGGCCATGAAGCCTTGGATCTTGGGCCCGCCCAATTTGACGCGCGGTTTTGCGGCCTTGTCACGGCTTGCCATAGCCGCCTGCGCCCGGTGTCTCGATGATCACCGCGTGCCCCTCTTTCAAGGGCAAGCTCAGAGACTTGTTGGCAAGGCGGCGCTTGTTGCCCTCAGCATCGACCATATGAAACTCGCCCTTCGCACCGGGTTCTCCGCCGTCAAACCCCCAGGGCGCATGGCGGAAGCGCTCGCCCACGCCGGAGAACACGGCATCATGACCCACCGGCGTCACAACACGCCTCAGCCCCATACCGCCCCGGTGGCGCCCTGCTCCGCCAGAGCCCTCGCGCAAGGCATACTCCAGAACCCGCAGCGGATACTCCATTTCAATGGCTTCGATCGGCAGGTTGGAGGTGTTGGTGATATGCACCTGAACACCGTCCTTGCCATCCTTGGTGGCCCGAGCACCCATGCCGCCGCCGAGGGTCTCCAAGTAGACGTAAGCCTCTCCACTCTCCGGATCGATACCGGCGAACACGGCTGAAGTGTTCGCTCCATTGGCTGCAGCGATCGCTTGATCGGGGACGCCCGGCGCCAAGGCGCCGATCACCACGTCCACCACCCGCTGTGAGGTGTTGGCTCTCAGCGCAACAGCGGCCGGTGGCCCGCAGTTGAGCAAGGAGCCAGGCTCAGCAGTGATCTCCACTGGAGCGAAGACCCCCTGATTGTTGGGCAGCTCAGGATCAAGCAGCGCCTTTAAGCTGTAGAACACGGCAGACTGGACCGCGTTGAACGTGAGGTTGATGTTCCCACGGGCCTGGGGCGATGAGCCGGTGAAATCAAAGGTCATCGTGTCGGCGCGCTTGGTGACCTTGAGCCGGATCGGCAAATCCTCCATGCCCGCGCCATCATCATCCAATACGTCCTCAAACGCGTAGTCGCCATCGGGGAACGCCGCGATGGCTTTGCGCATTCTCTGCTCGCTGCGGGTGAGGATCTCGTCGTAAACCTCAAAAAGCTGGGCGCATGTCAACTCATCGGCCATTTGCCTCAATCGCCCATCGGCCAGCCGGCAGGCGGCGATCTGGGCATTCAGATCCCCCATACGCTCGTGTGGCAGGCGCATGTTCAAGAGCATCAGATCAAGAATATCCGTCTGAAGCTCACCCTCGCGCACCAAGCGCACCAGTGGAATACGCACCCCCTCCTGCCACACTTCGGTAAGCCCACCGGACATGGAGCCTGCTGCGGTTCCGCCCACGTCTGCGTGGTGGGCAATGTTGGCCACGAAGCCCACAAGCTCATCGCCGGCAAACACCGGGGCGGCCAGGTTGATGTCCGGCAGATGAGTCCCACCGGCCACATGCGGATCGTTTGCGCAATAAATGTCACCGGGCTTCATTTGGCCGGCAAAACGTTCCACCAGAATGTCGATCATTCCCGTCATCGAGGCCAGGTGAATGGGCAACGACATTTCGGCCTGGGCGATCAGCCGGCCTTGCGGATCCAAGACGGCTGTGGAGTGGTCATGGCGCTCCTTGATGTTGGTGGAGAAAGAAGAACGCATGAGCGAGAGAAAGGCCTCGTCGCAAATGGAGCGCAGACCGTTCCAGGCAATCTGTAGTGAGAAGGCATCCATGGCCATCAGGCTTTCTCCAACATCACATTGCCCGTCTCATCCAGTACGGCCGTCCAACCGGGCCACACCAACGTCGTGGCATCGGCCTGTTCAATAACGGCCGGACCTGGCACGCTCACCCCTGCGGCAAGCTGCTCGCGCCGCGCAACTTTAGCGCTTTCTGCAGCTTCGGCAGTGAACCAGACAGGCCGCTCCGGCCAGGATGACGGCGCGTTGTTCTGCGCAGGCGCCGATGCGCCCTTGACCGGCTCGGCTGGCACTCGGGCGGTGAATCTGAGGCTCACCAGTTCGATGGGCATAGACGGGTCTGCATGCCCATAAGCGCGTTCATGTTCTGCATGAAAGAGCTGTTTAATTGAGTCCAGCTCATCAGGTAACCATCTGAAATCATGAGGCATATCGATTGTGAGCTCATAGTTTTGCCCCACGTACCGCATGTCTGCACTCGCCTGGGTTGCGCCAGGCCGACGCTGCCCGGCGAGCCAGCTTTCGGCCTGCTCGGCAAGCCCCTGGCCCATTTGGTGAAGAGCGGACAGATCGCCCTCCAACCGGGTGCGCCGGGTGGCCAGGAAGACTTCGCTGCGGTCGGCCACCATCAGGCCGCGCGCGCACAAGATGCCTGGATCAGGCGGCACCACGACCTGGGTCACCCCCAGCGCCTCGGCCACCTCAATGGCATGCAGGCCACCTGCGCCGCCATAAGGCACCAACACAGCTTGCCGCGGATCATGTCCCCTCTCAACAGATACCGCCCTGATCGCCCGCACCATATTGGAGGCCACGATCCGAAGGGCGCCCACTGCTGCCTCCTCAACGCTCACATCGAAATGGCGGGCAATCGGGTCCAGCGCCTCCCGGGCGAGTGCGATGTCCAGGTGCATGTCTCCGCCGGCAATCTCTTCGGGCAACCGGCCCAGCACGAGATTGGCATCGGTGACTGTGGGCAAGCTGCCGCCCTTGCCGTAGCAGGCTGCCCCAGGATCGGCTCCTGCGCTCAGCGGGCCCACCCGCATCAGCCCGTCCGGCCCGACCTCAATGAGCGACCCGCCGCCGGCGCCCACGGCGTTGACGTCCACCGATGGAAGGCGGATCGGAAACCCGGCCACATGGCGGGCAAATGACAGCGGCACCGCACCGTCGCGCACCAGGCAAACATCGGTTGATGTTCCGCCGACATCCAACGTGATGATCGCCTTCACACCGGAGCGGCCGGCCGCTTCGATTGCGCCCACCACTCCGGCCGCCGGACCCGACAATGCCGTGCGCACGGGAAACCGGGCCGCCTGGTCGACGGTCATCAGACCGCCTGACGATTGATTGATGCCGATATCTGCCGCGGGGGCATGCTCGGTGATGATGCCGTCCACTGCGTGAATGTAGCGGCTCATCACGGGCTGCAAGTAGGAATTGAGCACCGTGGTGGAGAAGCGCTCAAACTCGCGGAACACCGGTTGGACCTCATGGCTCGTGGAGAGATCGACGCCGGGCAACCGCGCGCCTAAAGCGCTGCGCAGCCGCTGCTCGTGACCGGGATTGAGGAACGCAAACAAAAGGCATATCGCCACGCCGTCGGGCTGCAGTTCGGCGACCTTTTCGGCCACCCGGCTTACTTCCTCATCGGTGAGGTCGCTCAACACCTCACTCTTTGGCCCGATGCGCTCATGCACCTCAACCCGATGTTCCGCCGGGATCAGGGGGGCTGGATAATCAGCCTGGAGATCATAGATAAGCGGACGCACCTGGCGGCCAATAGTCAGGAGATCCTTGAAGCCGGCCGTGGTGATCAGCGCGATCTTGCCGCCCTTGCGCTGGATCAGGGCATTGGTGGCCACCGTCGTGCCATGGCAGAATTGATCGATCGCCTCCACCTCAACGTCAAAGCGTTCTTTTAACAGCTTCAACGCATTGGAGATCGCCACCGACGGATCGTGCGGCGTGGAGGGCACCTTGTGAGACACCAGCCGTCCGCTCTGGCGCTCAGACGCGAACACGTCGGTGAACGTGCCGCCCACATCAACACCAACTTGCCACATGAGCGGCGTCTAACTGGCCGCTGCGCCTGGAAGCTCTGCGCCCAGTTCGGCCATCTCTTCTTCCACACCATTCTCCATGCTGATCTGCAGAGCATCGTTAAAGCGGTTGAAGAAACCGCACAGGGCAATGCGCAACGTGAGTTCGACAATCTGCTCTTCGCTGAAGTGTTTCTTGAGCTCATCGAAAATGCCATCGCGCATGTATTGGAAGTTGTTGGTGACCTCCACCGCATAGTTGCGCACCAGCATGTCGACCTCATCGAAGCCCGGCACCTGGTCTTCCAGGATCTTGTCGGTGGCATCTGCCTCAAAACCTTGTGCCGTCAGCCGGGGCGCATGATGGGCGACGCAGTACTTGCACTCGTTCAGCTTGGAGACCACAACCAACGCGATCTCCAAATAGCGCTTGGGCAGAACGCCTTCATCGGCCAGATCAAGCAGCAGTCCCATTATGTGGCGCAAAGCCGGCGGACGGTGGGCAAAAATCTTGGCCTGATTTTCAAACGGACCATACTCGGTCACATAGCGCCTGAAGATCTCTCGAGCATCTTCAGGCAGGTTCTCCGGTCCAACTTCACTCACACGTGGCATGATCTAACTCTCCGAAATTTGAGGGTATTTTCTCCCGTTCGCCTTGACCGCCCCTCAAACCTTACGCCATACTCGCTCTCATGGTCGGGTGAGGGACCCAATCGGGAGCGCGGAAAAACCTTGAGGAACGCAAGGCCGCACAGGACGGGAAAAACAAACGTCCGAAATACATCAAGCAAACCATAATTGGGAGAGTACTTATGCACAAGGGACGCAAACTGCTTGCTGGGGCCGTAACCGCCGGCCTTCTGGCCATGGGCACCATGGCCGCTAAAGCAGATGTTCAGGAGTACAAGTTCGACGTGGTCGGCACCTGGGGCTTTCTGGAAAACTACAAGGAGTTTGAAAGCAAGTTCTGGAACGAGACACTTCCTGCTGCTTCGGGCGGCAAGCTTACCGCGAACGCCAAGCCCTACACCGAACTTGGCCTGAAAGGCTACGAGGTGATGTCCGGTTTGAAAAAGGGCGCGTATGACGCAGTTCACGCGCTGACCTCCTACAGCGCCAAGGCCAGCCCGGCTCTGGAAGGCATCGACCTTGCCGGTGTGATCCAGGATTTTGAAACCTACAAGAAGGCCGTTGACGCCTATCGCCCGATTATCGAGCGCGAGGTGGCTGAAAAATATAATGGCAAGGTGATCAATATCTACACCTTCCCCAGCCAGCAGCTGTGGTGCAATTTGAAAGACAAATCGATCACCAGCGTGTCGCTGAAAGATCTTTCCGGCAAGAAGATCCGGACATATAGCCGTACTCTGGGTGACTTTATCGAAGGCCTCAATGCAAGCGCTGTGACCATCGCGTTTGCCGAAGTGGTGCCGGCTCTGCAAAAGGGCGTGGCCGACTGCGGCATCACCGGAACCATGCCGGCCTATAACGCCAAGTGGTGGCAGGTGGTGACCCACAATATCCGCGTCCGCGTGGGTTATGCGGCGACCTTCACCGCCATCAACATGGACACCTGGAACGGCTTCAGCAAAGAAACCCAAGACCTGATCATGGCAGAAGCCAAGAAGAAGGAAGACGCAATCTGGGCTTTCGAAAAGAGCCTTGACCAGAAGGGCATGGACTGCAATGCCGCAGGCCCTTGCGATAAGGGTGAGCCCGGTGGCATGGTGCCGATCACGCCTTCTGCCGAAGACCAGAAGATGCTGGCCGACATTGCACAGAACGTGGTTCTGAAGCGTTGGGCCAAGCGGTGCGGCAAGAAATGTGCCGAAGAGTGGAACGCCACCATCGGCAAGGTTGTCGGAATGACAGCGTCTGAATAGGACGATCCGTTAGGGCGGATGCTTGGAGCGCCCGCGAAGAGACTGGTACGCGTAATTGTCTCTTTCGCGGGCGCGACCGAGCCATCTCAGGGGTCGCGGCGCTTTTCTTATGTTTGACAAAATCCATGGCGGACTTTTTCGTATCTCGCGCGTAGCCACGTGGGTGGCCGGCGCAGCACTCTTGCTGTCAGCCATCATGGTGACCTTGGATGTGATTTCCCGCAAACTGTTCGCGATCACCATTTCCGGATCAGATGAGATCAGCGGCTATGTGTTCGCAGCCGGCACCACCTGGGCCTATTCCTTCTGCCTGTTCTCACGCGCAAACATCCGGATCGATGCACTCTACAATCTGCTGAGCCTGCGCGCCCGCGCGCTCTTGGACATGCTGGGACTATCGCTTCTGTTTTACTACATCTTGCTTTTGACCCGGAACGCCTGGTCCATGTTCGCGGAGAACTGGGAGTATAACTCCACGGCCCAGACCACCCTGGCCACTCCGCTTTGGATCCCGCAGATCTTCTGGATCTCGGGCCTGGGCTTCTTCTTGCTCTCTCTCAGCTTTCTTACCGCATGGGGCATGTTCTGCATGCTGAAGCGCGATTGGGCCACCATCAACCGCATTGCCGGTGTGAAGTCGGTGCAAGAAGAGATTGTCGAGGAAACCCATGTGTAACCTCCGCCCCGGTATGAGCAGCGGAGGTCCGGCATGCCGCTTCTGATTGTCGTCGTCCTCCTCGGACTTGTGGTCTCCGCTGTGCCCGTGGCTGCGGTTCTCGGCATTTTGAGCCTGTCCTTGGACGAAGTGTTCATGCGTGGGCGGCGCTCGCTCATGCTGGGCGACTTCGTGTGGGAGCAGAGCATTGAGTACATCCTGGTGGCGATCCCCATGTTCATCTTGCTGGGGGAGATCATGCTCAGGGCCGGCATAGCACTGCGGATGTATAACGCTGTGATCCAATGGATCTCCTGGCTTCCCGGCGGGCTAATGCACGCCAATATCGGATCTTCGGCCATTTTTGCAGCCACATCTGGATCTTCTGTGGCCACAGCGGCGACAGTGGGCACCGTGGCGTATCCGGAGATTGAGAAGCGGAACTATCAGGAAAGTCTGTTCTTGGGTTCATTGGCCGCGGGCGGCACGTTGGGGATCCTCATCCCCCCTTCGATCAACCTGATCATCTACGGCTTGCTCACGGACAGTTCCGTGCCGGAGCTCTATCTGGCAGGCATCATTCCTGGAATTTTGCTTGCTCTGCTGTTCATGGGCATGATTGCCATTGCCTGCCTGCGCAAGCCCACCTGGGGCGGCGACAAGGTGGAGACAAGCTGGGATCAACGCATCAAGGTATTGCCTGACCTTCTTCCCCCGCTCTTGTTGTTCCTGGCCGTCGTGGGCTCCATCTATGCCGGCGTCGCCACGCCCACCGAGGCGGCGTCCATCGGCGTAGTCTTTTCTCTCGGCATTGCGGCCTGGAACAAGGCCCTCAGCATTGAGATGCTGAAACAGGCCTTTGAGGGCACCATGCGCTCCAGCGCCACGATCATGCTGATCATTCTGGCGGCGGTATTCCTCAACTTTGTGTTGGGCTTCATGGGCATCACGCAGGCGATCCTGGAGGCGATTGAGGCCTTGGGCCTGACGCCGATGCAGACCATGCTGGTGATCGTGGCCTTCTATCTGGTCTTGGGCATGTTCATGGAGACCCTCTCCATGATGCTGACAACCATCCCGGTCGTGTTCCCCATCGTCATGCATATGGGTTTTGATCCGATCTGGTTCGGCATCTTGATCATCGTTCTCATGGAGGCCGCGCTGATCACGCCGCCGATCGGTATCAACCTTTACGTGGTGCACGGCATTCGCCAGCGCGGCGGGAATTTCAACGATGTGAGCGTCGGTGCCGTGCCGTTTGTCATCGCCATGCTGGTGATGATTGCGCTGCTGTTGATTTTCCCGGGCCTGGCCACATGGCTGCCGGGGCAGTTTTACTAGCGAGCACCCCCTGCGCCCTTGCGAACGCGAGGGCCCATAGCTCATATCTTTCCCTTGGCAAAGAAGGTCCTCGCTTTCGCAAGGACGCGGGGGATCTAATCTAATCGTCCAACCGGGAATCAAACGCGCTCGGCAAATCCGTCACCAGCATGGACCCTGGTTTATGGGTGATGCAGATCTCCGGTTTGGCCTGACGAACCGCATTTTGCGGGGTCACACCGCACGCCCAAAACACGGGGATCTCGTCATCTTCGATGCGCTGCGCATCGCCCCAATCAGGCTTGGAAATGTCGGCGATACCGATCTGAGATGGATCGCCAAGGTGCACCGGCGCGCCGTGCGTGTGGGGAAAGCGTGAGGTGATCTCAACCGCGCGGATCGCATTGCGTGCAGTGAGGGGTCGCATGGAGACCACTGTGCCGCCACTGAAAGGGCCCGCCGCCTCGGTCTCAATTGAAGTGCGGTACATGGAGACCGTTAGCTCTTCCTCCCAGTGGCGCAGGCGCACACCGCCGTCCACCAGCGCCTGCTCAAACGAATAGGAACAGCCCAGAATGAAGGTCACGAAATCATCCCGCCAGAGGTCGGAGATGTCGGTCACCGTGTCGTCTAGCTCGCCGTTGCGGTAGACGTTGTAGCTTGGAACATCGCAGCGAATATCGATATCGCGGCCAAGGCCGGGCAGGAAAGGATCGCCGGTCTCAGAGACTCCGATCAACGGACAGGGTTTGGGATTGCGCTGGCAATAGCGCATGAAGTCGAGCGCCATATCCGCCGGGAGGATGGCCAGATTGCCCTGGGTGAAGCCTGGCGCAATGCCTGCCGTATTGCCGGTGAACGCCCCTGTGCGAAAGGCCCGGCGGGCCGCGGCGGGATCGCTCATATCAAAGTCAGGATCAAGAACATGGGTGTCGGACATGGGCTGGGGCGCTCCTTTAGATGGGACGGCCAGTCTACGCTGTGAGCAAGATCCGGTCAAAACCTCTCAAGGTTCAATCAGCGCAACTTCCTGAAGGGCCGCACGGAGCTCATCTGTCAGAGGCGTGGGCCGGCCGGTTTCCTTGCCCATGTAAACCGTTATGACCTCTGAATTGGCAATGCAGCGGTCATCGCAAAAGAGCCCCTGTACGAGCGTATAGGACGTGTTCCCAAGCTTGGATACGGCGGTGCCCACGCTCACTTCACCTGGAAAATGGAGTTCCAGATTGAACTGAATGCTGAGCTTGGCAAGAACAAAGCCCTTGAGAATGTCATCGTCCAAGCGCGCCAATTGCTGATGGCGCAGGCGAACGCGGCCATTCTCAAAGTACTCCCCTATTGCTAAATGGCTCACATGGGCATTGGGATCTAGGTCCCGGTAGCGGACAATATCATTGGCCCAGGCCGGGTAGACGGCGCGGGATTTCAGATCGATGCTCATGTGTCTGGGCTCTTCGGGATGATAAGGGCATCCAGCGCGAGCACGCCGTGCTCACGCACGAGGACGGGATTGAGATCCACCGTATCCAGTCTCTGCGCGTTTGCCGCAGCAAACACCGAAACGCGGGCCAAGACTTCCGCGAGCGCCTCGCTGTCCACCGGGCTGCCGCCGCGCACGCCCTTGAGCAGCTTGGCGCCTTTCGTTTCGGCGATCATGGCTCTGGCTTCCTCAACGCCGAAGGGGGCCAGGCGGAAGCTCACATCCTGCAGCACCTCAACGAACACGCCGCCCAAGCCAAACATGACCATGGGCCCGAAGGTGGGATCGTTTTGGACGCCAATGACTGTCTCAACCCCCTCGCCGGCCATCTCTGAGACGATGACGCCATCAATCGTTGCGTCCGGCCTCGCCGCACTGGCCCGCTCCATGAGCGTCTCAAAACCGGCGCGCACATCGTCCATGCCGTCCACGTTCAGCAAAACGCCTCCGATCTCGGTTTTGTGGGCGATGTCGGCTGAAGCGATTTTCATGGCCACCGGACCACCAATGGCGCCCGCGGCCGCAACCGCTTCATCAACCGTCACTGTCAGGGTTTCGGCCACCGTATCTATGCCCCAAGAGCGCAGGAGCGCCTTCGCTTCGGCCTCATTGACCTGACCTTCGCCGACTGGCTCAGCCCGTTCGGGCGGCTCCGGCGGGCCGCTGTCGCCGGCGCCTGCGAACAGATCGGCAAACCGGTGAAGAATGGCGGACGCCCGCACCGCTTCATCCGGTGTGTCATAGACCGAGATACCCGCCTGTTCGTAAGGTCTGCGGACGTCGCGGGACACCGGAGCACACAAGCTGATCGGCAGGCGGCCTTCCAAACTCTGGGCCCATGTGGTCAGCCCATCACTCACCTCCTGGCGCGCGGCAATGGGCGTGAGGAATGCAGCGATTGCGTCACACTCGGCTTGTTCGGAGACCATTTGAAAGGTCTTGATCATGAGCTCCCACTTTTCTACCACCACGCCGGTCATATCGACCGGGTTTGAGGTGGCCGCCAACGGCAGCATGTCCTTGAGTTCCGCCTGAAGCTTTTCTGGATATTCCGGCACATCAAGCCCCTCGGCTTCGCAGCGGTCGGCCATCTGAACGCCCGCGCCGCCCGAGATGGACACAAGTGCCAGTTTGCTCCCTGCCGGAAAGACGCCCGGCTGGCAGGCATAGGCGCATTCGATCATCTCTTCGGTGGTGTCTGCCCGGTAGGCGCCGTGTTGGCGCAAAAAGGCATCACAGGCCGTGTCGGAGACCGCGAGGGAAGCTGTGTGGGACGCGGCCGCCTTCGCGCCGGCTTCCGTGCGGCCCACCTTCACGAAGATAACCGGTTTTCGGTTGGACCGCGCGATATCAAGGGCGTCGGCCAGACCTTGAGGATCATTGATGCCTTCGGCGTAGACCATGATGGTGTTCACTGCGGGCTCTTGCGCCATGAAACTGATGCACTCGGCAATGGTGATGTCAGCTTCATTGCCGGTGGTCACCCAATAGGAGATGCCGATGCCGCGGGCATCGCACAAGGAATAAAGATGGGCTCCAAAGGCGCCACTTTGGGACACAACACCAACCGACCCCGGCTCCGGCGTCTTGTCGATAATATTGGAGCTGAAGGTGCCCATGAGGCCGGAATGGGCATTGAACGCACCCAGGCAGTTGGGGCCCAAGATGCGCACGCCCGCCTCTTTGGCCGCCGCCACAAGCTCGACCTGCATGGCCCTGCCCTCGGCCCCCAACTCCGCAAAGCCGGCACTGAAGAGAATTGCCGCCTTTACGCCCTTTGCTGCGCAGGACTTTAAGGCCGGGATGACCGCCGGAGCCGGCACGGCAAAAATCGCACAATCTGCCTCGCCCGGAATGTCCTCGATCTGGCGATAGGCGGTGAGCCCTTGCACCTGATCGCGGCCCGGGTTGACCGGATAGACCGCGCCGTCAAAACCGGCGCGCAGAATGTAGTGCAGAACACGTCCACCAATCCGGTGCTCCCCCTCCGTGGCGCCGACAATGACGACGGATTTGGCGTTCAGGAGATGTTTGATCGCTTCGCTCATCTAGTGTGCGTCCCGGCCTAAGATCATGGTGACATGGGAAGAGAGAACCCCTCCCTCGGTGTGGACCAAGGCAATATCATGTTTGGCCACTTGGCGAAGCCCCTCTGAGCCCCGCAATTGGCGCACGGCTTCCACAATCGCATGCATACCGCCTGAAGCACCGGCCTGCGCATAGGACAGAAGCCCGCCGTGGGTGTTGATCGGAATGCGGCCACCAATTCGGGTTTCGCCGCTTTCAAACAGATGTCCGCCGGCGCCCTTGGCGGCCAAGCCCAGCTCCTCGGCTTCAATAATCGGCACAATGGTGAAGCAGTCGTAGAGTTCTGCAAAGTCCACATCTGCCGGACCGAGGCCCGCCATAGTGTAAGCCGCTGCGCCGGACTGCGCAGAGCCAAACTGTGTGAGATCCTTTGCCATGGTCACATGCTCATGGGTGTGGCACTGGCCGATGCCCAACAGCCATGCAGGTGCATTCGGAAGATCGCCCACGCGATCCGGTGCGGTCACCACAATGGCGGAGGCCGCGTCGGAGATCAGGCAGCAGTCCAAGAGGTTGAGGGGCTCTGAAATCGGTTTTGAGGTGAGTACGTCCTCCACCGAAATTGCATCGGCGGCCGGGGCGGCCAGGTTCAGTCTGGCATGCTCCCGGGCGGCGACCGCCACATGGGCCATCTGTTCGCGGGAGGTGCCGTACTCATGCATGTAGCGCTGGGCAATCAGGGCATAAAAAGAGGGCACAATCGGCCCATAAGGCATCTCAAATGCGGGATGGCCCACATGGCTGAGAGCCTTCACCGCATCATCACGGCTTTGCCCGGTGGCCCGGTTTTCCCCCATTGTTATCAAAACCACTGCGGCTTCGCCTGTGGCCACCGCCATGGCGGCCTGATGCAACGCAGCGCCTGGCGTGGCGCCACCCACAGTCAGGGACGCGCATAAGGTGGGCGCGATGCCCAGATATTCCGCCATAACAGACCCCAGCATGAAATAGGGCTCGGTCATGGAATAGGCGGTGATCAGACCGTCCACCTCGTCCAAGGTGAGGCCTGCATCGTCCAATGCCCGCTGGGCGGCCTGCGCGTTGAGGGCGAGCCCGCTCATATGAGGTGTCTTGCCCACATCGCTGTCCGCAGCGCCCGCGATGATCGCCTTATTGCGCAGCATCGTTAAGCCCCACACGCGCAAACTGGGGCACTTTGAACTCCGGCCCACGGGCCTCGAAACAAACTTCCACCAGGTCGCCAATCGCCGCGTCCAAACGGTCATCTCCTACAATGTTGGCCATCATGCGTGGACCTTCCTCAAGATCTATCAGAGCAACAACATAAGGGACGATCGCGCGGAAGGCCGGGCTCGGAGCCCGGTGGACAACGGTCAGGCTGTAGATGGTGCCCCGGCCTGAACAACGGCCCCAAACAGTCTCATCGGACCCACAATTGGAGCACACAAAACTTGGAAAGAACCGGTAGGCGCCGCAGCCGTCGCACTTCTGCATGACCAAACGGCCTTCCTTGGCCGCACGCCAATAGGCGCGCGCATCCGCCGAGAAATATGGCACTGGCAGATCAGCGGGGGTATCACCCATTGCCGTCTGACCGTTGCTTGGCCACGTGCGCCCTTCGGGCCGGAGCAAACCCAGGGGCGCCATAGGTTTCAAACAGGCGCTGGCTCACCTCGTAGTGATGCACAAGGCCGCCGCGCTCCACCCGCTCAATGGGCCCGTCCGCATAGCCCAGGCCATGACGACAGGTGAGATCTATGTCGGCGGCAGCAGCCAGGCCCTCATCCAGGAACCGCAAAGCGTCGTTGTATTTCGGCCGC
>JBCDDQ010000117.1:0-14253 GCA_039180225.1 Pseudomonadota bacterium
CCGATATCTCAACCGCAGATCTGAAAACGGCACTGGAGCCGTTTGAGCGCATTCGCAAGGCACACGGCGACAAGATTGCGATCAAGGCAGAGTTGCACGGGCTTTGGAGCGTGCCCGCGGCCCAGAAGATCGTGGCGGGCCTGGAGGATATCGGGCCAGACTGGATCGAAGATCCGATTTGGATGGACCGGATCGAGGATCTGGCCGAGGTGGCCGCGGCCACTGATGCACCCATTGCGGGCGGAGAAACCCTGGGCGGATTGGGGCAGATCCGCTCGCTGGTGGCGGGGGGCGGCGTTTCGGTTCCCATTGTCGATGTGACCTGGGGCGGCGGCATAACGTTCGCCCGCAAAGCCGCCGGCCTGGCAGAAGCCCATGGACTGCCCATCGCATTTCATGATTGTTCGGGCCCGGTAACATTGGCCGCTTCAACCCATCTGGCGCTGAGCGCGCCTAATGTGGCCGAACAGGAGATCACCCGGGCCTTCTATTATGGCTGGTATCACGAGTATGTGGATCAGCCTCCACCGCTGGATCATGGCAAAATCGGGGTTGCTGGGCACCCGGGATTGGGCCTGGAGCTGGTGGAGGGCCTGCGGCAGCGCCCCGGTATCGCTGTGCGCCGCACCGATAGATGAGCATGTGTTCACGGATCCGTGATGCGGACATTGAGCGCAAAATGACCGCTTCACGTTTCTGTAAGGTGCAGATCTAAGTCCACCAAATGTGCGTTCCCGGGGTGTTATCCCCACCCTTGAACAAGGAACGACACACATGAATTTTCGCAAACTGATTTTGACCACAGCAGCCGCCACCGCTCTCACCTTGAGCGCGGCAACCGCGCAGGCCAAAGATCTCGTTGATACGGCTGTGGGCGCAGGCTCGTTTGGAACACTCGTTGCTGCGGTGAAAGCAGCTGGTCTGGTCGACACGCTGAAGGGCGATGGCCCGTTCACGGTCTTCGCCCCGACCGATGAGGCCTTCAAAGCGTTGCCCGCAGGCACAGTGGAAGACCTGCTGAAGCCGGAGAACAAGGAAAAGCTCGTGAAGGTGCTGACGTACCACGTGATCCCGGGCAAGGTGATGTCCAGCGACATCGCCGGCAAAATGATGTCGGTGAAAACCGTGGAGGGCAGCGAAGTGAAGATCGACGCGACCTCCGGCGTTACCATCAACAAAGCCAACGTGACGCAAGCTGATGTGGCTGCTGATAACGGCGTGATCCACGTGATCGACAAAGTGATCCTGCCGGGTAGCTAATCCCTGCCAAGCTCCATGGTCAGGCCTGCCCCACATGACTGACCATGATGAAGGTTGCGGAGGTGCTTTTAGGCCTACGTCAGTCCTATGGGCCAGACGCCTCCGCAACCCATTCGTTTTGTCCGCACAGGGGTGCTGGTTGGGGCGCTTTTCAGACACGTTTGGTTTACCGATCTACGTTAGTCTCAGCGCTTGGCGGGCTCTGGTGCACATGATGTGCACCTCGGAGAGCATGAGGTCTTCCCACCACCGATTTTGAGTTTGCGATGACGCGCGGCAGCCGCGCTGCATCTGGTGTGTTGCTGGGAGGTCCAGAATGAAGCTTCAGCTCGTCGAAGACGCCGAGCGTCAAGAGGAGAGCGAGCAAGAAGCTCTTGTCTTATCGCTTCTGAAGGAGAACGAGCGGCTCCAAACAGAACTCAATGCCCAGCGCAGAAAAAACGAGCTCTTTATGAGCGTGTTCAACAGCTTGCCTGATGGGCTGATGATTGCCGACAAGGATCGGGCAATCCGGATCTCCAATCCGGGTGTTACCAGCCTGTTCGGGTACCGCACCGAAGAGTTGGTCGGTCAGAAAACCGCGATGTTGTATGAGAGCCTTGAGGAGTTCGACGCCCGGGGCAAGGAGCGCTTCAATCTGAGCGCAGACGAGCAACTTGCCCCCTACCAGGTCCAGTACCGCCGCAAGAGCGGCGAGACGTTTACAGGTGAAACCATTGGCACGCCGTTGCGCGACAGCCGGGGCGAGTTGCTGGGATACTTGGGCGCCATCCGTGATGTGACCCAGCGCGAGGAGAGCCACAGGGAAGTGGCGGCCAATGAGAGTTTGCTGAACCTGGTGGCCAACTCGCTGCCAGAGCTCGTGAACTATTTAAGCGCGGACGGCACGCTGCGTTTCGTCAACCGCACGGCGGAGACCTGGTACAACCGAACGAGTGAAGAGCTGATCGGACTGAGCATCGGAGAGGTGCTCGGCCCGCAGACCCTGCAGAAGATCGAACCCTGGATCAATCAAGCTCTGCGTGGTGAAAAAGTGCGCAGACACGCAGAAGTCACCTATCCCGATGGCGTGACCCGGTATGTGGAGATTTCCTATGTGCCGGACATTGATGACGACGGTGAGGTGCATGGTCTGGTTGCCCTGGTTATCGACGTCACCGGCCGGCGGCGGATAGAAGAAGAGCTCAAGGCATCCGAAGGACGTCTCAATGATGCAATCAACGCAATGCCCGATGGGTTTGCCTATTACGACAACGAGGATCGACTGAGGGTCTTTAACGAACAATATCGCTCCATGTACACAAAGAGCGCGCATCTGATGACACCTGGGGTCACCTTTGAAGAGGTTATCCGAGGCGGGGTGGCGTGCGGCCAATATCCTGAAGCCGTAGACCGGGAGGACGCGTGGATCGAGACGCGCTTGGAGGCTCACCAAAACCCGGGCGATCCCATTGAACAGCGCCTCGACGATGACAGATGGCTGCGCATTGAAGAGCGCAAGACGAAAGATGGGGGCACGGTTGGCATCCGAGTGGACATAACCGAAGCCAAACGCCGCGAGCACGAGCTTGAGCGTCTCTCCATCACCGATGTGTTGACAGGGCTATCAAACCGCCGGGCCTTCATGGACCGGATCGCCCAGGAACATGAGCGCGTGCGCCGTTATGGCGGACTGATGAGCGTGCTGCTGATCGATGTGGATCACTTCAAGCGCATCAATGACACTTTCGGGCATTTGACGGGCGATGTGGTGCTGAAGGAGCTGGCGGAGATCCTGACGTCAGTGCTCAGAACCCCCGATGTGGTGTGCCGGTATGGCGGTGAGGAGTTTGCCGCCTTCTTGCCGGAAACCAGCATGGGCGGCGCGTTCTCCACGGCGGAGCGCGTGCGGGAGGCCGTGGAGCGTCACCAATTCTGCTCAGGCAACCCCACCATCGATGTAACGGTGAGCATTGGCCTGACACAGACCGATCAGAGGGACAAACGCTACGAAAAAGCGCTCAACCGGGCCGATCAAGCGCTTTATCAGGCCAAGGAAACCGGGCGCAACCGTGTGGTCGTTGCACCACCTGAAGAAATGGTCCCGGCCGCAGAGTGATGCCGCCTGCTAGCGCCACTGCATCATATAGCTGCGCTCTTCCATGAACCCGATGATCTGATCGGCCAATTCGTCCGGTCCTTCTTGGTCGGCCTTCAGCACCAACTCCGCGGCTTGGGGCCGCTCATAGGCTGAATCGATACCGGTGAACTGCTTGATCTCGCCGGCCCGGGCCTTTTTGTAGAGCCCCTTGGGGTCACGCGCCTCACATACGCTGAGAGGGGTGTCTACGAAGATCTCGATGAACTCGCCTTCTTCCATCAGGGTGCGCGCCAACTCGCGCTCTGCCCGGAAGGGGGAGATAAACGAAACCAGGACGATCAGTCCTGCATCCACGAACAGCTTGGACATCTCCGCGATGCGGCGGATGTTCTCAACCCGGTCCTCGTCGGAAAAGCCCAAGTCCCGGTTCAAGCCATGGCGCACATTATCGCCGTCCAGGAGATAGGTGCGTTTGCCCGCCTGATAGAGCTTTTGTTCCAGCTTGTCGGCGATGGTGGATTTGCCTGCGCCCGAAAGGCCCGTAAACCACAAGACGCACGGCTTCTGGCCGTTGGAAGTGGCCCTGAGGGTTTTGTCGATCTTCATCCCATGCCATTCCACGTTGCTGGATTGCTGGGGCACGGGGGAAGCGGCGGTGTCCGTTGAATTGGTCATGCGGCTCGTTGTCCTTTGTTTTGAAGCCTGTGGTTGTGAAGATGTTCATAGTGAGGGAGCATCCGTTCATGGATCTCCCTTACCCGATCAGGGGCTTGGGCAATGTCGATATACTTTCGCTTCTGAGGCTTCAAGCCGTCAGAATGGCGCAGGTTTGCGTGGAACGAACCACCGTCCCACCAGCTCACCTCATCGCGTGCGCCCGGCTCCCAGCTGAGCGCCTCTGGCAGGAAGGGAATGCCCACCGCGTTGCACCAAAGTTCAACCATGTTGTGGGGATCTTCCAAAAGATCATCGCTGTCCAGCACCGGGGGGGCCTTGCCCGTCTTGTCGATCAAGAGATCGAACAACTGGCGCTGTTCTGGGAAGCCCAGTTCCTTTTCATGGAAGTCCGGCCATCTGGCGTGCATGGAGGTGATGGTCTTGGCCGGATCGCGGATCAGAAAGCTATGAGTAAAGTTGTCCAGGAACGCATCGCTCCACATGTGATCGATGTAGAGGGGGAAGTCTTTTGAGAAGACCGGGCCTTTGCGGGCCGCCGCCTTGAGGGTCTCCCACACGCTCTCCAGGGTGAGGCCGGGTGTGCGCACGCCGCCGTCTTCAAAACGGGGCCAAAGTGGGGTCTCGCCCTGATACCAGGCTTCGCCAAACGGCTCGTGGAAGCACTCCAGATCGCCGCGCTGGCGCATCATCCACTCGAACGCGGTGGAGGTTGAGCGCGGGACCGCCCAGAGCGCAAGGATCTTATGCATTAGGCTGGCCTTTGAGTGAGCTCAGAAGCTGCCCCTGCTGGGTGAGCGGTGCGAGCTCAAGGGTTTTAAAGATGCGCCAGTAGAGCGCGTTGTCGTGGCTGATGATGGGCTTGCCGAGCATAGCCTCCAACGTCACTTCCAGGTGGACGGGGCGCTGAGCCAGCCCGTCGCTCTCACGCCGGAAGTTGCACATGCCGCTGATGAGGTATGCGTCCGCGTCGGGTGCCTTGTCGGCCACATAGGCAAAGCTCTTCTCTGCCAGGTCGCCGTCGAAGCACCAGATGCAAGCGTTCAACTCTTCCTGGCTGGCGAACCAGCCCTGGTCGTGGAAGTTTCCGGCCCAGAGCACGTCAAAGCCTGCTTCTTTCAAGAAGCCGGCCGTGCCCTGCCACCAGTCGGGGTAGTGATAAGCCCCGTTCAAGGCAACCTTTTCCACGTTCTGATCGCGCAAGGCTTCCACCATGGCATATCCGGCCATATGAAACGGGGTCTGATACCTCTCGCTCAGCATCTCGCAGTGCCGGCGCACGCCCTCCACACCCAAGCCTGAGGCGTGCACCCAGTTGGAGCCCACCTGGCCGCACACATCGGCGCCATTGTTGGCCATGCATTCCACAAACTCTTCCAACAGATCGAAGTTCTGTTTGCGCTGGTCCAGGCGATGTTCGTAATCGGGCACGTGCAGCATGCGCCCGTGCGCGCCCACATGCTCAGGACACATGCGCAAGAAGTCGGAGGGAGCAGCGTCAAAGTCATGGGGCGGGCTGGTGAAGCCCACCTGATACTTGAACAGCTTGTTCTTCGGGTTGGACCAATGGGCCGGCTTAACGTACGCGCTCATCGGAACGGTCCTTGCCTGACATTTCTGGGCGGATATTGCGGGACAAGAGGCTCTAAGTACACTGCTATTTGAGCAAGAGCGTGATATCAAAATTGATATGGTGTGCGTGCCGTGCACGGGGCGTGGAATTCAGCTATACTGAGCGCTGTTCCGACTTGGGGAGGAGACCTGTCATGGATCAGATCTACAAGCGTCCGGACCCTTCTGCCGATATGTTCGATGCCGATGCGGGCCGTTCCTATACGCTGCCTGCCTGGATGTATTACGAAGCGGAGACGTTGCGCGACGAGCGCGATGCCATCTTCCTGAAATCCTGGAACTATGTGGCCCACATCTCAGAGCTGAAAGAGCCCGGACAGTATGTGACCGCGGAGATTATCGATCAGCGCATCTATGTGATCCGCACGCGGGACGGGGATTTGAAGGCTTTCTTCAATGTGTGCCAGCACCGCGGCCACTCTCTTTTGCGCGGCAAGGGGAAGGCGCGGAACCTTCTGGTGTGCCCCTATCACTCGTGGAGCTATGACCATGACGGGGCCTTGAGAGCGTCGCCCAATTGCGAGCATGTGAAGGACTTCGACAAGACCGCGTTCTCGCTGCCCGAAGTGCGGGTTGAGGTGTTTGCCGGGTTTGTCTTTGTC
This sequence comes from Pseudomonadota bacterium, assembly GCA_039180225.1. Taxonomy (GTDB): domain Bacteria; phylum Pseudomonadota; class Alphaproteobacteria; order Rhizobiales; family CAJQND01; genus JAAEUE01. The sequence continues at coordinate 6,250 of JBCDDQ010000117.1, forward strand.
AATCTGGACCCTGAGGCGCGGCCGATGGGCGAGGTTTATCCGGGTGCTGAAGAGCGCTTGCTGCGCCATTGTCCGGATACGGCTGAATATGGCACGGCGCGCGAGATCGTATTTGACATTCAGGGCAACTGGAAGAACGTGGGTGACAACCTGCTGGAATGTTACCACTGCTCAACCGCCCACAAGGCGTTTGTGGATTTGGTTGAGATGCCCACATACACGGTGGAGACCTACGAGAACTGGTCCATCCAGTGGGGCGAATGCCGCTCCAGCAATGCCGCTTACGCGTTCGATGAGGCCAGTGCGGTGACGTCCAATGTGACCCTTTATCTGTGGCCCGCGGTGGCGTTCGCCCAGTTTCCGGGAACCGGCGGGATTGCCACCTTCTCCTTTATGCCCACGGCGCCGGAGGTGACCCATCAGGTGTTTGCCTATCACGGCGCGGGCGGCACCGTGAGCGACACCGCCCGGCGGGCCCTGGATTATTTCCAGGATGTTCTGGGTCCGGAAGATGTGTCCTTGGTGGAGGATGTGCAGAAGGGGCTGCACTCCCTGGGCTATCATCAGGGCCGGTTCATGGTGGACCAGGAGCGCTCGGCCATCAGCGAGCACGCGGTGCATCATTTTCAGAACCTGGTGGCCCGCGCGCTCGGGATGGTGTGAGGGGACTTTACGGTTATCGTGAGCGTTTCTGCGCCCCTGCGAAAGCGGGGGCCTTCTCAGCCAAGGGTAACGTGAGAGCTATGGGCCCTCGCGTTCGCAAGGGCGCGGACAATGGGGAGCCCTAACTCCCCGCCGCTTGCTTCGTCAGCTTGGCAAACAGCGCGTCCAATTCGTCGGCCAGCGCTTTGAGCTTGTCGCCGCCCTCTTTCATATAAGGCGCAAAAACCATGGATGGGGTCTTGTAGGAGAGATCGGCTGTGCCGTCGGCATTCTCCGTGAGGTAAACCCGGATCGGCGCTTCAATCCCGGCCGCAATGCTGGCGTCCAACATGCGCACGGCAAAGCGGGGATGGTAGAGGCCAACAACCATGTTGCCTGGGATGTCCTGCTTCAGCACTTTCTTGGCGCCCACTGTGGCCGAGGCCTTTGTTACCACGCCGATCTTGTTGGCCTTCGCAGCGTCCATGACGCGCTCGATCAGCGCGGCATACTTGTGCGGGGTTTTCATCACCACCCAGCCATCCGGCGCCATAACATCGGCATGTGCTGCAGAGGTGAAAAGGAAGGCTCCGGCCAGGCCGGCCAGTAGGGTGCGGGACATGCGTCTGATTAACGCTCTCATTGTAGCTGGTCTCCCATGTTCTTTGCGGCTGCACTTTGCTACTGATTGCGGCATGAGTGTGGTCACAAATAGGTGACTGTTTCAACGAGGCCCGTCATGGCTCCTGTCCCCGATCGCGTTCAGAGTGATCTCACCTTGCCGAAATCTGCAGACGTGGTGGTGATTGGCGGCGGCATTATCGGCGCCACCACTGCGCTTGAGCTGGCCGAGCGCGGGGTGGATGTGGTGCTGTTGGAAAAGGGCGAGATTGCCGGCGAACAGTCGAGCCGCAACTGGGGCTGGTGCCGCCAGATGGGCCGGGATGTGCGCGAGATCCCGCTTATTTTGGAATCCATGCGCCTGTGGCGCAACATGAACGTGCGCGTGAGCGCGGAGACCGGCTTCAATCAGTGCGGCATTCTTTATCTGTGTAAGGACGAGCGCCAGATGGCGCGCAACGAAACCTGGCTTGAGGAACATGCCAGACCCTACCAGTTGGACAGCCGGATGGTCGGGGCGGACGAAGTGGCCGAATTGGTGCCGGGTGCCGCCATTCCTCCCGTGGGCGCGCTCTATACGCCCTCAGACGGCCGCGGCGAGCCCCAGAAGGCCGCACCTGCCATTGCCAATGCGGTGAGATCGCAAGGGGGTAAAGTGTTCACCCAGTGCGCCGTACGCGGGTTGGAAACCAAAGCCGGGCGCGCCGGCACGGTGGTGACCGAGAGGGGGTCGATTGAGGCCGGCAGCGTGGTGCTGGCGGGCGGGGCTTGGTCGCGCCATTTCTGCGACCGGTTGGGGATTGTGCTGCCCCAACTCACCACCATCAGCTCAGTGCTGCGGACCGAGCCGCTCGACGCAGGTTTGGAACGCTCGGTGGGCGGCGATCAGTATGCCTTCCGCAAACGGCTCGACGGCGGCTACACCATTGCCCATGGCAGCGTGAGTGTTTCCGACATCACCCCGGCCCACTTTCGCTTTTTCCGCCAATTCATGCCCGCGCTCAAAACCGAATGGGACAACATCAAGCTGCGCCTCGGCCCGCGCTTCTCAGATGAGTGGTCCTGGTCAAAACCCTGGAAGCTGGATGAGGTGTCGCCCTTCGAAAAGGTGCGCACACTTGATCCTGCGCCGGTGGACTGGGTCGTCAAGCAATCGGAAGACAGCATCAAACGCCATTACCCAGTGTTTCAGAACATGAAAGTGGCCGAGCGCTGGGCCGGATGCATTGATGTGACGCCCGACGTGGTGCCGGTGATTTCCGAGGTGGAGCAACTGCCGGGCTTCTTCTTGTCCACCGGGTTTTCCGGCCATGGCTTCGGCATTGGCCCAGGCGCCGGCAGGCTTACTGCAGATCTGGTGACCGGCAAGGCACCGGTGGTCGATCCGGAACCCTTCCGCTATTCCCGCATGATCGACGGGACCAAATTTGCGCCCATGGCACTGCCGTAAAACTCATAACGAGGCTTGCGAACACTTTTTGGCCGAGTAATATTCGCCCGTTGGATTGAGCTCTTCAGTAGTGCCGGTGGTTGCAATGAACCTGAGAGTGGTATTGTTATTGGTGTTTGGAGCTTTTGTTTTGTCTTCTTCTTTCAACGCCAAGGCAGGGCCGATTGTGGAAGAGGCGGCACGGGCCGAAGCCCTGATTGCGGACGGCAAGGGGGTGGATGCGGTGATCGCCATGGACGCCGCCGTGACCAAACTCTGGGAGCAGTTGCCGCTTACGTTCATGGAAGCCATGTTCGTTGAAAAGCGGCCCACCGCCTATGGGGTCTATGACCGGCGTCAGTCTTCCGCCTTCAAGCCGGGCGAAGACATGATCGTCTATATGGAGATGGCCGGCTATGAACATGGCCGCGATGGAGATTTTTTCGTCATCGACATGTCAGCTGATGTGGAGGTCAAGACGGCTGAGGGCCAGGTTCTCGGCGGACAGAAAGATTTTGTGAAGCTGGGCCTGCGCTCACGCTTCCACAATCGTGAATTTTTCGGCGTTGTGGTTTATCAGTTTGAAGGTCTTGCAAAAGGGAACTACATCGCCACGACCACCATTAAAGACAAGCAATCTGGTAACGAGGCAGCGTTCGATCTGCCGTTTCAGATTGAGTAAGACGATTATTTGACGTTGGTGCGCCCGACCGGGCCCATGGAGAGCGGGTATATCTGTGCACAGCCCCAGTCTTGAATCCCTGTTCAACCAGGCCTGGGCCGCCGTGGGCGCGCGCGCAGATAAGCTGACCGGTGCGCCGATAGACCTGCCGTCCACCGCCATGTGGGGGGAGGCCGCGGCGTCAGAACACGGCGGGCATGACCTGCCGGTGCTGGCCTATCTGGAAGAAGCTCTGATGATCTCGCAGGATTATCCGCTGGCTGATCTTGCAGCAAACTTTGCAGGGTGCCTCGACCGGCTCGCCTGGACCCAGAACCGGGCCTACACGGAAATGGCCAAGAATCAGGAGTTCCTGGACGGCTATGCCTATGCCACGTTGTGCGGGCCGCAGGCGCCGATCAAGCGCGCTGTGCCCATGAGCGGCTTCTTCCTGATGGCACCCAATCTGCTCTATCCCGGCCACTATCATCCGCCGCGCGAGGTCTATCTGATCTTGACCCCAGGGGCGCGGTGGAAGCTTGAAGATGGTGACTGGTTCGATGTGGAGCCGGGTGATCTCATCTTCCACGATCACTCCGTCATTCATGCCACCCAGACGGGCGATGAACCGTTTTTGGCTTTTGTGGCCTGGCTTGATGCCAGCTCGCGCGAAGATATCAGCTGGGCTTGACCCGGCGCGCCCGTCGGCATTGGATGGCGGGACCCGCATGCCCCATAAGCTTCAAGGGGCCCATAACAAGAAGGAACTGCTGAATGTCGATCAAAGATCAGACCATCGGATTTATCGGCCTGGGCGCCATGGGGCGCGGCATGGCTGCGAACTGTGTGAAGAAAGGGTTCAGTTTGGTGGTCAGCGACGTTAATCGCGAGCCCGTGGACTATCTGGTGAGCCTTGGGGCGACAGCCGTGGCGACGCCCGCCGAGTTGGCCGCGCAGTGCGCAGTGATCGTCACCTGCCTTCCCAACGGGCAGGTGGTGCGCGATGTGGTGATGGGCCCCGAAGGTGTCCTGGCCCATGCGGGTGCGGGCAGCTTGATCGTGGATCTTTCCACCATTGAGCCTGAGACAACCGATGATCTGCATGCCGCTGCTGAGGCTCAAGGGCACCGGGCCATCGATGCGCCCATTGGCCGTTTGGCGTGGCACGCGGAACGGGGCGAGAGCCTTTTTATGGTGGGCGGCGCACGGGCGGATTTCGACACCATCACCCCGCTGTTGGAAGCCATGGGGACCACGATCCATTATTGCGGCGAGGGAGGCGCGGGCACGCGCACCAAGCTGGTGAACAATTACCTGGCGATCATCCTGTGCCAGCTCAACGCGGAGGCCCTGTCGCTCTCCAACCGGTTTGGTTTGGATCTGGAGACCACGCTTGAGGTGATCCACGGCACCACCGCCACCAACGGGCAGCTCAAGGTGAACTGGCCGAACAAGGTTCTGGCGGGAGATACCGAACCCGGGTTCACCATCGATCTGGCGCATAAGGATCTGTCATTGATTTTGGGCGCGGCCAACGCGGCGCGCGTGCCGCTGCCGGTGGCAGCGGCGGCGCGGGAGCAGTTCTCGTCGGCCCGCTCGCGTGGGTATGGCGGTCAGGACTTCTCCGCAATGGCCGATGTGATGTGCGATCTTGCCCAGATTGAACGGGCACGGCTGAAGTCGTAACGCCCCCCAGCGTCCTTGCGAAAGCGAGGACCTTCTGAGCCAAGGGAAAGGTGGGAGCTATGGGCCCTTGCATGCGCAAGGGCGCGGGGGCTCACGCATTCCAGCTGGGCCGGGTGCGGACCGCCGCTTCCCACTCTTTCACATGGGCCAGATCGTCCGGCACGGATAGCTCCACAATGTCGGAGATCTTCAGCGCCGTCATGCCGGTGATGTCGGCAACTGAGAATGCATCACCTGCCACATACGGCCGGCCGTCGGCGATTTCTGCATCGAGCCACGCCCAGCGTTTGGCGAGGTCCTCTTTCTGGGCTTCGGCGAACGCGGCAACCTGGTGAACCCGCGTTGCAAAGAACGGCAAGGTGTGAAGACCGACATTGCCCACCGTGTTCATAATCAGCAGCTCCATCCGGCGGTTCCACATCTCAATCCACGCCTGAGCGCGCGCGCCGGTGCCGAAAAGCGCCGGTTCGGGGAACTGGCTTTCCAGGTACCGGCAAATGGCGATACTCTCCGGCAACCCAGTGCCGTCCTCCAGCTCCATGACGGGCACCTGGCCCAGGGAGTTCATGGCGAGGTAGTGGTCTGTCCGGGTGTCGCCCTTGTCGAATTCCACCGAGACGGTTTCAATCTCAGCGCCCTTCTCGGCCAGAAAAGCGCGAACGCGCCAGGCATTGGGGGCAACGGCGTGGCTGTAGAGTTTCATGGGGGAGGTCCTTGTGATAAAACTTAACTTAATGGTTAAGTATTGTATTCCACAAGACCCGTCAAGACGTAAGTTGGCGGATGATCCGCCAAAGCGTCCCGGCGCAACAAACGGCACCGGCGCCAGGACGCTCCGAAGGGGCGGGCAGATTAACGGACCGTGCCCAACCCTCTGACCCGGAAGCCGCCATAGTAGCCGCGGTGGCCGTAGCGATAGCCGCCGTAGAAACGGTGGCCGCGGAAGCCACGCCCGCCGTAATAGAAGCGGTGGCCACGGAAGCCCCGCCGGAAGCCAAAGCCGCCGCGGCGGAAGCCGCGATGTCCGCGGAAGCCCCGGCGCTTGAAGCCCACGGTCTGGCGCTTAACGCCCCAGTCTGGGGCGATGGCTGTTTGGGCGGCTGGAGTTGAGGTGGTTTGAGGTGCCGGGGCCGCTTGGCCAATTCCGGCAGTCAACCCTAAGAACAGGACGCTAAGGGCAATTTTCTTGATCATGAGTGATCTCCATCGTTATGGCTTTCATTTGCGCCCAAGGTGGAGGAGGGACCTATCAAGTGGAACTCAACTTAGATTGAGATCGGCGGGAGCGCCGGACTGGACGCCCACGGATCGCATTTGCGTGAGGTTCAGAAATTGAGTCGGAACGGGTACATAACTTATCAAAAAGATTATGTTTTTCCAGGTTCTCGGTGGCGTTCGCGCGAGGCGTCTTTGAGCCTTCGGGGGTGGCCTGTGATCCGCAGCGACAAACTTGTGATGCCGGCTTGATCGCAACAGGACAATTTGGTCCCTGCAGCCGATTAACCCATGCGTCAAAGAACCTGCCGACTAATCCTAATGACTGGTTGCGTCTTGGCGCGAGTTTCGGCATATATCGCGCCGATTTGGGGTCCTGAGAGGTTTGGGACAGGTTTGATTCGGTGTCGAGCCGCCTTTCAGGCGATTTTATTCCAGTAAACTCAAGGATAGATTGATGAGCTCAGCAATCTGGCTAATCATCCTGTGCGGCGCGTTGTCCATTGTGTACGGCATTTGGGCGACCCAGTCGGTGCTCGCTGCCGACGCAGGCAACAAGCGCATGCAGGAAATCGCCGGTGCCATTCAAGAAGGCGCAACGGCATATCTCACGCGGCAGTACACCACCATCGCAATTGCCGGCGTGGTCATCTTCTTCATCGTGATCTGGCTGCTGGGGCTGCCGGTCGCGATCGGTTTCGCCATCGGCGCCATTCTCTCCGGCGCGGCGGGCTTCATCGGCATGCTGATTTCGGTGCGCGCCAACGTGCGGACCACGCAAGCGGCCTCCAAGAGCCTCGCCGATGGCCTCTCCATCGCCTTTAAGGCGGGTGCCATCAACGGCATGCTGGTGGCTGGCCTCGCCCTTCTGGGGGTTGCGGTCTACTACTACATCCTGACCGGTCCCATGGGCAAAGCCCCGGCTGACCGTGTGGTGATCGATGCGCTTGTGGCGCTCGGGTTTGGGGCCTCCCTGATCTCGATCTTCGCCCGTCTGGGCGGCGGGATCTTCACCAAGGGTGCCGACGTGGGCGGCGACCTTGTGGGTAAGGTGGAAGCCGGCATTCCGGAAGATGATCCGCGCAACCCCGCCACCATCGCCGACAACGTGGGCGACAACGTGGGTGACTGTGCGGGCATGGCGGCCGACCTTTTTGAAACCTACGCGGTGACTGTTGTCGCCACCATGGTTCTGGCCACCATCTTCTTTGCCACCAACGAGGCTCTGGTCTCGCTGCAGCTCTATCCGCTGGCCATTGGCGCTGTGTGCGTGGTGACGTCGATCATCGGCACCTTCTTTGTAAAGCTCGGCGCCAGCCAGTCCATCATGGGCGCGCTCTATAAGGGCGTGATCGCAACGTCGATCCTTTCGCTGATCGCGCTCTACCCGATCACCTCTGCGCTGATCGGCATGGATGTGGATTACACCTTCGGAGAGACGACCTTCAACGGGTTCAACCTCTACATCTGCGGTGTGGTTGGTCTTATCGTCACCGGCCTGATCATCGTGATCACCGAGTACTACACGGGCACCAACTACCGTCCTGTGCAGTCTGTTGCTGCGGCCTCTGAAACCGGCCACGGCACCAACGTGATCCAAGGTCTGGCCGTGTCGCTGGAAGCAACGGCGCTGCCGGCCATCGTGATCATCGCCGGCATCATCATCACCTTCAAGCTGGCGGGCCTCTTCGGCATCGCCATTGCGGTGACCACCATGTTGGCCATTGCCGGTCTGATCGTGGCGCTCGAC
>JBCDDQ010000118.1:0-14235 GCA_039180225.1 Pseudomonadota bacterium
ATTATCGACGGTACAGAAGATAACCGCGGCGGACACAGGATTATCCTGATCGGGACGGATGGTGAAGGCGAGGTTGCCACGCAGGAGATTGAGATCAAGATCGATCCGGTGTCCACAGGCGATGTACAGGTGGGTGAGCGTTCGGTGTTTGTGGATGTAGACCCAAGGGCCACCTACCTCAGAACAAGCAATGATCCCGACACGGTCCTGAACCCGCTGGACGTTCCCAATCTGCTGGCCGAGCAGGCCTACTCGTTCGATGATCCGGATCTGCCGCCAGGGGTGACCTTGATGCCGGGCATGATCCTGGGCCTGCAGGGCACAGGTGACTTTACGGGCCGCGACAATATCCTGACCGACAACGATGCCCCTGGTTTCATTGTGGTGTTTTCGGCCTCTGACCTGCTGTTGGAAGACACCAGCCTGCTCAACCGGCTGCCCAATGCCGTGCAGGCCATCGACGGGGTGAGCGGAGATCCGCTGGACGATGCACCGACCGAGCCGACGCGGGAGGCGCCCAATGACCCAACTGACATTCCTGAGGATTTTTCGGTCAACGATCAGGGGCAGTTCCAGTCAACCCTAGTTGAGATACCCGCAGGTGCGACCCACGCGTTTGCAACCCTGAACGACACCTTCTTCAGCAACAATGCTGATCCTGAAGAAGACCTGGGCGTGAACATCTATATCCCCATGGTGGTGGGCATAGATGGCACCGGCACGCTGACAATCACCGGAGGTGAGGATTATCGGGATTCGGTCTACCTTGGTTTGAGAGAGACCGCGGACGGTACGCTCACCATCGAGGGTGGGGCAACTTTCGAGGTGGGCGGCGAAGATTCTCCGGACACGCCCGCTTTCGCCCGACCGGTCGATGGCGAGTTGATTGTGGGCCATCAGGGAACGGGCACCCTCAACATCATTGAGGCCAGTGAGGTGCTCGTCACCTCCAACGGCGTTGATGATCCGGCCAGCAGTTTCATTGGTGGATACCGCAACGTGCGGATTGCCCAAGGCGAGGGCAGCTATGGCACCGTCAACGTGACGGGGCCGGGCAGCAAGCTGATCACCGAGGGAGAATCGAACCGTGTCACGGTGGGGCGGAAAGGCACCGGTGAGCTGAACGTGACCGGCGGGGCGGAAGTGCGGACCACCAGCCTGGATGTGGGCCGGGAAGGAACGGCAACGGGCACCGTCAACATTGATGGCGCGGGCTCACAGGTGATCATCAGGACGGCTTTGCCTGACAGTTTTTATGGAGACACAAGCCCTGCGCCTGAGGCCGATTTCCCCTATTCGGGATTTGCAGGTCTGGCGCGCGCCGGACGTCTGGATGGCTCAAAGGGCTACTTCTACGTCACCAATGGTGGCCTGCTCCATATGATGAACTATGACGGCTATACGGACGATCCCACATTCTCCTTAGGACGCGATGATGGTTCGTTCGGCAAGGCGGTGATTGAGGGGGCAGGCTCTGAGCTGCGGATCAATCAGTACGGTCCCAATGGCGATAACTATAACTCGTTCTCCCAGGTTCAAGTGGGTCAGCGTGGTCATGGCATCTTGGAGGTGAAAGATTCCGCTCAGGTGAATCTGCTGGGAGACCGGGCAGGTGCGGTGGTCGGCAACGGATTTGATGCGCTCGCTGAAGACCCCACCAGCCAATTGATGATTGAATCCGGCGGCTCCTTGACCATCAACTCAGGACCGGCGGGCTATGGCGCGAGGCTGATCGTTGGCGCCAACTCGAGCGAAGTTGAAGTGGATGTGGAAGGGTTGCCCGTCATTCAAACCTTCCGCAGTAACGGACTGGTTGAAGTGACGGATGTGGGTTCAAAGATCGACATCATTTCCAACAATCCTTCGCAGTTCGACGGCGCGCGGGCCATTATCGGGCGCTACGGCAATGGCCAATTGCGGATCTATGAGGGTGCGCAGGTCAACATTACCGCTCAAGGGACCGGCCAGCCGGAGTTCATCGTCGGCAATGGTGGAGGCAGCACAGGCTTTGTCAAAGTGTCCGGATATGGGAGCTACGGAGACTATGGTGACCCGCCGAATGATCCCTCAACGCTGAAGGTCTCCACCACCAACAATATTGCCACCAACACGCCAAACATCATTGTCGGCAACCATGTTGATGCAACCGCGGACCTGGAAATCTCCAACGGTGGCAAGGTTGAGATCGAGGGCCAGAACGCCACGTTGTTTGTGTCTTCCCTATTCAACGGGTCCGGCTACACACAGGCCCTTCTGAGTTCCTTTACAGTTGAAGAGGGCGGGTACCTGCATGTGAATTCCGGTGATGCGGCCACCGAGGGCGGTTTCATCGAGATTGGCAGCACTCATGCCAACAGCAATGGCGCCCTTAACATCAGCGGTGGAGGCTATGAGAGCTACATCGCCGATACCTTGGTGAAGACCACCGGTGCGGGGAACTTCGTGAATGTGGGGGATTTGGGTACCGGCGCGCTGACAATGCAGGGCGGCATCCTGGAAACTGATTTGCTGCAGGTCGGTCATTCTGCAGGCGGCAGCGGAACCGTTAACATCAACGGCTTTGCGGCCCAGGTGAACCTCAACGGCGTGGGCGGGAATCTGGATGTTGGCTTTCAGGGCACCGGCGATGTGACAATTTCCGGCGGGGCCGATGTCACCGCGGAGAGTTCAACCTCGTATCAGGCCGTTCGCATTGGCGGCGGCGACGGGGGCGATGGCACGGTGACCGTCACCGGGACGGGATCGACCCTAACGGCCGGCGATGGCGCGCCCGGTGTGACCGGCGCTATTCGCGTCGGCCAACAGGGCACGGGCGTGCTTGAGGTGTTGAATGGCGCCGACGTGTTTGGCTTCTTCCTGGATGTGGGGCGCGGCTCGCCGACCGACGGGGACGCCGACGGCGAAGGCACAGTCCGGATCGACGGTGTGGGCTCACGCGTTCTCCTGAGCAGCGCTTACGGCGAGTTCCCGAGCTATGCCGGGGAAGGGGCGTTCTCGCGGTTCGGTCGTGAGGACGGCGGCGTGGGCAATCTGTTTGTGACCAATGGTGGTCTGTTCCAGTTGGAGAACATAGACGGCCAAACCGACTGGAACGGTCTCAGGTTCGGACGGAACGACGGCGCGAAGGGCTATGGCACGGTCAGTGGCTCCGGCTCGCGGATTTTCCTCAATCAGATCGGGTTTAACGGCGATGACTATGCTGCCAACTCCGTCTTGAACGTTGGGGAGAACGGGTATGGCAAGCTTACCGTTGAGATGGGCGGCCAGGTCGACATTATGGGCGACAGGGCGTCTCTGCGGGTGGCGAATTCTCACAGTCTTGGAAGCAACCCTGATGCGGAAGAGTCAGCCAGCCTGCTCGAAGTGAAGTCGGGCGGCACCATCACGATCGATTCCCGAGGAACCGACACCGTTTACGGCTATGGCCAGGTGGGGTACGGCGCACGGCTCGCTGTTGCAACCCAAGCGGTGGATGAAGGCGAGGTGCTGGTCGATGGCGCAGGCTCGCTGATTGAGATCATCACCGATAACCCGGAATTCAATGAAAACCCGGGCATCGCAGGCACGCCAACTGCCATTCCAAGCTACCGTGGTGCGAGCGCAACGATCGGCCAGTACGGCAACGGCACGCTGACCATCCAAGACGGTGGTGCGGTGACCCTAGAAGCGCTTGGCTCCGGCCATCCAAGCTTCGCTATAGCGAGCGGTGAGGGGAGCTACGGTGACGTTGTCGTCACAGGCGCCGGGTCCAGGCTAGAAGTAACAGACGATGATACCAGCCCGGGATATGCCACCAATATCAACATTGGCAACGACTACAATGCGACGGGCGCGCTGACGATTTCCGATGGCGCAACCGTGTTGGTTCAAGGCTTGAATGCCTCGCTTTTCATCTCCTCTTTGTTCAACAATGATAATGCCGGCATCACGCAATCAACCACACTGAGCGAGGTGACGGTTGACAGCGGCGGGACCCTGAACGTGTTCGCTGAGGTTGGGGGCACCAACGGGTCAGTGGGTGGGTTCATCAGCGTGAGCGCCCACAACGCATTTGGTAATGCTTCTTTGATTGTTGATGGTGCGGGCTCTTCTGTAAACGCGGGTGGTGCAGGCAATCAGGTGAATGTGGGCACATTGGGCACCGGCAACTTGGAGGTGCGCAACAGCGGTACGCTGACTGCTGACATAGTCAATGTGGGCAATAACACTGGAGACGGGACCGGGACCGTGTCGGTCACGAACGGCGGCACCATCAATGCCGACATCACCCTCAATGGCGGCGCGAACCTGAGCGGCGACGGTACGGTGAACGGCAATGTGGTTGTGTTCGGAACCGATGCCAGCCTGGCGCCGGGCACGTCCCCTGGCGTCCTCACCATCACCAATGGCAACCTGACGGTGGTCGACGGGCTGCTGGACTATGAAATCGACGGGGTCGATTCTTCGCCCACCCAGCAGTTCGACAAGATCGATGTGACCAGCGGCAGCGCGTTCCTGCAAGGCGGGACCCTGCGGCTGACCTTCGGCAGCCCTGCTGCGTTTACAGCGTTCACAGGAACGCCGCTCTCACTGCTCCAAACCTCCATTGCGGTGACTTTGACCGCGTCCGCGTTTGCACTGGAGCTGATCGGCGCTGACGCCGATTTTGGCGTGGTGGTGCGGGAGAGTGGGACCAACCTTGTGGCAGCGGCTCTGGTGGACGAAGGCGCTCCCACCAACACCTTGCAGCACCTTACCGATGCCGGGGCGGACGGGGATCTGACCGCCACAATCACGGATGGCTCCGGCAGCATATCGGGCTCTTATGGCGGCAGTGCCATCTTCGGCAATGTGGAGACCCTTGTCGGCGGTGATTATTTCAACGACTTCACGGCCTACGGCACGGCAGATGTGCGCTTCACCGGCGGGGATGGTGGCAACGCCTTCACTGGCGCGGCCGGCGCCGACACCTTGGAAGGTGGTTCAGGTGGGGACACGTTGATCGGCAATGACGGCAACGACCTCATTATCGGCGGCGGCGGTCCCGATGTTCTTGAAGGCGGCGCAGGCGATGACATTCTCCAGATCTCCGACACCGGTTTCTCCAGCGTGGATGGGGGCGCGGATCAGGACACGCTCGTTCTTTACGGCTATGTGGACCTTGCCATTGCCTATGGTCAGCTTGGGACCGGGCCTGGACAAAAGGACATTAGCAATATCGAGCGGATTGACCTGTCAGGCGGGCTCTACGGATACGGCTCGGTGACGATAGATTATGATGCGGTCGTCGCCTTGTCGCCAGATATCAACGACCTGCTCGAAGCAGCTCTGCCAGTGCCCTTACAGGGAACCGGGGAAACTCTGGTGATCGACGGAGATGGAAGCGTTGAGGGCGGCGATACCGTGTTTCTCGTGCCTGCCGGGGGAACCTGGGCCGACTCCACGTTTGATGCCTTCGGCACGCACAGTGTGTTTTCTTACACCGGCGTCGGCGGCGGGGCAGTCTTGGCCCTGGTGGCGATCGATGACGACGTGACTGTGTTTACCTCGAGCTACTAATGGTCTGGACGCAAAATTAACGCCTCCGTGTTAGTGCTATCCTGATTGATCACGAACAAGCTCATTAGTCTCTCATGCATCAAAAACTGCACTTCATCTCCGGCTTGCCCCGGTCCGGCTCCACGCTTCTGGCGGCGATCCTGCGCCAGAACCCCCGCTTCCATGCGGCCATGACCAGCCCGGTGGGTCCGGTGTTCAACGCCTGCCTCACCTCCATGGGGGCGGAGAATGAGTTTTCTGTGTTCTTCTCTGAGGAGCAGAAGCGCGACATTCTGATGAACATCTTCGATGGCTACTACAAACACGTAGAAGCCGATGAGGTGGTGTTCGACACGAACCGCATGTGGACCGGGCGGATTGCAGCGCTGCACAAGCTCTATCCGGATGCCAATGTGATCTGCTGTGTGCGCAACCCCGCCTGGGTGATGGACAGCGTTGAGCGCCTGGTGCGCAAAAACGCATTTGATGTGAGCCGGATTTTCAGCAATGCCCAAGAGCGCTCCACGGTCTTCAGCCGGGCCGATGCACTGCTCAACCCCAACCGCATGATCGGCTTTGCCTGGTCTGCGCTGAAGGAGGCCTACTACAGCGATCTGAGCAAACTGCTGTTGTTGGTTGATTACGACCTCTTGGCCTCAAGGCCGGCTGAAGTGCTGCCGCTGATTTACCAGTTTATCGAGGAAGAGCCGTTTGAGCACGATTTCGACAATGTGGAGTATGAGGCCGAAGACTTTGACAGCCAGCTGATCGTCAAAGGCCTGCACACGGTGCGGGGCAAGGTGGAGCTTAAGCCCCGGGAGACAATCCTGCCGCCCGATCTCTTCAAGCGCTGTCAGGACTTGACCTTCTGGCATGATCCGAAGGGTACGAAGGCGCACCGGATTGTGGTCTCTCAGGACCAAACCAGCGACGCTTAGGGGTCCTCAAAATGCCCCACCTTGGCATACATCCCGCCATGGTAGCGCACAGCCGGATCGTCCCAATGGGGCTTGGGGTGAGCGGTCTCGACCTTCTCGCGGTAGATCTCTGATGTGTCCTGCGGCTGCCAGCCCAGGAAGGCGGCGTGGCTATTGTCCCACCAGGTCTCGCGGTTGTTGGAGACGCCGTAGATCATGCTGACCCCAACCCGGTCGGCCTCAAAGATGCACTTCATCAGGCGCACAAAGTCTGCCGGGCTGAGCCAGGTGGCGAGCATGCGCCGGTCTTTCGGTTCTGGAAAGCACGAGCCGATGCGCACGGATACGCTTTCGACAGCAAACTTGTCGAAATAGTAGCGGGCGAGGTCCTCGCCATAGCATTTGGACAGACCATAGATGCTGTCAGGCCGCTGGGCCGACGTGCCGTCGAGGCTCTGTTCGCGCACGTGAAAGCCTATCGCGTGGTTGGAGCTGGCGAACATGATGCGCTTGCCGCCATGGCGCCTGGAGGCTTCAAAGATGTTGTAAGTGCCGCGCAGGTTGGAGTTGAGGATCTCCTCAAACGTGCCCTCAATGCTCTTGCCGCCCAGATGGATGATCCCGTCCACCCCATCCACCATGGCGGTGACCGCGTCCAAGTCTCCCAGATCACACTGCACGATTTCTTCATCCGGTGCGGCTGCACCCAGGTCGGCCACGTCGTTGATCCGCATCACTTTGGCCCAGCCTTTCAGGTCCGCGCGCAGCAGTTTGCCCAAGCCGCCCGCGGCGCCCGTGATCAAGATTCGGTCCATGCTGTTTCTGTCTCCTTGAAGCGCTTATCTGTCGCGCAAGCGGTCGGTGGCGCGGGCGCGGGCCTGATGAATATGGTAACGCATGGCCAGATCAGCGCCGGTGGCATCACCGGTGGATATGGCTTCGAAGATGGCACGGTGTTCTTCGAAGACCTTCTGGATGCGCTCGTTTGAGCCGCGCTGCGTCATGTTCAAGGTGACCTTTATGCCGGAGGTGATCACCGTGTTGAGCGAGGTCATGATGCTCACAAAGAAGTCGTTGCCGGAGGCGCGGGCGACGGCGAGGTGGAAGGCGAAGTCCACCTGATCGGCAATGGCCTGGGTATTGAGTGCAGCTTCCAGTTCGGTGAGGTTCTGCTCGATGCGCTCTATATCTTCAGGGCTGGCCCGCTGCGCGGCGAGCGCGGCTGCGGCGCCCTCCACCGGCAGTCTGGCCTCAAAACACCTGAGAAGACTGGCCACATCGGAAGGTTGGGCAAACTTGATCAGACCTTCCGGCGGACGCGCCCTGACAAAGCTGCCGGCGCCCTGGCGGGAATAGACCAGACCGTCGGCCTGGAGCCTGAGAAGTGCCTCGCGAATGACCGGGCGAGACACATTGAAGGCGCGGGAGATCTCGTTCTCAGACGGCAGCTTGTCACCCTCGATCAGCTGTCCGGAGACGATCTTTTCCAACAGCTGGCCATAGAGCTGGTCGGCCAACCGTTCGCCTTTCCTGATTTCAAGTTTCAGATCCATCTGCGTTCAGTCCGCTAAAAGATTGGGCAAGGTGAGGGAGATCGCCGGAACAAACGTGGTGAGCATGAGCGCCACCAGGATGGCGAAATAGAACGGCCAGATGGTGCGCACGGCCCGTTCGATCGGCACCTTGCCCACGGCGCATCCCACGAACAGGCAGGCCCCCACCGGAGGTGTGCACAGGCCGAGCCCTAAGTTCATCATCAAGATCATGCCGAACTGCAAGGGATCGACCCCGATAGACGCGGCAACGGGGAGGAAGATGGGCGTGCAGATCAAGATCAGGGCGGCCATATCCATGATCATGCCCAGGACAAGCAGCATGAGGTTCATCATGAGCAGGATCACGATGGGATTATCGGAAATACCGGTCATCAGGTCGATCATGCGCGAGGGCACCTGGAAGAAGGTGAGCATGTAAGCAAAGGCCGCCGCAGACGCCACCAGGATCATCACCATGGAAGTGGTGCGTACCGAGTTGATCACGGCGAGCTTGAAGTTCTCCCAGCTGAGAGCGCGGTAGACGATGATGGTGACGATGAAGGCGTAGAGCGTTCCGAACGCGCCGGATTCGGTCACGGTGAAGACACCGCTCAATACACCGCCCACGATGATCACCGCCGTGAAGAGACCGGGCAGCGCGGTGATGAAATGAAGCGCCAGGATTTTCAGGCCCGGGAAGGCCTCTGATGAATAGCCCCGGCGAACAGCAATCACATACGCGGCTACGGCCAGGCAGATGCACATCACCACGCCCGGTACGACGCCGGCCAGAAACAGTTTGGAGATAGAGATACCGCCGCCCGCCGCCACAGCAAACAGGATCATGTTGTGGCTGGGCGGGATCATGATCCCGGCGATGGAGGAGGTGACAGTGACGTTCACCGCATAGTCATCGTCATAGCCCTTTTCTTTCATCACGGGGATCAGGATCGACCCAAGGGCTGAGATGTCGGCCACGGCGGAGCCTGAAATGCCGCCAAAGAGCATGGACGAAAACACGTTGACGATGCCGAGCCCGCCCCTGGCCGCGCCGACCGCCGCTGAGGCAAAGCGCACCAGGCGCACGGCGATGCCACCATGAAACATGAGCTCCCCGGCGAAAATGAAGAACGGGATGGCCATCAATGAGAAGATGTTGATTCCGGAGACGATCCGCTGGAACGCGATGATGAGCGGCAGGCCTTCTGCGTAGAACGCAGATACCGCTGCAATCCCAAGCGCAAAGGCCACCGGCACGCCTGCCACCACGCACACCGCGAAAACGCCGAGAAGTACAGTTAAGCCCATGCGCCCTGCCGCTCCCTTAAGGCCCGGACGTGCCGGTGGGCTCGCCGGTATCTTGGAAGAAGTGGATGAGGTGGCCGATGGAATAGAGCAGCGTGAATGCCCCGCACAGCATGATGGGGATGGCGCGCAGGCCTTCGGGTAGGTGGATCAGCGGAATATCGGTGCTCCATTTGAAGACGGCCAGTTTGTAGCTGTTGACCATCATTACCGCTCCGAAGATGCCAAGGGCCAAGTGCGTTGCGCACTCAAAGGCTCTGCGCACCGGGCGCGGGCTGATGTCCCCAAAGAAGGAAACCCGCAGATGGGTCTTTTGGTGCACGCCAATGGAGGCCCCCAGGAAACCGATCAGGCTGACCAGAAGAAGCGAGATCTGTTCCACCCAGGTTGGCGTTGCATTGAGCACGTAGCGGCCGAACACCAGCCAACCGAAAATCACCGTAAGGACCACCAGAGCCGTGCCGGTGATCACCGTGCTGATGCGGCAGATCAGATCGAGAAACTGATCATAGCGGCTTTTTGTCGGTGTGGTTTCGGTCATGTCCGTACCAGAGCGTGAAACGGGGAGTGCATGGCCGCCAGTCTGGCGCAGATCGGGAGCACTGAACCGGACCGGCAACCATGCAAGGGAGTAAGGCTACTTGGTGTTCTGGATCAACTCGACCAGCGGCTTGAGGTCAGGATTTGCACTCAAGTACCGCTCGTACACCGGCTCCATCGCCTTCTGGAACGCGGCTTTGTCGGGAATGTCATTGAACTTCACGCCAGACGCCATAACCTTTTCGCGGCTTGACTTGGCCCGTGCTTCCCAAAGCTCGCGCTGCAGGGTGGCGGATTCTCTGGCGGCGTCCCGAACGATCTTCTTCTCATCGTCCGACAGCGCATTGTAGACACTGGCATTGATGCAGACGCATTCTGGAATGATCAGATGCTGGGACAGGGAGTAGTAGCCCGCCACTTCAAAGTGACCGGTGGATTCATAGGACGGCCAGTTGTTCTCAGCACCGTCCACAACACCGGTTTTCAGGGACTGATAGACTTCTGAAAACGCCATGGGCGAGGGGTTGCCGTCGAGCGCCTTGATCATGCCTGAATAGAGGTCATTGTTCATGACCCGCACCTTCATGCCCTTCACGTCGGCAGGCGTGTTGATCGGCTTTTTGGAGTTATAGAACGAGCGGGCGCCTGAATCGTACCAGGCCAGGGCAACCAGGCCCTTCTTGGCCATGCCCGCACTGATCTTGTCGCCGGCCTCGCCATCCAGCGCGCGGTGCATGTGGGCCATGTCGCGGAAGATGAACGGCAACGACACCACGTTGGCTTCTGCTGCGACGGGACCAATGGGCCCGAGGTTGAAGTTTCCGATTTCCAGCCCGCCAATGCGCACCTGCTCGATGGCGTCAGGCTGGGTGCCCAAGGTGCCGGAGTGGAACATTTTGAGGCTCATCTTGCCGCCGGATTTCTCTTTCAGCAGCTCGGCGAACTTATCCATGGCAACCGTGTTGGGGTAGCCGGGCTTATGGATGTTCCAACCACGCCATTCGGCCGCCTTTGCGGGGATGGTGAGGCTGGCAGCAAAGAGGGCAACCGCTGCCGTAAGGGCAGCTTTTTTAAAGCTGAACATGGGCGTTCTCCCTAAATGTGCGCAACAATCTTGCGCCTGTTTGAACGGAGACCGGATTGATGATGGTTTTTGCCGGGCTGCCGCTTGTATGACAAGATGAAGCAAATTCCGTACTTGTCAATTGAAATTACATCTCAAGTAGCAAAATCGCTGATTTTGGGCGAAAATATTTCAACTTGTAATACAAATAAATTTGGCCCATGCTGACGGGACACGAAAAAACGGCCGTCCACGGGAGGCGAAGTTCCAGAAAGATGACAGAGTTCGTTAGGCCACTTCACGGGCCGGCGCCCAGCCTTGTTGCGCCAGACGGCACCGTGGACACTCATATGCACATCATTGCGCAGGAGTTTCCTCAGAGCCCGAAGGTTCCGCTACACACGCCGGCCTCTTTGGAGGACTATGCGATTGTCCAAAAGCGGCTGGGGATCAGGCGGGCTGTGCTGGTTCAACCCAACGCATATCAAGATGACAATAGCTGCCTTGAAGCCTGCCTCAACGTGCTGGGCGATGCGGCCCGGGGCATTGCGGTGGTGTGGCCGGAGGTGAGCGACGAGGAGCTTGAGCGGTTGCACCGGGTGGGTGTGCGCGGCGCGCGCATCATGGGCATTGGGCCAGGGGCTGTGAGCAGCAAATATCTGCATCCTGTGGCCGAGAGGATCGCCGACTTCGGCTGGCACCCGATTGTGCAATTCAACGGGCGCCATATTGCTGATTACGAGCAGACGCTGTCGGATCTGACAGGGCCTTACGTGATCGATCATGCCGGCAAGTTCATTCCTCCCGTAACGCCGGACAGTGCCGAGTTCGCCGCCCTGTTGCGCCTGATCGACAGGGGGAACTGCTATGTGAAGCTGTCGGCCTGCTATGAGACGTCGCTGGTGGGGGCGCCGGGGTATGATGATGTGGGCGCGCTCAGTGCGGCGTTGGTGGCGCATGCGCCAGAACGGCTGCTCTGGGCCTCCAACTGGCCGCATGTGAGCGCGACGCCGGAAACATACCCTGATGATGCCCGCACGCTTGATGTGCTGCTCGACTGGGTGCCGGACGAGGCCACCCGCAAGATGATTTTGCAAGACAATGCCGAGGCGCTCTATGGCTTTGAGCCGATGGGCGCGTGAAGGAGGGAGGAGATCATGAACGACCAGGTTCTGGCCCCGGACACCCGCGAAAGACTGATGGGGGTGAGCTCAGCCACCTTGTGCACCGCGCTGTTCAAGCTTGGCCTCAGAAATCAGTTCATCCAGGATGTGCATCCGCTCTCGCAGAAGGGGCAGAACATGGTGGGCCAGGCCTATACCTTGCGCTATATCCCGGCGCGTGAGGATCTGAACCCGATCTCCGTCTTCCAGGATCCCACCCACCCGCAGCGCGTGGGGGTGGAGGAATGTCCGCCCGGCCACGTGATGGTGATCGACAGCCGCAAGGATCCGCGCGCAGCGTCGGCGGGGTCCATCCTGGTGGCGCGTATGATGCAGCGCAGGGTGGCCGGCGTTGTGACCGACGGGGGCTTTCGGGACACGCCGGAGATCGCCCAGTTCGGCATTCCCTGCTATCACAACCGGCCCTCAGCCCCCACAAATCTCACCCGTCATCAGGCCATTGAGCTGAACGGGCCGATCGGCTGCGGCGACGTGGCGGTCTTTCCCGGCGATGTGGTGGTGGGCGATAACGAGGGGGTTGTGATCGTGCCGCTGCATCTGGCCGACGAGGTCTCCCGCGAGGCTGAGAACATGACGGCCTTTGAAGACTATGTGGCCGAGCGGGTTGCGGCCGGCGAGAAGGTGATCGGGCTATACCCGGCCACAAGCGACGAGGCCAGGGAAGGGTTTGAGGCTTGGCGCAAAGCCAAGGGTGCGCTAAAGCCATAGCATGACCGACACACGTTCCGTTCACGTCCTGCAAATGGGCCCTTATCCCAAGTGGGACGAAGACGCCTTGGATGCCACATTCACCACCCACCGCTATTACCAGGCTGACGATAAGGCGGCGCTGCTGGCAGAGCATGGCAGCGCCATCCGCGGGCTTTGCACCAAAGGGGATCTGGGCGTGACCCGCGACGTGCTGGAACAGCTGCCCAACCTTGAGATCATCTCGGTCTATGGGGTGGGATATGACGCCGTGGATATTGAGTTCGCCCGCGATGCCGGCGTGCGGGTGACCAATACGCCGGATGTTTTGACCAAAGAATGCGCCGATCTGGGGGTTGCCATGATGCTGGCGCAGGCCCGGGGCATGGTTCCGGCTGAAAAGTGGGTTCGGGATGGCAGCTGGGCCAAACGCGGCCCGTTTGGCCTGCAAACCAGGGCCCATGGCAAGAAGGCGGGCATTTTGGGCATGGGGCGGATTGGCGCGGAGATTGCCCGACGGCTGACGGCCTTTGATATTGAGGTGCGCTACACCAACCGCTCGCCCCGCCCAACGGACGGTGATCTGGAGTTTGTCGCCGATCCGGTGGAGCTCGCCGGATGGGCGGACTTTCTCTTCATCACGCTGGCCGCCTCGGCTGAGACGCGGCACATTGTGAACCGCAAGGTGATCGAAGCCTTGGGGCCGGACGGCATGCTGATCAATCTCTCGCGTGCGGCCAATGTGGATGAAGCGGCTTTGTTGGATGCGTTGGAGAGCGGGGCGCTGGGCTCTGCGGCATTGGATGTTTTTGAGGGTGAGCCCGACCTGGATCCGCGGTTTCTGGCATTGGACAATGTGCTGCTCCAGCCCCATCACGCCTCGGCCACGGTGGAAACCCGCAAGGCCATGGGCCAGTTGATGTTTGATAATCTGGTCGCACACTTCGAGGGCCGGGATCTGTTAACCCCTGTGGTGTGAGGATTTGAGACAAAGATGGGGAACGCAACCTTCAACGTCGCCGTGATTGAGGGCGATGGCATTGGCCCTGACGTGGTGGCGGCCACGCGCGCGGTGATCGAGGCCGCCCAAAGCCGTGTTGGTGGGTTTTCGCTGAACTTTGACTATCACGCGGCCGGGGCTGGCTACTATGCTGAGCATGGCCGCGATATGGCGCCGGGGTCTGAAGAGGCGGTGGCCGAGGCTGATGCCATTTTGCTGGGTGCCATTGGCCTGCCGCACATCCGGGCCACGGACGGCACGGAGATCGCGCCACATTTGCGGCTGCGCGAGAACATGCAGCTCTATGCTGGCGTGCGCCCGGTGAAGGCCTATCCCAACTGGCCCAAGAAGCTGGCGGCGCCTGAGGCGGCCAAGATCGATTTCATCGTGCTGCGCGAATCCACCGAGGGCCTCTTCTATTCCGCCGCCGTGCATGGGCGCACTGAGATTGCGAACGATGATGAGGTTCAGGACATTTTGCGGATCA
>JBCDDQ010000119.1:0-14163 GCA_039180225.1 Pseudomonadota bacterium
CGCCGTGGCCTGCGCCGCGGCAGCCCTTATGGCGGGTGAGGTGGACCGGATTATCCTCTCGCGTCCTGCTGTCGAGGCCGGCGAGCGCCTGGGCTTCCTGCCTGGCGACATGAAAGAGAAGGTCGATCCTTATCTGCGCCCGCTCTATGACGCGCTATACGACACCATGCCTGCCAACCAGGTACAGCGGGGCATGGAAGATGAGACCATCGAGATCGCACCGCTGGCCTTCATGCGCGGGCGCACCTTGGCCCGAGCGTTCGTTATTCTGGACGAGGCGCAAAACTGCACACCCCAGCAAATGAAGATGTTCCTGACCCGCCTCGGCGAGGGCTCTCGCATGGTGGTGACCGGCGATCCCACCCAGGTGGACCTGCCGCGGGGCACCACATCCGGCTTGGCCGAAGCGGTGGGCTTATTGGAGAATATAGAGGGGATTGACGTTGTCCGCTTCGGTGCTGCGGATATTGTGCGCCATCCCCTGGTCACCAAGATCGTAAATGCGTACGAGGGGGCGCCTGCCAAGAGCGAGCCCGCCGACTAAACTGTCATGCAGGTTGAGATCGATATTGCCGACGAGGCCTGGCGCGCGGTTACCGGTGTGGAGGACATCGTTCAGATTGCAGCAGACGCCGCGGCGGGAGCCCTTGGCGAAGACCGCGCCGAACGGGTTCTAGGTGTCAGGCTCGCCGGAGATGAAGAGGTGCGCACCCTCAACAGGCAACATCGCGGCAAGGACAAGCCCACCAATATTCTCTCGTTTGAAACCGATCTGGCCGAAATCATATGGCCGGCGGGCGAGCCGGTGCCTTTGGGTGATGTGATCCTGGCTCACGGTGTGGTGGCGCAGGAGGCAGAGACCTTTGGCAAGAAAATTGAAAGCCATTTGTCGCATCTTATTGTACATGGCGTGCTCCATCTGGCAGGGTATGACCACGAGGATGGCGAAAGCGCGGCTGATATGGAAGCCTTGGAGATTAAAATCCTGGCAGGCCTTGGCATTGAGAACCCTTATGATTAAATCAGTAGCCTATCGCTCTGGTTGAAATAAAGATGACCGACCCTTCACAATCCGACAGTACCAGCGCCGCCCCCACCGCAACGGTTACGGGCATTGGCGCAGATGAAGACAAATCCAGCAAATCATCCAATTCGTTATGGTCGTTCCTGCGCGGCAAGTTTGCCAGCGAGACGGAAACCACCCTGCGCGCCAGCCTGGAAGATGTGATCGTCCAGCACGAAGCCGGCACCAAAGACGACATGTCGCCGGAAGAGCGGCTTATGCTCCGGAACATATTGGAGTTCGGTCAGCAACGGGTGGAAGACGTCATGGTGCCCCGCGCCGACATCATCGCCGTGGAAGACCAAACAACACTCTCGGAACTTTTTACCGTATTCATCGACGCCAACCATTCACGCATTCCGGTTTATCGCGACACGCTGGATGAGCCGCTGGGCATGGTCCACATCAAGGATCTGGTGAACTGGATCGCCAAGGCAGGAGAGAAGGTTCGTGCCGCGAAAAAGTCCAGCGCTAAGGCCAACGGTCGCAGTAGCGAGAACGGATCCAAGCCGTTCAGCTTGTCGGGCATCAAGCTGGACAAAACCGTTGTCCAGGCCGGCGTCATGCGAGAAGTGCTGTTTGTGCCACCTTCGATGCAGGCGGCCGATCTGCTGCTTAAAATGCAGTCGACCCATATTCATCTGGCTATCGTGGTGGATGAGTATGGCGGCACAGACGGGCTGGTGTCGATTGAAGACCTAGTGGAAGAGATCGTTGGCGAAATCGTCGATGAACATGACGATCCTGACGGGCCGATGATACGCCAAGAGCCGGACGGCGGTCTGGTGGCTGATGCGCGCGCAGAGATTGAGGAACTGGAGGGGCTGTTGAAGGTCGACCTGGTTCCGGACGAAGACGAGGACGACGTGGATACCCTGGGCGGGCTGATGTTCACCATGGTGGGCCGGGTGCCGAGCCGGGGCGAACTGGTGCGCCACCCGTCCGGCCTGGCGTTTGAGGTTCTGGAGAGCGATCCCCGGCGCCTGAAGAAGATAAAGATCCATCCCCGCGGCAGCCGCCAGGCGTCTGAAGAGCCAAAGTCGGGCGGCCAAGCATAGTCGTTTTCATTTATCCCGCAGAAGTGTAAGCGGTTCGTCTCAGCCCTTGCTATAAAGGTTGGTGATTCGCTTTTTGCTTTTTGTCTGAAATGCTGCGGGATTAGATGAACAGCTTTGCCCTCAAATTCATTGTGCTTTGGGGTTGGCGCAGGCTTTTCGTTGCGTTGCTTGCGGGCATTGTCGCCGCGCTGGCTGCGCCGCCGATTTACTTGTTCATTGCGCTTTTCTGCAGCCTGCCGGTGCTTGTCTGGATCCTGGACGGGGTCAACGCGCAATCAAGCTCCATCTGGAACCGGGCCCCAGCGGCCTTCATGACCGGGTGGGCTTTCGGGTTCGGCTATTTTGCACCCAATCTCTATTGGGTGAGCGAAGCCTTTCTGGTGGATGCGGACCTGTTTTCCTGGATGATCCCCTTCGTCGTGGTGCTGTTCCCCCTGGGATTGGGCATTTTCTATGGCTTTGCCTGCCTGGCCGCTTCCCTGGTTTGGACCTCAGGGGCCGGACGGATTGCGCTGCTTGCTTCCAGTTTCACCGTGTTGGAATGGGTCAGAGGGCACATCTTCACAGGATTTCCCTGGGCCACCATGGGTTATTCGGCTGGCGCCTTTGAAGGGCTCGAACAGCTGGCCGCCTATTGCGGGGTCTATGGACTGACCTTCATCGTCGTCTTCGCCTGCGCCTCGCCAGGCATCTTGGCCGGTGAAGATGAGGACACATCAGAAGGGCTTTCCAAACGGGCCTTCGCCATGTTCACCATCCTCGTTGCGACGGGCGCAGCATGGATGGTCGGATCCCAGCGCTTGGCCACTGCCGAAGCCCGTTTCGAAGATGCGGTTAAAGTTCGGCTGGTTCAGCCGAACATTCCACAAAACCGCAAGTGGGACCCGAGATATCGCACAGAGATCTTCTCCGGCCTGTTGGAGCTTTCCGATATGGCCACCACGCCTGAGGTGACGGGCGTGAAGGACGTCACCCATGTGATCTGGCCTGAAAGCGCCATCCCATTCCTGCTTGAAGCCAACCCGCAAGCCACGGCAAAGATCGCCGAGCTTCTGCCGGAGAACGTGACCCTCATAACCGGCGCCCTCAGGCGTGCGCTGCAGGGCAAGCCTGGCACCCCGGATGACAATCGGGCGCGAAACTCTGTGCTGGTCATCAATCATGAGGGCCAAACCGTTGCGTCCTATGACAAAGCACACCTGGTGCCGTTCGGTGAATATCTGCCCCTCGCCTCCATTCTGGAACCCTGGGGCCTGCGCAAAATGGTGACCTTGCCCGGTGGCTTTGTGCCTGGCGTGGGGCCCCGGTCGATCCGGCTGGACACCGCGCCACCGGTCAGTCTTTTGGTGTGTTACGAGATCATCTTTCCCCGCGCCGTAATTGACCGCGATGTCCGGCCAGGCTGGATCCTCAACGTGACCAACGACGCTTGGTTTGGACAGTCGATTGGCCCGCGCCAGCACTTTGCCCAATCGCGCATGCGTGCCATTGAAGAGGGCTTGCCGGTGGTCCGGGTGGCGAACACCGGGATTTCCGCCGTTGTTGACCCCTATGGACGGGTGCTCAAGAGCATACCGCTCGGCCAGCGCGGCGTGGTGGACAGTCAGTTGCCCAAGGCCATTCCGCCGACATTTTACGCAACGTTTGGGGACGCGATCGTCTTCGCCGGCGTGTTGTTTGGCCTCGCTCTGGCCATCCTCTCCCGGGCGACACTTGCCAGAAATCGCCCAATAAGCTAAACGCCAAAAGACCCGAAATGTGGCGGGACGCTCCGCGACCCGCAGTGCGGAATTTCGATTGTACCAGATTGTTAGGTACGTTACGTTCGTTTCGGTTAGAGGAGGGTGCGGCAGCGCAAACTCAATAAGATGGCGGCTCTGAGGCGGGGCAACCTAGAGCTTAACAAGAAACAGACCGGGGGGAATCGGTCTAGGGCTCTATTGCTATGGTGAAGAAAAATCCTAATCCTGTAGATGTACATGTGGGGGGACGCGTCCGAATGCGGCGGATTCTCATCGGGTTAAGTCAGGAAAAACTCGGTGAACAACTTGGCCTCACATTCCAGCAAGTTCAAAAGTATGAAAAGGGGTCGAACCGGATAAGTGCCAGTCGGCTCTGGCAAATGGCGAAAATTCTGGGTGTTCCGGTTGCCTTTTTCTTTGATGACATTCCCGATACCCCGAACGAGAATTCTCAACCCGGCTTCGGCGAAAGCGCTGGCGAAACCGCTTTGATGGACTTTTTGAGCTCCACGGAAGGGTTTCAGCTCAACCGGGCGTTCTCGCAAATCGAGCAGCCGAACGTTCGCCGCAAATTGGTTGAGTTGGCGAAAGCGCTCGCTGAGAATTGATACACGGCGGAAATCGAACCGACGCTCTAAAAACCACGCTTGACCCCAAGCGGGTTCCTTGCCATTAACGCTCCCGCATTTTCGAGATCTCGTTGAAGTGGGGTACGTTGGCGTATCCGGCTTGTCATTATCTCATCCAGCAACCTCGGACCGATATTGGCCGGACGTTGCTCTACATGAATAGCCATTGAAGGAGCAGCCCGGTGCCGCGCGATAATTTCCTGTTCACCAGCGAGTCCGTCTCAGAAGGCCATCCAGACAAAGTGTGCGACCGCATTTCCGATGCTGTGGTTGACACGTTTCTGGCCGCAGATCCCTTTTCCCGGGTGGCTTGCGAAACGCTCACCACCACCAACCGGATCGTGCTGGCGGGCGAGGTCCGCGGCCCAGACAGCATTACTCATGACATGCTGGAAGAGGTGACCCGGCGCGCGGTGAAGAGCATCGGCTATGAGCAAGATGGCTTCCATTGGAAAAACTCTGAGGTCTCCATCTACCTGCACCAGCAATCTGCTGACATTGCCCAGGGGGTTGATGCCGCCGGCAACAAGGATGAAGGCGCAGGCGACCAGGGCATTATGTTCGGCTACGCCTGCCGGGAAACCGAAGCACTCATGCCGGCACCGATCCATTTGTCGCACCAGATCCTGAAGACAATGGCCGATGCGCGCCATTCCGGCACGACCAAAGGCTTTGGCCCGGATTCCAAGAGCCAGGTCACCCTGCAATATGAAAACGGCAAGCCCATACGCGCCACATCTGTCGTGGTCTCCACACAGCACGACGAGGGCCTCAGCCAGGACGAGGTGCGCGAGATGGTACGGCCCTTCGTTGAAAAGGTCTTGCCCAATGGCTGGATGTGCCCGGAGGAAGAGTTCTATGTAAATCCTACAGGCAACTTTGTCATCGGCGGCCCAGATGGCGATGCTGGTCTGACGGGACGCAAAATCATCGTGGACACCTATGGCGGCGCAGCCCCTCATGGCGGCGGCGCCTTCTCCGGCAAGGACCCAACCAAGGTGGACCGCTCCGCCGCCTATGCCGGGCGCTATCTGGCCAAGAACGTGGTGGCCGCCGGTCTTGCCGACAAATGCACCATTCAGCTTTCCTACGCGATCGGTGTCTCCAAGCCGCTCTCCATCTATGTGGATTGCGCCGGCACGGGCACCGTTGACGAGGGCAAGCTGGAAAGCGCGCTGGGCGAAGTGATGGATCTCTCTCCACGCGGTATCCGCGAACACCTGGGCCTGTCGTGCCCGATCTATGAGCGCAGTGCCGCCTATGGACATTTCGGCCGCACGCCGGATGATGATGGTGGCTTTTCATGGGAGCGCACCGACCTTGCAGACGCCATCAAGTCAGCACTAACCTGATCTTCGGTGCGCCCGAAGCGGGTGCCTATGAGCCAGGACAACCGACAGCCTAGAACGCGCTTGCTCTACGGGCGCCAGCAGGGCCATAAGCTGAGGGCGCGCCAGCGGGAGCTGCTGGACACCCTGCTGCCCCAACTCGCCATTGAGCTGCCCGAGACCGGGACCCTTGACCCGCAAAGCTTGTATGAAGATCGCCCGGCGTCCGTGTTTTTGGAGATCGGCTTTGGCGGCGGGGAGCATTTGGCGGCCCGCGCCGCGGAGCATCCCGATCGCGGCTATTTGGGCGCGGAGCCCTTTGTGAACGGCATGGCCAAGATCCTGTCAGCCATTGACGACCAGAAGCTTAAGAACATACGGCTCCACCACGGAGATGCTCGTGAGGTTTTGGACTGCTTGCCGGATGCCTCGATTTCGGGTCTGTTTTTGCTCTACCCGGACCCGTGGCCCAAAAAACGGCACAACAAGCGGCGGTTCGTGAACCCGGACAATATCCGCGCCTTTCACCGCATCCTGAAGCCGGGGGCTGAGTTCCTGTTTGCAAGCGATATCACCGACTATGTGCGCTGGACCTTGGCGCACATGGCTCAGCATGGCGGTTTTGCATGGACGGCGGAGCGACCGGGCGATTGGCGCACCCCGCCTGAGGGCTGGCCGGGCACCCGCTATGAGGCCAAAGCCCTGAGAGAAGGGCGAACAGCCCATTACCTCACTTTCCGCAAAAGCTGAAAAGCAACGCTTGAAGCAAAGCGGCGTTGGCGCTATATGAGAGATACCTTTCAGGTCATTCTCATATAGCCCGAGGTTAACGACACAGACCAACGGCCATCACAGAGAGTGGGTTCCCGCCGGAGCCCGCTTTTTTTAGTGCCTTAAGGCGCATGATCTGGGAAGGCGAGCCAATTTGGTTGAATGCGGGATGTTGAATGCGGGATCATGTCTGAAACGGATCTAGAGCGAAGACTGAAAACGGAAGAAGGCCTTGCGCGCAAGGTGGCCGAGCTTATTGAACCGGCCATCGAAGGCCTGGGCTTTCGGCTGGTCCGGGTGCGCCTCACCGGCGATGGCGGGCAAACCCTTCAGGTGATGGCGGAGCGTCCGAACGGCAGCTTGAATATTGAGGATTGCGAACTGATCAGCCGCACTCTCTCGCCGCTCCTCGACGTGGAAGACCTCATTGCCAGCGCCTACGCGCTGGAGGTTTCCTCGCCCGGGATCGACCGGCCCCTGGTGCGCCCATCCGATTTTGAGCGCTGGGCGGGGTTTGAAGCGAAGATCGAGATGGCCCAGATGATCGCAGGCCGCAAGCGCTTCAGGGGACGCCTGGAGGGGTTTGAGGATGATGAGATCCGTCTGTGGTTCAAAGAGAATGATGGGGCTGATCCGGTGGTGGTCGGATTGGCTTTTGAGAATGTAGCAAGTGCCAAGCTCGTCATGACAGACGAGCTGATCAAAGCGTCGGCAACGGCGCACTAAACTTAGATTTGGAGCGATAAAATGGTCGAAGCAGTGAGTGCCAACCGGCTGGAGCTTTTGCAGATTGCCGATGCGGTGGCGCGGGAAAAGTCGATCGATAAGACCCTGGTCATCGACGCCATGGAGGACGCTATTCAGCGTGCCGCCAAGTTACGGTATGGCCAGGAGAACGAGATCCGGGCCAAAATCAACCCGGAGACCGGGGACATTCAGCTGCAAAGGCTGCTGGTGGTGAGCGAGCACGTGGAGAACGATTCCACAGAGATCTCCCTGGCCGATGCCAAACACAAGCAAGCCGATGCCGAGCTTGGCGATCTGATTGCCGAAGAGCTGCCACCCATCGATTTCGGCCGCATCGCCGCCCAGAACGCCAAGCAGGTGATCGTGCAGAAGGTGCGTGATGCGGAGCGCGAGCGCCAGTACGAGGAGTTCAAGGACCGCGCCGGCGAGATCATCAATGGCCTCGTCAAGCGGGTCGAGTATGGCAACATCGTTGTAGATCTGGGCCGTGCTGAGGGCGTGGTGCGGCGCGATGAGAGCCTGCCGCGGGAGAACTTCCGCAACGGCGACCGGATCCGGGCCTACATTTACGACGTGCGCCGCGAGCAGCGCGGTCCGCAGATCTTCCTGTCGCGCACCCGGCCGGAGTTCATGGCCAAGTTGTTCGGCCAGGAAGTGCCGGAGATCTATGACAACATTATCGAAATCGTCTCCGTGGCCCGCGATCCGGGCTCGCGGGCCAAGATCGCCGTGTTGTCGAAGGACAGTTCGATCGACCCCGTCGGCGCTTGCGTCGGTATGCGCGGCAGCCGGGTGCAGGCCGTGGTGAACGAGTTGCAGGGCGAGAAAATCGACATCATCCAATGGAACCCGGATGCGGCCACGTTCATCGTGAACGCTTTGGCCCCGGCCGAAGTGGCCAAGGTGGTTCTGGATGAGGACGCAGAGCGCATTGAAGTGGTGGTGCCGGATGAACAGCTGTCGCTGGCCATCGGGCGGCGCGGCCAGAATGTGCGCCTGGCCTCGATCCTCACAGGCTGGGATATCGACATCCTGACCGAACAGGAAGAATCCGAACGCCGCCAGAAGGAGTTCCAGGAACGCTCTGAAATGTTCATGGCGGCTCTTGATGCCGACGAGATGATCGCCCAATTGCTGGCCTCTGAAGGCTTCACGTCTTTGGAAGAGGTTGCTTACGTGCCGGTGGCTGAGATTGCCGATATTGAAGGCTTTGGCGAAGAAATGGCAGAAGAGCTTCAAACCCGGGCGCGCGAGCACTTGGACAAGCTAAACCGCGAGATGGACGAGAAGCGAAAATCCCTTGGCGTTGAAGATGCTGTGGGCCAAGTGGAAGGCGTCACGCTCGCCATGATGGTCCGGTTTGGCGAGAACGAGGTGAAATCGGTTGAAGACCTGGCCTATTGCGCCACGGACGACCTGACCGGCTGGACCGAGCGCAAAGATGGCGAGGTGGTCCGGTATGACGGCATCCTGGCCGGCATGGATGTGAGCGCAGCTGAAGCTGAGGCCATGATCATGCGAGCCCGCGTGGCTGCAGGCATTATCTCCGAGGAGGATCTGATGCAGGCCGAGGAAGCGGAAGCTGAGGTGGAGGAGAGCGCAGAGGCCGAACCGGCCGAAGCGGTTGCTGAAGAGGTTGATCACCAGGCTGCTGCCGAAGCCGTGTTCGACACGCCGGCCAACTGACGATGACCGGCAGCGCACTGGATATCGGCGAATGGCTATGGCAGAAAGGATGTGCATCGTCACGCGGGCGGTTAAGCCGCCGGAAGAATTGGTGCGCTTTGTTCTGTCACCAAGTGACGATGTCACGCCGGATCTGAAGCGAAAGCTGCCGGGACGGGGCGTTTGGGTTTCCGCGTCCAGAGATATTATTGACGTGGCCGCGCGCAAGGGCCATTTTGCGCGCGGTTTTAAGCATCAAGCCAAGTGTGCTGACGATTTGCCAGAGATGGTGAGCCGCCTCTTGTATAAGGAGGCCATCAGTTTGATCAGTCTGTGCAACCGGGCTGGGCTTGTGACGCACGGCTTTGAGAAAGTCTCCGCGACGCTGGCGAAAGGCCAGGTTGCGGCGGTTTTGGTGGCTTCGGACGCTGCAGACGATGGAAAAAACAAGATTGCGCTTAAGGCCCGAGGCGCAGGGCGCGGTGTCAAACTGCTGACAATCTTCCCTCGGGATGATTTGAGCTTGGCATTAGGGCGGACAAATGTGGTACATGCTGCGGTACACAAAGGCGATCTGGCTGATCACCTGGTTCGCGCCGCAGAACGATATGACAGTTACAACGGATGATTTGCTGGCTTGACTTGATGAATGTGGCCGCGCAACAGACTGGATGAGCATGAGCGAGAGTAACGACACAGAAGAACGATCCGCAGGCGGTGGGGGCAAGACCCTCAGCATGCGCCGTGGTGTAGAGCAAGGCCGGGTGAAGCAGAACTTCAGCCATGGCCGCTCAAAAACCGTCGTGGTGGAGACCAAACGGCGGCGCACCATAACTGCGCCCGGTTCACAGCCAAGCCCGATCGAATCCAAGGTTAAACCAGCGCCGCAGGCCGCGCCGAAGCCGGCCCCCGCCGAGCCCGCTCCTGAAGCGCCCGGTAAGCCAGGGCCCAACGAGCTTTCCGAGAGCGAGAAAGAAGCGCGCGCCAAGGCTTTGGCTGGCGCCAGGTTGCGCGAAGCCGATGACGCAGAGGCCGCCCGCAAAGAAGCTGAACGTCTTGCGGAAATCGACTCACAGCGCCGCCAAGAGCGCGAAGACGCTGAACGCAAGGAAGCTGAAGAAAAAGCCAGACTGGAAGCTGAAGCCGCTGAAGCCGCAGCAGAGGCCGCCGCACAGCCAGCGGTCGACAAGCCTGCAAAGGAGGCACCGGCCAAGCCCGCGCCTGAATCGCGCAAAGAACGTCAGAAGCGCGAAGAAAAGGCCGAGCAGCAGAAGCCGGGCAGAGGCGGCGGTGCTGAACGCCGCCGCGGCAAGCTGACCATCGCCAACGCGCTCGACGACAATGTGCGCCAGCGCTCACTGGCCGCCATGAAACGGCGCCAGGAGCGGCAAAAGCAGAAAGTCATGGGTGGCGGGGAAGCCCGCGAGAAAATTGCCCGCGAAGTGACCATCCCTGAGGCCATCACCATTCAGGAGCTGGCCAACCGCATGGCCGAACGTGGTGTGGACATCATCAAGTTTCTGATGAAACAGGGCGACATGCACAAGATCACCGATGTGATCGACGCAGATACTGCCCAGCTGGTGGCGGAAGATTTCGGACACACGGTCAAACGCGTGTCGGAATCGGATGTGGAAATCGGCCTGATGGGCGAAGACGACGATCAGGGCGATCTGGTGTCGCGCGCGCCTGTGGTGACGGTCATGGGTCACGTGGACCACGGCAAGACCTCGCTGCTCGATGCTCTGCGCAATGCCAATGTGGTCTCCGGTGAGGCCGGCGGCATCACCCAGCATATCGGCGCCTATCAGGTGGAAACACCTGGCGGCGTTGTGAGCTTTGTGGACACCCCAGGCCACGCAGCCTTCACGGCCATGCGTGCCCGCGGTGCCAAAGTGACGGATATTGTGATCTTGGTTGTGGCCGCCGATGATGGCGTGATGCCTCAAACGATTGAGGCCCTGAACCACGCCAAGGCCGCCGAAGTCCCGATGATTATTGCCATCAACAAGATGGACAAGCCTGAAGCAGACCCCACCCGGGTGCGCAACGAGCTGCTGCAGCATGAGATCGTGGTGGAAAGCTTGGGTGGTGACGTTCAGGAAGTGGAAGTGTCCGCTCTGAAGCAACAGAACCTGGACAAACTTTTGGAAGCCATTCTGCTTCAGGCTGAAATCCTGGAACTGAAAGCCAACCCCGATCGCTCCGCCGACGGTGTGGTGATCGAAGCCAAGCTCGATAAAGGCCGCGGTCCTGTGGCGACGGTTCTGGTGCAGCGCGGCACATTGCAGCTGGGCGATATCTTCGTTGCTGGTTCCGCCTGGGGCCGGGTTCGTGCACTGGTGGATGACCAGGGCGGCAATGTGGATGAAGCCGGCCCATCGGTTCCGGTCGAAGTGCTCGGCCTCAACACGGCGCCTGAAGCTGGCGACCAGTTCGTGGTTGTGGACAGCGATGCCCGGGCCCGGGAGATCACCGATTACCGCGACCGCAAGCGCCGCGAGATGAAAGGGGCTCCGTCAACCGGCGCCATGTCACTTGAACAGATGATGAGCAAGCTGAAGGAGAACGAGATCTCCGAGATGCCCATCCTGGTCAAATGTGACGTGCAAGGTTCTGGCGAAGCCATCACCCAGGCGATTGACAAGTTGGGCACCGATGAAGTGGCCGCGCGGGTGATCCACCAGGCAGTGGGTGGGATTTCAGAATCCGACGTGACTCTGGCCACAGCTTCCAACGCGCTCATCATGGGCTTCAACGTTCGTGCCAACAACCAGGCGCGCGATGCGGCTGAAGCGGCCGGTATTGAGATCCGCTATTACAACGTGATCTACGATCTGGTGGATGATGTGAAGGCAGCTCTGTCCGGCATGTTGTCGCCGGAGCAGCGCGAAACCTTCCTGGGCAATGCGGAAATTCTGGAAGTGTTCAACATTTCCAAGGTGGGCAAGGTCGCCGGGTGCCGCGTTACTGAAGGCACTGTTGAACGTGGGGCCAAGGTGCGGCTGATCCGCGACAACGTGGTGATCCACGAAGGCACGCTCTCCACCCTCAAACGCTTTAAGGATGAGGTGAAGGAGGTCATTGCCGGCCAGGAATGCGGCATGGCGTTCGAGAACTATCAGGACATGCGGCCTGGCGATGTGATCGAGTGCTTCCGGGTTGAGGAAGTGGCACGCACGCTGGATTAGCACGCGCACGCCGCAATGCCGGCGTTGGAAAATCGAAAACCAAAATGAACCGATCTGAGACACACCGGGGGCCGAGCCAACGCCAGCTGCGCGTTGGCGAACTGGTGCGCCATGCCCTCGCCGACCTCTTCAACCGCGGCGAGATTGCCGACCCGGCCTTGAGCGCCGGTCTCACCGTGCTGGAAGTGGCGATGACGCCCGATTTGAAGATTGCCCATGCCTACGTGATGCCGCTGGCGGGCGAAGGGCGCGATGAGGTGGTGAATGCGCTTTATAAAAACAAGAAGTTCATTCGCGGCCAGATTTCAAAACAGCTTGCGCTGAAATATATGCCGGATTTGCGCTTCCACCTGGACAAGACGCTGGATTACGCCAGTCATATCGATGACCTTTTGGATGATCCGAAAGTGGCTCAAGACTTGGAACAGGACGGCACCTAGAGAGCCATGGCCAGACGCAAGAAAGGCGATCGGGTGCATGGCTGGGTCATCCTCGATAAGAGGTTGACCATGACCTCCACCCAAGCCGTGGGCGCGGTTCGCCGTCTGTTCAATGCCCAAAAGGCGGGCCATGGCGGGACTTTGGATCCGCTGGCCACCGGCTTGCTGCCCATCGCGCTTGGGGAAGCCACCAAGACCGTGCCGTTTATCATGGACAGCACCAAGACCTACCGGTTCACCGTGCATTGGGGCGCTGAAACCACCACGGATGACGCAGAGGGCGAGATCACCCAGACTTCAGATCAGCGGCCGGATGAGGCGGCGGTCCGGGCGGTGCTGCCTGAATTCACCGGCTTGGTCAGTCAGGTTCCACCACAGTTTTCTGCTCTGAAGGTGGACGGTGCCCGGGCCTACGATCTGGCGCGCGGCGGCGAAGAGGTTGAGCTGGCTGCCCGCGAGATCCTGATCGACAGCTTTGAGCTGGTCGCCCGACCAGACGACGATCATGCCGTTCTTGAGGCCATCTGCAGCAAGGGCACCTATGTGCGCGCCCTGGCGCGCGACATGGGCCGGGAGCTTGGGTGCTTCGGACACGTCTCTGAACTGCGCCGGACGCAAGTTGGGCCGTTTAACGAAGATAATATGATTTTGCTGGATCAATTGGACGATTTGCGCCATAAGGGCGCCGGCCAGGAGGCCATGTATGAGTATCTCCTGCCGCTTGAGACCGCGCTGGACGACATCCCGGCGCTGGCCGTGAGCGCAGAAGATGCGGCGAGACTGAGAAACGGTCAAGCCGTCATCGTGCGGGGACGCGACGCTCCCATCCTGCAAGGAACCATTTTGGTGGAACACAGGGGTGACCCTGTTGCCTTGGCAGAAATGGAACACGGGGCGGTGCATCCCAAGCGCGTTTTTAACCTAACCTAGAGTGCGCATGGAACGTGCGGCTCTCAACATATGGAGTACCCGATGTCGATTTCCCCTGAGCGCAAGCAAGAGCTCATCAAAGAATATGGAACTGTGGACGGCGACACCGGTTCGCCGGAGGTTCAAGTCGCGATCCTAACCGAACGCATCAAGAACCTGACCGAACACTTCCAGGACCACAAAAAAGACAACCATTCCCGCCGCGGCCTTCTGAAAATGGTCTCGCAGCGCCGTAAGCTGCTCGACTATATGAGAGGCAAGCAGGAAGAGCGGTACCAGGATCTGATCAAGAAACTTGGCATTCGCCGCTAAGCAGAGATTGTTAGTCTGTCTCAACCAAATATCGAATACCCGGCTTTGGCCGGATATTGCTTCAGTCGCGTTATGTAGAGTGAGCAATGCGCCTTATGCGGAGGTCCGCGTGGGGCAAACTATCCCTGGGCGGCGGCAATGGGGCCGCCCGTCCATCGTGCCCGATTGGGATGCTGCAAAGGAAAGTTATCGCAGCGCAGGGCACATATAAGGAAAATCCGAATGTTTGATGTTCAAACCGTAGAAATTGAATGGGGCGGAAGGCCGCTCAAAATCGAAACTGGCAA
>JBCDDQ010000120.1:0-14096 GCA_039180225.1 Pseudomonadota bacterium
AAAAGGTGAGCCGGCCCTGGGTGGGGCAGGGCCGGCTCTGACAACCCGGTCATCTGGGGATGGGGGAGGGGACGCTGACCGGGCCGTTACTTGTTCTGATCCCTCACCTTGTATCGATTACTCAGTCGCCGGACTTTCCGGCAATGTGCCGCGTGCGCTTCGATGCGCCGCGTGTAAGCGAAACCCAAAGCTGCGGGTGTTGCTGCGCTTGACGCTTGATGTAGGTGTACTGCGTGGCGTGCCACGGCAGGATTTCCGGGTTTTGGTTGTCCAGAACGAACTCACCCATATCGGTGACCACCGTCAGGACGGCATGGCCTTCGCGCTTTTCGTCAAGAACAACAGTGACGAGAAGGCTCTCGCGCGGCCAACCCATGTTCATCAGGATCTTGCGCTTCAACAGCACGTAGTCTTCGCAGTCGCCGTGTGCACCGGGGTAGGTCCAATGCTCAGCCACATTGTAGAGTTCCTGGTCGGTAACCGGCTCCACTTTGCGGTTCACATGCGCGTTGACGCGGACCAGTTGGCTCCAGGTCTCATCTGTCAGGCGAACCCTGCTCTCTGCCGCCGTGCGACCGGCGCACTCGCGTTTGTGGCGTTCGCAAAACTTGACCCAGCCGATGGGTGGAAGCGTTTTCCCGTAGATCGGTGCAAACTCTGCTGAACGTGGTGCACGTTCTGTTGCAGTGTTCCACTCTTTCGCCCAAGACGGTGCACTTGCCCCCAGGAGCGTTACCGTGCTTGCGACCATTCCAATTTTTATCAGTTGCTTGAACATTGTTGTGACCCCATTCCCTTGTTGGGGTGAACAATGTCAGATAGTTTTTTCTATACTGTTCAGGTTGCTGGATGAATTAAAGTAAAACACAAGTATTATTTAAATAAAATCAGACCAAAAATTGTAATAATTGATCAACCATAATCCTCCCGCACCGCTATACTGATGCGCCTTGCGCCGTTGGGCTTACGGGCAAGGACGGCATATAGCGAGGCTGGCCCCGGAACGGGCACAACCTGGCGCTCGGTTTAAGGGTATTGCTTTAGACTAGAAGCTGAAGGACGTCTTGAGGCCCTGCGTGTCGAGCACTTTCAGGAATTCAATGCCAATGCCTTCTGCATGGATGCGGGTGACGCGCCCACGCATCTTGCCCAACATCACATAGGTGCCGATGGAGGGGATCACCCCGACTTTCACGGACGAACCGCTGACAGAGATGTCCAGGATTTCGCAAGGATAGTTGCGACCGTCGGGCAAGATGAGCTGCGATTCCGATTCACTGGGCTGGTAGCGCGCATGCCGGCGTTGATCAGACTCGCCGTTTTCATCGCGATTGTTCAACCACTCAAGACGCTTCTGGAAACGCTCAAGGCGCGTGCCGCTCAAAGACAGACTGATCGTGAACCCGCCTTCATGGCGCTGCGAAACCACGCCTTCAATTCGGCCAATCTGATCGAGATAAGCAACGATATGCTCGCCGAACTCAACTTCGTGCTTGGCAATGACCTCGATCTTTGAGGCATCGATTTCGCCAACCTGGCAAGGGTATTCCTGGCGATCAGGACGCATATACCGTCCGAACAGGATCTCAGTGCCGGCCGTTTCCTCGACACTGTCTTCTATTTGGGGACTGGTCACCGCAGCGTTCACGCGTTCGCTCACATCTTATGTCCGTCTTCAGCACAAGCGGATGTGCCAAGACTTTGCCTCACTGAGGGGAACATTAGTGAGTCGCCAGTAAACGTTGGGTTAAATGGTTGGTAACAAGTGTCACGAATTGGCGCTTTCTTGCGCAGTTTTCGTTCAGATCGGCTTGTTTGTGCAAAGACTGCCTAGTCGATCCCGCCTTGGATGAGGTGCAGCTTGCGCTGCCGGACGCGATCGCCGCGGGGCTCTTGCGGCTGTGAGGCCGGATAGTGCACGGGCATGCGCTTGGGCGCAACTTTGCTTTCCTCAGGCACCGGGGCGGTGAGCGGACGGGCCTCCTCAGCAAAAACATCCTGGGGGCGGGTGTCCTGCCCACCATAGGGGTCTGTCCGGATGAGCCGGTGCGAAATGAGCTCGGTGCGGGCAATGGCGTGCACGCCCAACCAATAGGGCGCCGTCAATGGGGCAATGGCCGCGAGGATCTGGGTTTCGTGCTCTTCGCCCTGGCTTGAAATGGGCAGCATGATCATTTCAATGCCTTCCGCGCGTCCGTCTTTGGCAAAGCCTTTGAACCGGACTGTGGCCGGTTGGTGGTGCGAAAGGACCGTTGATGCAAGATCGGAAATCGTCGTGCGCTCAACCGGTGACCAGAGATGCAGGAAGTTTGTTCCCGTAAGTTCTTTGCCGAAGATGGTGCGCAAAGCGGTGCCTGCCAAGCGGAAGGAGTAGCTCAGTTCCAGAGGGTCGAGCCTGATGATGGCCATGTTTGCAAGCACGTCCTTGATTGCACGCAGATCAAGCTCCTGGCGCTGAGGTGCCGTGCGTCCACGCCGAATTGTGTCCCAGACCTGATACAAAGACCTGGTGGCGGGGTGGAGGATCTCAGTTTGTCGCCCGGTTATGGTGCTTACTGACATTTGCGTTCAAGTCCTGTAGTCCACTGCCGTCACGGTGCGGCAGCTCTCTGGCTGACTTTGAGACAGTCCCGTGCCAGAGATGAAACATTCGGCTGGTGCTGTGCAGCTTGCGTGCCAATCTCGTAAAATCAGACCGATCAGATGAAAATGCTGGTGCGGCGCGCCCACAAATGGGGTATGGCAGAGGCGTTAGCGCGCGGAGAGGGATATCCCGTTTGTGAGTGATCCAGTTGAGCACCAGGACCAGCCGAGACCGCCAATAGGTGGCGGACGTCAGCCTGCGATAAACGCGCCTAAAGTGGTCCTTGTGCTGTTTGCCCTGATGGTTGCCGTCAGAGGCCTGCAATCTCTGGTGACGCGCCAAGGAGAGGAATGGCTTCTCCTGAATTTCGCATTGATACCAGCACGTTATGACAGCTCGAATGTGTGGATTTACCCCGGCGGCTGGGCCGCTGATATCTGGGTCTTTGTCACGCACATGTTCTTGCATGGCGACTGGATGCACCTTGCGATCAACGGGTTTTTTATGCTGGCTTTCGGCTCCGTGTTGGCCAGGCGTTTTGGCGCGGGCAAGTTTCTGCTGTTCAGCCTGCTGTCCGGCCTTGGTGCGGCGGGGGTGCATCTGTGGGCTTATTGGGGCGATCAGGCGCCACTCATAGGTGCATCTGGTGCCATTTCGGGTCAGATGGCCGGCACGGTCCGGTTGATGTTTGCCCGAAGAATGTCAGTGTTGGAGGCCCATCGGCTCGGTGCAGATCAAATCCGGGCACTCAGCCTGGCCGAAGTGTTCACAAATCCGCGTGCGCTGGTGTTTCTTGCCATATGGGTGGGGGTCACCATTCTGGCCGGGGCCGGGGGTGTTATGGCGCCGGCCGGTGCCTCCATCGCCTGGGAGGCCCATTTGGGCGGGTTTGCCGCCGGCATCGTCATTTTTGGCCTGTTTGACCGGCGGTCCGATCGTCAGAACGTGTTTGGCTAAGCAAAGCTAGTGCGAAGCGGCTTCCAAAGTGGCCATTGCTTGCTTGATGTCCGGGATAACCCGGGCAGCTGCGTCCCGTCCCGCCGCGATCGCATCTGCTGCGCGGTCGAAATCGAAAAGCCCGATCCCGTTTGCAGCCGGATTGATGGAGATATCTGCCGGATCGCCGGCCAGGCGCGAACGGGCCAAGCGGTCCTGTGAGATATTGAAGGCGGCCATCAGAACGGTTGTCAATCCGGGCTCATCGTTGCTGCCCCCGAACATCTGACGCAGGATGCTGCGTTGGGGTTTGGAGGAGGATTGATCGAGCTCCAGGGTTTCCATTGAGGCTTCCACATGGGAAAGGCCAGGCGCTTGGATGACTGTGCCGCCGAAGGCGTCATTGTTGAGGTTGACGGCAATCACCATTCTGGCGCCCATGGCGCGGCAGGCGGAGACCGGAATGGGGTTCACCACCGCGCCGTCAATCAGCCAGAGTTCCTTAAAGTAAACCGGGGAAAACACCCCTGGAAGCGCATAGGACGCGCGCAAGGCCTTTGACAGCCGCCCCTTGCGCAACCAGATCTCATGACCGGTCAGTAGCTCGGTGCCAATACAGATAAACGGTTTTTCAATGTGCTCGATGCGTGTTTCGCCCAAACCTTCATCCAGCAGCTCTCTCAACTTGTCGCCGGAAATGATGCCCGACTTGGTCCAGGAGATGTCGAGAAGCCGGAATATCTTTGTGCGCGTGAGGCTTCGGGCGAAGTCTTCAAGCATGTGCAGCTTGCCTGCAGCATAGCACCCGCCCACCAGCGCACCCACGGAGGTGCCGGACACCACATCAGGTTCAATGCCTTCTTCAAGGAGTTTTTGGATGACGCCAATATGGCTCCATCCACGTGCTACGCCCGCGCCGAGGGCCAGGCCAATCTTGGGCCTTGTGCTCTTCCCACCGGTCATATCTGACCCACCGTCCGCTGCATATTGAGATATCAACGGGTTATTGTTGTTCGACCAAAACATGACGGCCCAGCTTTGCAAATGCCATACCGAACCTTCATATCTTTATTCTGGAGCCAATCCTTCCAGAATTCCAGTCACGAAGGTTAGGGTGTTCGTGAGCTGAAGCTTAGCGCCGATAAATATCTTTTGGGTTAAACACCCGGACGTCATCAATATGGGTCAGTTTAGTCCCGTCCGCCGCCGTCTGCCCGGTTTCAATGCGCCGGTAGAAGCAGGATTTGCGGCCCGTGTGGCAGGCCGCATCGCCGCGCTGGTCCACACTGATCCAGATCACGTCCTGATCGCAATCGGTTCGCATGTCCACGATGGTTTGGGTGTTGCCGGAGGTTTCGCCCTTCTGCCAGAGTTTTTGGCGCGAGCGTGACCAGTACCAGGCCATTCCGGTTTCGATGGAACGATTGAGGGCCTCTTCATTCATAAAGGCAAACATCAGCACCTCGCCCGTAGAGGCATCCGTGCAGATGGCCGGGATGAGACCGTTTGCGTCAAACCGCGGCGTTAGGGTCTCGCCTTCTTCCAGTTGATGTTTATCTGTGCAAGACGGACTCATGACGCGGCACGCTTAGTTGCTTTTTAGTTTCTGGACGGCGCGCGGACCAATTCAAGGAACCTCACCTGGAGGGCCGGATCGGTCTTGAATTCGCCGCTGAACTGCGTGGTGATTGTGGAAACGTTCTGTTTGCGCACGCCGCGCATAGACATGCACTGGTGCACCGCATCAATCATCACGGCAGCACCTTTGGGCGCAAGAGCGGTGTCGATTGCATTGATGATCTGCGCGGTCAGGGTTTCCTGCGTTTGCAGACGTCGGGCAAAAATCTCCACCACCCGGGCAAGCTTGGACAAACCCACCACGCGATCGGTGGGG
This sequence comes from Pseudomonadota bacterium, assembly GCA_039180225.1. Classification (GTDB taxonomy): domain Bacteria; phylum Pseudomonadota; class Alphaproteobacteria; order Rhizobiales; family CAJQND01; genus JAAEUE01. The sequence continues at coordinate 5,415 of JBCDDQ010000120.1, forward strand.
TAATAGGCCACGTGTGCGACGCCAATGAACGGCACCATGTGGTGCTCGCAGTGCGAGCTGAGGTCGATTTCGCGAAGCAGCACGATGTCATCGTAGCCACCGGGCTCCTCAAACGTGCGCGACAGCACGTCCAGTGGGCATTCCTCGTAGCCTTTGAAGAGCTCGCCATAAGCGTTTACCACCCGCTTTGGCGTGTCTTGAAGACCGTCCCGGTCGGGATCGTCACCTGCCCAGGCAATCAGTGTCCTAACCGCATCTTCCGCCTCCTGCAGGCTAGGGCGCTCGATCTTAGGACCGGCACCCAATGATAGGTTCTTGACCACTGCATCCATACTAAGCGAACTCCGCTATTCGTTTTGCCGGCCTGGCCTGGGTTGCAGCCTTTTCCCTCGTGGCCGACCGTCTGAGCGGCACGAACGCGCAAGGGGGATGGATGCTAAAACCGAGGCCTCTGGCTGTAACGGCAATTTGGTTCCACGATGGCATATCATGCACCTTTTGCGCAACGCAACACGGTCTGGGTGACGATGGGCCTCGTCACGCGCCCGGCGCTTTGGGTGCAGATACGTCAATTTGGCAGTTGCGATCTCGCGCCTGCCGTCCGATATATTGGGGTGTGTTTCATATAGTTCAACGGTCCGGCTCTGATGCTGAACGAAATCTACAATAAACAGATCCTGCAATTTGCAGCGGACATCCACCATCTGGGCCGCTTGGAAGCGCCTGATGCATCGGCAACCGCACACTCTAAACTGTGCGGCTCCAAAGTTCGGGTGGATGTGAGCATGAGGGACGGCCGGATCAGCGAATTCGCCCATGATGTGAAGGCATGCGCCCTGGGCCAAGCGTCTTCATCCATAATGTCGCGCCATGTGATTGGTTCAACGGGCGACGAGTTGCGTGAAGTGCGCGAGCAGATGCGCGCCATGCTCAAAGAGGACGGGCCGCCACCGAACGGCAAGTGGGCCAGCCTGGAGATCTTGCAACCGGTGAAGGATTTTAAGGCGCGTCACGCCTCCACACTGCTCACGTTCGATGCCGTGTGCGATGCGGTTGCGCAAATTGAGGGAGCAGCCCAGGTATCTGAGGCTGCGGGGTCGGTCTGAGGGAGATCTAGCGGGAATGTCGGCGATTGGGTTTATCGGCCTCGGCAACATGGGCAGCCACATGGCAGCCAACCTTGTTTCGGCTGGCCATGAAGTTAAAGGCTTTGATGTTGTCACAAGTAATGTGGACACATTCGTGCGCGCAGGGGGAAGTGCGTCGGGATCGGTCACCGAGGCCTCATCGGATGTTGATATGGTGATCACCATGCTGCCGGCGGGCAAGCATGTGCGTGAAGTCTATACGGGATCCGATGGCATCTTGGCCCACGCTGCGCCGGGCACGTTGCTGATCGACAGCTCCACCATAGATGTGGCCAGTGCGCGTGCTGTGGCTGAAGCGGCTCACAAAGCAGAGATGCATATGATTGACGCGCCCGTATCAGGCGGCGTTGGCGGTGCGGAGGCTGGAACCCTGACGTTCATGGTCGGGGGCTCTGAAGAAACCTTCGAGAAGGCGCGCCCCGCGCTTGAGGCCATGGGCAAGAACATTTTTCACGCCGGTGGGGCTGGCAATGGGCAGGCGGCCAAGATCTGCAACAATATGATCTTGGGCATATCCATGATTGGGGTGTGCGAGGCCTTTGTGCTGGCCGAGCGGTTGGGGCTCGATCATCAAAAGCTGTTTGACATCTCCTCCACCGCGTCTGGGCAGTGCTGGTCCCTCACAACCTATTGCCCCGTTCCAGGACCGATCCCGACCACGCCGGCGAATTCCGGCTATAAGCCCGGCTTCAGTGCCGGCATGATGCTCAAAGATCTGAAACTGGCCCAGGAGGCAGCGCAGGCATCAGATGCGGCGACCCCGCTTGGTGCGCAGGCAGCAGCGATCTATGCCCTGTTTGAGGCAGCCGGGCACACGGATACGGACTTCTCGGGCATCATAAAGCTGCTCCGCGGCAAAGCTTAGGCCCGATCATTCGGTGTTTTTCGCGCGCACCGGCCCCGTTGAAACACGGGTTCGGGTCTATTTTGCTTTAAACTTGATCGATTGACGGTAAATGAGTCCTTTCCGGTTTTGGCTCGAAAACCGGCAAACGTAAACGGTTTTCCCGGGGGTTGATTACCTTCGTGTGTCAAACAGAACCATTGGGGAAAATCTCATAAGGTTCGATTCACCTGTTCTCTTGAGACGAAATTTACGCGCCGCCCGTATTGTCCACGTCAATCGAGGCCAAACAACTGGTCTCAACAAAAAGGGCAGGTGTTAAACAATGAACGACGCAATGATTGGCGTGGCGATCGAGCCCACGTCTGAGTCTCCGGACTTTAAAAGCAAATATCTTGAAGCACTTACGCTGATCGAGCGGCTGCATCGCCGTTTGCTCGACGTGATCAAGGACGAGTTTGAACGCCGTGGCGATCAGGACATTAATGCCGTTCAGGCATTGCTCCTGTTCAATATGGGCGGCCAGGAACTGACCGCAGGCGAGCTGAGAACGCGCGGCCACTATCTGGGTTCGAACGTTTCCTACAATCTGAAGAAGCTGGTGCAGATGGGCTTTATCAGCCACGAGCGCTCCACCGCTGATAAGCGTTCGGTGCGAGTGTGCCTGACCGAAAAAGGTCAGCAGGTGCACGATCTGGTGGACGAGCTCTACAATCGCCAGCTCAAGTCGGTCCGCGAGGTCGCCGGCCTGGACGGGGAAGAGCTGGAACGGTTGAACCGGGCGCTGAGCCGTCTGGAACGGTTCTGGACCGATCAAATCCGCTATCGCTTGTAATCTCAGGCAAGCATTAGGGGGCCGGCCACGGCCGGCGGGGAGGAATAGCCCTGGTTCCTGAAATGGAACCAGGGCTTTTCTGTTTTTTGACTCTGACTCTCAATTTCGCCTGATTTTTTCGGCAAACACACTAAACGGGCTGACTTGACGCGGTAAATCGCAGTTCAACTTGAATTTGAATTGCAAATCACCAACTGCAGATGGCAAGTTCTTAGGGTCGAGACGCGCCGTGTGTGCAGCGCTTCGGCCGGCAACCACTTCAGGCGCGCACCGTTCACAAGGCAGGAACACAAATAGATGCACTATGTCCCGGGGTTTCGTTGGCTGCATTCACTCAACCAATTGAAGGCAGCAAAGGTTCACACTCCGGCTGTTCTGGCTGCACTTGTGCTTGGAGCTGCAACAACGTTGCCGGTTCCAGCGGGGGCGCAATCGTTCAACCGGACGTTCAACTTCGGCACCCATGTCTATAAGACCGCTCCCAGTAAGACGGAGCGGGTGACCACCAAGAACGCAATGCCCATGCTGAGCGCGCGCAGCGTCCAGGCCATGTATGACGCGCTGTCTCGCTACGAGATTCTTGTGAGCCGGGGCGGGTGGCCACGGCTCGCGCGTTCCAAACCCTTGGTGGTTGGCAGCAAGTCGAACAATGTTGTGAGATTGCGTCAAAGATTGGCGGCCGAAGGCATATTGGCCCCGGGCGCGTCGACCCGGTCCAAGACATTTGACAGAGATCTGGCCCGCGCCGTTCAGATCTTCCAGACCCGGCACGGCCTTAGGGTCACCGGCAAAGTTGATAAGCAGACCATGGCGGTGATGAACATCCCTGCCAGTGTGAGGTTGCGCCAGCTGAGGGAAAACCTGCCGCGCGTTCTGGAGTACACCAAGAACCTTAGTGGACGCTACGTTGTGGTCAACATTCCCGCCGCACAGCTCGAAGCTGTGGACTTTGATCGCGTTTATTCCCGTCACAACGTGGTTGTGGGCAAGCCGGCGCGGCCTTCGCCTGTGTTGTCCAGCCAGATCAATGAGCTGAACTTCAATCCTTATTGGCATGCTCCGGTATCTATCGTGGCGAAGGACATTCTGCCCAAGGTGCGCCAGAACGTGGGTTGGCTCGACACAATGCGCATTAAGGTCTTTGACGGGGGCTACCAAGGCCCGGAAGTGGACCCGCGCACCATTGACTGGAACACGGTGGCGCCCGACCGCTACCATTTTCGTCAAGAACCGGGCGGCGAGAACGCCATGGCGAGTGTCAAGATCAACTTTCCCAACAAGTATGCGGTCTATCTGCATGACACGCCGACCAAGCAATTGTTTGAGCGCTCGGCCCGGTTCTTCTCCTCAGGCTGTGTGCGGGTGGATAAGGTGCATATTCTGACCGAATGGCTGCTGCGCGGCCAGCCTGGCTGGAACGGCCAGGAGATCAAGAATGTGGCCGTGTCCGAAGAACCCACGGACGTGGATATTTCCAGTCCGGCTCAATTGCGCATGGTGTACCTGACGGCATGGGCTTTGCCGGACGGATCTGTTCATTTCCGCCCCGACATCTACAGTCTGGATGGCACCGGCTTCGTCAGTGGTCAACCTCGGCCCACAGGCGCTGAAGCGGCTGCTGAGGCGAGGGTTTACTCGCCAGATCAAGGTGACGGGTCCGGCGCTCAGCCCGCACCTGCGGTGAGCCAGACAACGCCAGGCACGTCTCCGGTCTACAACGATCAAAGTGATAGCCTGCAGGCCACCACGATTATTGAGGAGCCGCAGCCTGAGGTGCAAAAACAGCCGGCGCGCCATAACTTTTCGGTGTCAGCTGCGAAAGCAAAACGGGCCGGCCGAGCGCAGCAGGAATAACGGGCCGAAATCTCTCCCTGTGACGTTTGTTCGCGTAGAATGCCGGATGCGGCCATTTGCGGGACCCTCGCTCCTATGGTAGACCGCCGTGTTATTCGATCAGCGCGGCGTCTTTGCCCTAAGCGAGCTCCCGCTGCCTTATGAGGATCTCAGCCCATGTCCATTTCAGAAACCCCTTATCACAATGACCAGCTGTCTGATTTCTTTTCTGCCAGCTTGAGCGAAACTGATCCCGACATCTTTGCCGCGATTGGCAAGGAGCTGGGGCGCCAACAGCACGAGATTGAGCTGATCGCTTCTGAAAACATCGTCTCGCGCGCCGTTATGGAAGCGCAAGGCTCTGTGATGACCAATAAGTATGCCGAAGGCTACCCGGGGCGGCGCTACTATGGTGGGTGCGAGTTTGTCGATATTGCCGAGGATTTGGCCATTGAGCGGGCCAAACGTCTGTTCGGCTGTGACTTTGTGAACGTTCAGCCCAATTCGGGCTCGCAGGCCAATCAGGGCGCCTTCATGGCCATGATGGAGCCCGGCGATACAATCTTGGGCCTGAGCTTGGCTGCCGGTGGTCACCTGACCCATGGCGCCCCGCCCAACCAGTCGGGCAAGTGGTTCAATGCAATTCAGTATGGCGTTCGCGAAGAGGATCACCTGATCGATTACGAGGAAGTGGAGCGCCTTGCCGAAGAGCACAAACCTGCCGTGATCATCGCCGGCGGCTCTGCGTATCCACGTGTGTTGGAGTTTGTGCGGTTCCGCGAAATCGCCGACAAGGTGGGCGCCTATTTCATGGTGGATATGGCCCACATTGCGGGTCTGGTGGCGTCTGGCGTTCATCCCAGCCCATTTCCCCATGCCCACATCGCCACAACCACAACGCACAAAACGCTGAGAGGCCCGCGTGGCGGCATGATTTTGACCAATGACGAAGCGCTCGCGAAAAAGGTCAATTCAGCGATTTTTCCGGGCCTGCAAGGCGGTCCTTTGATGCACGTTATTGCTGCCAAGGCAGTGGCTTTCGGGGAAGCATTACGGCCGGAGTTCAAGCTTTACTCGCAAGCTGTCGCAGACAATGCCAGGGCATTGGCCGAGACGCTTAAAGCCGGCGGTTTGGACATTGTGTCCGGTGGCACTGACACCCATTTGATGTTGGTTGACATGCGGCCGAAAGGCTTGACCGGCAAGGCCGCCGAAGCGGCGCTGGGCCGGGCCGGGATCACCTGCAACAAGAACGGGGTTCCGTTTGATCCGGAAAAACCGACCATCACGTCCGGCATCCGTCTGGGAACGCCGGCTGCCACCACGCGCGGCTTTGGCATTGCGGAGTTCCAGGAGGTGGGCAACATGATCACCGAGATTGTTGACGGCTTGGCCGCAAATGGCGAGGACGGCAACGGAACGGTGGAAGAGACGGTCAAGCAAAAGGTGATTGCCCTGACCGACCGGTTCCCCATTTACGCTTGATGGACCGTGCTCATCAGCCTCTTGGGGTGAGGTGACATGCGCTGTCCATTTTGCGGGAACGGGGACACGCAGGTTAAAGACTCTAGACCGACCGAAGACAATACAAGCATCCGCCGCCGGCGCTATTGTGCGGCCTGTGGTGGCCGCTTCACCACGTTTGAACGGGTGCAATTGCGTGAGCTGACCGTAGTTAAGCGCTCCGGTCGCCGGGTGCCATTTGACCGGGAAAAGCTCATGCGCTCGGTGCAAGTGGCCTTGCGCAAGCGCCCGGTGGAGCCAGACCGCATTGAACGCATGGTCTCCGGTCTGGTGCGCCAATTGGAGAGCCGCGGCGAGAACGATGTGGATGCGGAGACCATCGGAAAGTTGGTGATGGAAGGCCTCAGGGTTTTGGACGATGTTGCCTATGTACGCTTTGCCTCCGTTTATAAGAACTTCCGCGAAGCTAAGGATTTTGAAGAGCTTTTGGGGGAGCTGACAGGGGACGAAGAAAACGCCGAGCCGGGATAACCGTTGGACGGGTGGCGTGTCCCGCATGTAGCTGAACCTATGCGACCAAGCGACGAACAATTTATGGACTTGGCCCTACGCATGGGCAGGCGGAACCTGGGCGCCACTGCCGAGAATCCCTCTGTTGGCTGCATCATCGTTAAAGAGGGACTGATTGTGGGCCGAGGTGTCACAGCGCCAGGTGGGCGGCCCCATGCGGAAACACAGGCACTTGCCCAAGCCGGCCCTGATGCGGCGGGCGCCACCGCTTACGTGACGCTTGAACCTTGCGCCCATTATGGCCGAACGCCTCCTTGCTGTGATGCCTTGATTGCTGCGACTATCGGGCGCGTGGTGATTGCGGTCGGAGATCCGGATCCGCGGACCAGAGGAAAAGGCACCGACAAGATGCGCGCTGCCGGCATCGTCGTGGACGAAGGCGTGTGTGAGGCGGAAGGCAGGGCAGAGCTTGCCGGCTATCTTTCGCGCATGGAGCGCGGCCGCCCGTGGGTAACCCTGAAGATGGCGGTGTCAGCAGACGGCATGATGGCGGAACAGCCTGGCGTTCAGACGGTCATCACGCAAGAGGCGGCCTTGCGGCGAAGCCAGATCATGAGAAGCCAGACCGACGCTATTCTGGTGGGGGCTGGAACCGTGCGATGCGATGATCCCTCCTTGACTTGCAGATTGCCCGGGCTGGAAGCTCGCTCACCGGTTCGCATTGTGTTGGGGGGCTCTGCGGCGGACCTAAAGGGAACGAAACTGGCAAAAACGGCGTGCGAAGTTCCCGTTTGGTGGATGGGAACCGGTGAAGCCAGTGGGGCGTTGGAGGCAATCGCGTGTGAGCTTGAGGATACCGGGCGGGTGAACCTGCCGTCCGCCCTGCACGAGTTGGGCGCGCGAGGTATTGGTCACCTTATTGTGGAAGGGGGTGCCCAGGTCGCGGCCTCGTTTCTTCAGGCCGGGTTGGTGGACTGTGCGGTGGTTTTCACCGCTCCACATAAACTGGGTCCTGACGGCGTGCGCGCGCCACTGGAGTTGCTCGCCGAAAACGGGTTTGGTGCGAGCGCACCCATTCTGCTTGGCGTTGATCAATTGACGGTTTATGACCGTGCGCACGAAAAGTGAGTGAACATGTTTACCGGCCTGATTACAGACATTGGTGAAATCCTTGAGATCAGACAGCAGGGCGATACGTGGTTGAAAATCGCCTGTTCCTATGATCCGGAGACGATTGCAGAGGGCGCATCCATTTGCTGTTCTGGGGCGTGTCTCACGGCGTTGGAGAGGGTGCGCGAGGATGGCCGTTCCTGGTTCAGCGTTGAGGCCTCCCAGGAGACGTTAGACAAGACGACGCTTGGCACCTGGCAGGTTGGAACCCAAATCAATCTGGAGCGCTCGCTGTGCCTGGGAGATGAACTTGGCGGTCACCTGGTGTCGGGACATGTGGATGGCGTTAGCGTCATCACGGCGATCGAACCGGAAGGCGCGTCCAAGCGGTTTAGTTTCAAAGCACCCGACGAACTGGCCAGGTTCATTGCCCCAAAGGGTTCAATTGCCCTAAATGGGACATCATTAACGGTCAACGAAGTGTCCGGCGCTGAGTTCGGCGTAAACCTCATCGCCCATTCCCTTGAGGTCACCACGTGGGGACAAGCTGCGGTGGGCGATCACGTAAACATTGAGATAGACATGCTGGCGCGCTATGTGGCGCGGCTAGCGGAATTTCAGAAGGCTTAAATCCATGTCCCGATCCATGCTGATCGTTCAAGCTCCGTACTACATTGAGATTGCCGAGGAGCTGTTGCGCGGCGCTGAAGCCGCCCTGACCGAAGCAGGTGCACGCTTCGACAAACTCTCCGTTCCAGGTGCGCTGGAAATCCCAGGCGCTATTGCCATGGCTGAGGAGAGTGAACGTTATGACGGCTATGTGGCCCTTGGTTGCGTTATTCGCGGTGAGACAAGTCACTACGACATTGTGGCCGGAGAGAGCGCTCGTGGGCTCATGGCCCTCAGCATGGAGGGTGTTGCCGTTGGTAACGGCATCT
>JBCDDQ010000121.1:0-13850 GCA_039180225.1 Pseudomonadota bacterium
ATTCCCCTGGCGATCGGATTGATTGCGGCGGGAAGCTTCGCGTCCTGCTTTTCCACCATGCAAAGCACGTTGATCTACTCTGTTGCCCCAGCCGAAATGCGCGGCCGGCTTTTGGGCTTGATGACCATTTGTATTGGCACAGGCGTGATCGGATTTGCCAATGTGGGCCTCACCGCCGAGCTCTTTAGCGCCTCAAACGCAGTGTGGATTATCGCACTGGAAGGATTGGTGCCCATGTTGCTCATCGGATGGCGCTGGCGCGAATTGCACACGTGATGGTTATTTGTATTTGAACAGTTCCGTGTGCAGATAAAAGCAGCGCGATAACATGCTTGGATTAGATCACGATGAAGACATTCTATGCTCTCCTTGTTTCCGCCACCGCACTCGCAGGGGGTTACGGTGCCACTGCGGCGCAGGCAGAAGAAACCAAAAAGGCGATATTTGCAGGCGGTTGTTTCTGGTGTGTGGAGAAGGATTTTGATCATGTGCCGGGCGTCTTGAAGACCATTTCCGGCTATATTGGCGGGAATACGGACAGTCCGACCTATCAAAACCACTCTGCCGGGCGGCACCGGGAAGCCGTTGAAATCACCTATGATCCTGAAAAGGTGACGTATACGCAGCTGCTCAACGTGTTTTGGCGCAGCGTGGATCCCACCGACGCAGGCGGTCAATTCTGTGACCGTGGCCACAGCTATACCACTGCGATCTACGGCATTGGCGAAGAGCAACTGAAGCAAGCCGCTGCCTCCAAGGAGGAATTGGAGACATCAGGTGTCCTCAAAGCCCCGGTGGCCATCTCTGTTGAAGAAGCTGGCATCTTTTGGCCAGCTGAAGACTATCACCAGGATTACTACAAGAAGAACCCAACCCGCTATAAGCTCTACCGTTTTGGTTGTGGCCGCGACCGCAAAGTGGTTTCGGTTTGGGGGGATCAGGCGCACGCAGGCATAGCCCCGCATTGACGCAGGCGCCTCAAGCTTCAGATCTCTTGGCAAATCCCCTCGCACCGGTGTAGCGTCTGAACTCAATCGGCGCGAGGGATAGCCACGCCTTGAACGATGTATACAAATGCTGCGCGGTAGGCGGCTTGGCCTTGATTGGCTTTGGCCAGTCCGCGGCTGCGGAAACGCTCTATTTCAGCGGTGCGTGCGGCGCCGGAGATCGGCTGACGATTGCCGCGGTGGGAGATCTGCTGTTCCACAAAAAGCTCCAGGCGCAAGCCTACCGGAAGAACAGCTCGTTTAAACGCTTTTTCACACCCGTGCTGAAGGTTCTGAAGGGTGCCGATCTCGCCTACGGTAATCTGGAAGGGCCTGCCGCCCGAGGGGTGGGCCCAGGTGGGCGGGCGGTGAAAGATCCGGGAAAGCGCCTGGGCGTGGTTTACGGAGCTCCGCTCAAATCGCTTGCGTTTAACTATCATCCCACCGTTGTGAGAGATCTCAAGGAAAGCGGTTTTGATGTTTTGTCGACCGCCAACAATCACTCCATGGACCGTGGTCCTCTGGGCGCCGACCGCACAGTGGACACATTGCGTGAAGCGGGTCTGCCGTTCACCGGATCGCGCAAGCGCAGCGATGAGCCGGGCCCGTGGCATGTGATCACCAAGGCTAAGGGTTTCAACGTTGCCTGGCTTGGCTGCACCTATTCAACCAACGGCATTCCAGATCCGAAAAGGCAAATCTTGCATTGCTACAAGCAGAAAGGCGAAATTTTAAGCGAGATCAAAGCGCTACATGCCGATAGTGAGGTGGATTCGATCTTTCTGGTACCACATTGGGGCGTTGAGAACCGCCACAAGCCAGGGGCGCGCCAGAAAGAGTTGGCGCGTGCCGCAATAGAGGCGGGGGCAACCGCTGTGTTCGGGGCCCACCCCCATGTGCTGCAACCTTGGGAGAAGGTGGTCGCTGAGGACAAGAGAGAAGGTCTGGTGGTCTACTCAGCCGGCAACTTCATCTCCAATCAGCGCCAGACCGCAGAGCGGGCCGGCATTATCGCGATTGTTGAGCTTGTGAGGCCGGCGCAGGGCAAGGTGCGGCTGGCTGCGGCCGGCTATATTCCAACGTGGGTTCACATCGATGCCAAGGGGCACCGCGTCAGTTTCAACACCAGCTCGAAAGGGCGCACGGGCGAGGCTTTGGCGAGAACCCTGGGCTTGCTGCCGGCGGGCAACCGGATCGCTCCCAAGTGGCCAGCCGTGTTGCCGACAAAGTGCGAAGGTTCACGCTACACGGTCCTCAGAGGCCCCAGACCCGACCGCTATTGGGTGCGCAATATCGATTCGCCCAAATCCGGTCGAAGCCGAAAAGGCAAGAATGCCAGTGCCTGGAACCGGGTCCTTGGCAAGTCATCTAAGCGCAAGCGCCAGCGCCGCACTGGATCGACACGGTAGACGCAGACTTCTGAGCCCCACACTCACTGAGGAGCAAACGGGAATGAACCCGGACTATGACGAACTCACTATTCGAAAAGCCCTGCGGCAATCCTGGTCGTTGGAGACCGCTCCGCAATGGTCCGCTGAGAACCCTGCCAATGGCCAGTGCAATGTGACTGCTGCGGTAATCTATGATCTGTTCGGTGGAGAAGTCCTGCGCACCAGGATGCCGGGCGTTTGGCATTACTACAATGAAATCGGCGGCAAAAGGGTTGATTTCAGTGACAGCCAGTTCACGGATCCGGGCGCCAGGTTTGCCGCCCCCGATCCTTACCAGGATGAACGCTCCAGCCGCGACGCCGCCATGAACGGGATCCCGGAACGCGAGTATCAGGCCCTTAAGTCCGCGCTGATCGCCGGGCTCAGTGCGCACTAGCGCACAGCGCCCGAGTTGATCCCGGGCGCTGGCAATGTTCGGTGTACTTGGGCGACTACCGGCGCTTGCGGTTGTTGCGGCGCTTGTAGCCCTTGCGGTGATTGCTGCGCACCTTGAAGCCTTTGGACTTCCTGTTGCGCTTGAACTCGCGGCTCATCCGCTTGCGGGTGTTCCGCTTCAGTTTTCGGTCGCGTTTTAGGGCCCGCTTGGCCTTGCGCCGCTCCTGGCGGTTTTGTTTGGCGCTGTCGGTCCTTTCGCCTTCTACCCGGGTGGTTGGAGCGGTTTTCACCGGTTTTTTGGTGATCACACGCTTTTTGGCCGGACGCTTCTTGTCCAAACCTAAATCTTCGCGGGTGATGCCCTGGTTGGGCGGGCGCTGGTTAAGGCCGAGATCCTCGCGGGTGATGCCCTGGTTGGGCGGGCGCTGGTTAAGGCCAAGGTCTTCCCGGCTGATCCCATCATTGGGCGGAGAGACGGGGCGGCGGATGATGCCGCGCGGCGCGATGCGCACCGGGGCCCGCTTGGTGGCCGTGGTTGGGGCTTGTACGTCAGTCAGGCTTATGGCCTGAGCGAGGCTGGCGGTGGGCAGGGCCGTTGCCAGGGTGAGTGCACCAGCCAGGGTGAAAGCGGCCGGCAACGCCATGAGGAGGGTCATACGTTTCATTTTTGTGGTCCTATTGTTGGTTTTGGCACAGATGTGCGTGACCGGTCCAAAGGTTGCCAAACGCGCTGGAGCGCGAGCAGAAGCTTCCAGCAGGGCACCTTGGTTGCCGGTCACGCCATCCGGTTGTTTTGAGGGGGAGTACGAGGCTAGGGACCCGCAACCCGTGGCTTTAACGACAGTGAAGGAGCAGTCTTTGCCATGGGTTGCGGGGAGGGTGGCGCCAGGGCCTGGAGGGTCCCTTGCGCCTTAACCCGATTGACTGGGCTTAACTTAGTAGTGGAAGCCGCCGTGTACGCAATTGCGGTATTGCTTCCACCAGTAGCGCGAACCGGTCCACTTGGCTTTCTTCAGGAAGTAGCCGCAGCCGCGGTAGCCGAAACCATAGTGCTTGTAGCCATGGCCGAAGTGACGCTTGTGGCCGCGGAAACGCTTGAAACGCTTGCCGCCATTGTGCCCAACCGTTTGTACCAGGTCAGCGTTCTGGAAGCCGTTGGCAGAAGCCGTACCAGCATTGGCCGGAGCGGCCAGAGCGATTGCACCAGCGACGGCTGCTGCGACTGCGATCATTTTCGTGTTCATTTTTCTCGTTCCTTTGTTTTGTTTTGGGTGCCGCGGTTTGTGCGGCGTTGTTGAGGAACGTTATGCAGCAGTTCTGTATCGGTCTGATTTCCGAAAGGGGGGTTTCGTGTTTCGTTTGTTGGAGATGCTGTTTCGATTGTTTCAGACGTTTAAGCCTATTGCTTGGTTTTGTACTGTCGGGCCTTTAAATTGGCGCAACAGCTCTATGATTCGTGCAAACAGGGGCGCGGGTGTTGGATGGCACTGAACTCAATGACAGGATTTTCCCGGGCAGACGGCACGCTGGGGGCGGTGAGTTGGCACTGGGAGCTTAAAAGCGTAAACGGCCGCGGGCTCGATATGCGCTGCCGCCTGCCGCAAGGTCTTGAAGCGCTGGAACAACAGGTGCGCGCCCAGGTTTCTGCCACGCTGGCCCGCGGCAATTGCCAGATCTCCCTCACACTTGTGCGCGAGCAGGACCGGCGCGCCATCAAGATCAATGAAGATGTTTTGGAGGCTTTGGTGGCTGCCGCCAATAGTCTGCAAGGCAAGGTGGAGGCATCACCCCCAACCCTGGATGGGCTTTTGGGCATCAAAGGCGTCGTGGAGATTGCCGAACCAGAAGAGACGGACGCCGAGCGCGACGCTTTAAGCAGCGCCCTTTTGGGCAGTTTGAAGGGCGCGCTGGACGATCTGGCGCGCGCGCGGGCCGAAGAAGGCGCCAAGCTGCAGGAGCTCCTGGCGGGCCAGGTCGGCCAGATTGAACACCTAACGGCTGAGGCCCGGCGCTCCCCGACTCGTACACCTGAAGCCATCAAGCAGCGTCTGGACGACCAAGTGGCGAGGCTGCTGGACGGGTCCGCTACTCTGGAGGCGGACCGGCTTCATCAGGAAGCTGTCATGTTGGCAGCAAAGGCGGACATTCAGGAGGAGCTGGACCGCCTGGATGCACACGTGGCGGCCGCGCGCGACCTCTTGGCCGCAGAAGGGCCTCATGGCCGCAAACTCGACTTTCTGACCCAAGAGTTCAACCGCGAGGCCAATACGCTCTGTTCCAAGGCCAACGACACATCGGTCACATCGCTGGGATTAGAAATGAAGGCAGTGATCGATCAAATGAAAGAGCAGGTTCAGAACATTGAGTGAGACTTCGATCAACGAGGCGGTCGCCCGCCGCGGGCTGATGCTCGTGTTGTCATCGCCCTCTGGCGCCGGCAAATCTACCTTGGCGCGCGATCTGCTGGCCAAGGATGACGCCATCACTCTGTCGGTATCGGTCACCACCCGCCCGCCGCGGGAAGGGGAAGTGGACGGGCGCGACTACTATTTCATTTCGCAAAGCAAGTTTGATGCGATGCGTGATGGAGGTGAGCTGTTGGAGTGGGCGGAGGTATTCGGCAACTCCTATGCCACGCCCCGCGCGGCGGTGGAGGACGCGCTGGCGGACGGTCAGGACGTATTGTTCGATATTGATTGGCAGGGAACGCAGCAATTGGCCTCCGCCATGGCCGATGACCTCGTGCGGGTGTTCATTCTGCCGCCGTCTGCCGCAGCCCTCAGCGAACGGCTAATCAACCGTGCGCAGGACAGTTCGGCCGTGGTGGCCAAGCGCATGGCCGAGGCGGCGAAGGAAATCAGCCACTGGCCGGAATACGACTATGTGATCATCAATGATGATCTTGAAGAGGCAAAAGTCTCATTGGCCGCAGTCCTCGCGGCAGAGCGCCTGAAGCGCAAGCGGCGCACGGGCCTGGTGGCCTTTACCCGCACCCTGGTGGACAATCTCTAGCGTTCAGACAGGGCCAGCCGCAGGCCGAGAAAGCCAAACGTTGCCGCAAACGACCCGCGCAGCCAGGCCATGACTTTGGGCCGGGAAATCACATATTCCCGTGCCAGGGCCGCACAGGCGCCATAGCCGATGAACACCACCAACGTGAGCGCCATGAAGATTGCGGCCAGAGAGATGAGCTGCGGCGTTGGATTTGGGGCGCCCGACGTCACAAATTGTGGCAGGAAGGCCAGGAAGAACAAAGAAAGCTTCGGATTGAGCACGTTGAGCAGGAAGCCGGAGAGGGCAAGCTGCCAGGCAGAGGCCGGTTTGGTGTTTTCGCTGACCGAGAGCGCGCCGCCTTCGCGCAGAATGTTCCATGCCATATAGAAGAGATAGGCAACGCCCAGATATTTGATAATCTGAAAGGCGAGCGCGCTTGTGTGTAAGATTGCGGCGAGGCCCACAATGCTAGCCACAGCTGCCGGTAAGATGCCCAATGTGCACCCGAAAGCAGCTGCAATTGATGATCTGAACCCCAGGCCTAAGCCAATCGCCAGAGTGTAAAGCACGCCGGTACCCGGCAACAGGACCACCACAAGGGCGGTGAGAAGATATTCCATACTCATTGGCGTCTAATTCCCTCTTCCCAACACGGTCATCCCCTGAGTAAACTCAATATATAGGGAAATCAAACCCGCAGACATGGGAAAATTCAGATGAGATTTGAAGCGCCATCCACAGTAGAGGCCGCGGTCTCGCTGCTGGCCGCAGAATCCGGGATGGCCCGGGTGCTCGCCGGCGGCACCGACCTTTTGGTGCAAATGAAATCGGGAATGTCCGAACCGGATCTGGTCGTGGACATTAAGCGCATTGAGGCGCTGCATGAAATCACGGAAGAAGACGGCGGTTACCGCATTGGCGCTGCCGTCCCGGGCATCTGTCTTGGCGAGCATGAGGGCGTGAAAACCGCTTGGCCTGGGGTTGTGGAAGGCACCGAGTTGATCGGATCCACCCAGATCCAAGGCCGGGCCACAATGGTTGGGAACTTGTGCAACTGTTCGCCGGCGGCTGACAGTGTTCCGGCCATGGCCGCCGCCGGTGCCGTTGCCCGGGTGACGGGTCCGGACGGCACGCGGGACGTTCCGGTGGAACAGATTGCTGCCGGTCCCGGTAAATCCAACCTGGCTAAGGGGGAGATGGTGGAATCGGTGTTTCTGCCCGCCCGCCCGGCCCATGCAAGTGACGCCTATCTGCGCTTCATACCGCGCACCGAGATGGACATTGCGGTGGTCGGCTGCGGCGTCAATCTGGTGTTCGACCAAGACGGGCTCTGTATCGAGGCCCGCGTGGCCTTAGGCGCTGTTGCCGCGCGTGTCTTCATTGTGCCGGACGCTGCAGAGGCCCTGGTGGGGACCCAGGTGGACGATGCAGCGCTCGATGCGCTGGCCGCTGCCTGCTCAGCCGCCGCAACCCCAATCGATGATAAGCGGGGCACCGTTGAGTTCCGCAAGAAAGTTGCCGGCGTGCTGGCGCGCCGGGCCGCAACAATCGCGCGAGACCGCGCCAAAGGATCTGCCTAATGTCTCAAATCCACGTACAAACCACCATCAATGGGGATGAAACTGAGTTTCTTTGCGATGCCGAAGAAACTCTGCTGGATGCCCTTCGCGACAAGCTGGGCCTGACCGGTGCCAAGGAAGGCTGCGGTACGGGTGACTGTGGCGCCTGCTCAGTCACGGTTGACGGGCGTCTTGTGTGCTCCTGCCTGGTGCTCGGCGCAGAGGCCCAGGGCCGGGAAATCACGACGATCGAAGGCATGGCGAACGGCGACGAACTGCATCCGTTGCAACAAAAGTTCCTGGATCATGCCGCGCTCCAATGCGGCATCTGTACGCCCGGGTTTCTGGTGGCAGCGAAAGCGCTGCTCGACCACACGCCCGATCCCACCGAAACTGAAGTGCGTTACTGGCTCGCCGGCAATCTCTGTCGGTGCACCGGGTATGACAAGATTATCCGCGCGGTCATGGACACCGCTGCTGAGATGAGAGGAGCTTGATCCGATGCTCGACAAAACAGCTGATAACGGTGAGTTCAAATATGTTGGTACACGTCCGCAGCGTCCCGATGGCTTAGATAAGGTGACCGGAAGGGCCCGCTTTGGGGCCGACATGGTCATGCCGGGCATGCTGGTGGGTAAGGTGCTGCGTTCACCCCATGCTCATGCCAAGATTAAATCGATCGACACTTCCGCCGCCGAGGCGCTCAAGGGCGTGAAGGCCGTGATCACGGCAGATGACTTCACGATCGATGTGCCGGAAGCTGAATATGACACCATGGTCAACTGCATTGCCCACGGCAAGGTGCTCTATGACGGTCACGGCGTTGCGGCGGTTGCAGCCACCAGCCAGGCCATCGCCAACAAGGCGCTGAAGCTGATCAAGGTGGATTATGAGGTGCTGCCCCACGTGACGGATGTGGAAGAGGCCTGCAAGGACGATGCGCCGCTGCTGCATGACAACATCTTTACCGAAGGCCTGGATGAGGCCCCAACCACCCCGTCCAACATTTCCGGGCGCGTTCAGTTCGGCCATGGAGATGTGGAGAAGGGCTTTGCTGACGCCGACACGATCGTGGAGCGGAAGTTCCGCACCGAGGCCACCCACCAGGGCTACATCGAGCCTCATGCTTGTGTGGGCAACCTCAGCGCCGATGGCACGGGTGAGCTGTGGTGCTGCACCCAAGGCCACTTCATGGTGCGCAACAGCTGCGCGGCCATTTTGGGCATCGATATCTCCCGTCTGCGGGTAACGGCTTCTGAGATCGGTGGCGGCTTTGGTGGCAAAACCACCATTTTTATTGAGCCCATTGCGCTGGCTCTGTCCCGCAAGGCTGGCCGCCCGGTCAAGGTCGTGATGACCCGCGATGAAGTGTTCCGCGCAACCGGACCAACCTCGTCTGCCAGCATGTGGATCAAGATTGGTGCTAAATCCGATGGCACCATCACGGCCATGGAAGGCCTTCTGAAGTATCAAGGTGGGGCTTTTAAGGGCACCTGGGTCAGCCTCGGCTGTATGACGGCGTTCGCCTGCTACCGGGCCGATCACATGAAAACTGTGGGCTATGACGTGCTCGTCAACCGGCCACGGGCGGCTGCATATAGGGCGCCAGGCGCACCTATGGCCGCGTTTGCGGTTGAGAGTGTGGTCACCGAGCTGGCGGAGAAACTGGGGATCGATCCCTTGGAGTTCCGTCTTCAGAACGCAGCCAAAGAGGGCGATCAGTCCTCCTACGGCCCGAAACACCGGGCCCACGGTCTGATCGAAACGCTGGAAACCGCCAAAGCGCATGCGCACTATGACGTTCCGCTCGGTCCCAATCAGGGCCGGGGGATTGCCTGCGGCTTCTGGTTCAATTTCGGCGGCGAGACCAGCACCAGCCTCAACATCGGCGCGGATGGCACGGTGAACATCTCCGTGGGCACCGTGGACGTTGGGGGCTCGCGCGCCTCCATGTGTCTCATGGTGGCCGAAGAGCTGGGTGTTCCTTATGAGAAGGTCCGTTGCGTGGTGGCAGACACCAGCTCGCTGGGCCACAACGACACCACCGATGGCAGCCGCACCACGTTTGCGAGCGGCATGGCGCTCATCCTGTCGGCACGGGACGCCAAGCAGAAGCTCTGCGCCCGGGCGGCCAAGATCTGGGAGATCCCTGAAGAAGCCGTTGAGTGGGTAGACGGGCATGCCCGTCCGGCTGGCCCAAATGCGGGTGAGTTCGATCCCATGTCACTGGCTGAGATCGCCGGTAAGGCGGAAACCACGGGCGGGCCGATTGCGGGCCACCACGAGTACAACGCCCGCGGCGCCGGCGTCAGCTTCGCCACCCATATGGTTGACACCGAAGTGGACCCGGACACAGGCCGCGTGACGGTGCTGCGCTACACGGTGATCCAGGACGCCGGCAAAGCCGTGCACCCGGCATACGTGGAAGGCCAGTTCCAAGGCGGGGCCGTGCAAGGCATCGGCTGGGCAATCAACGAGGAGTATATCTACGGCGAGGACGGCCGGCTGCAAAATCCGGGCTTCCTGGACTACCGCATTCCGGTGGCGTCCGACTTGCCCATGATCGACACGGTGATCATCGAGAATCCCAACAAAGGCCACCCCTATGGGGTGCGCGGCGTTGGCGAGACCTCCATCGTGCCGCCCATGGCTGCCATTGCGAACTCAGTTTCGGCCGCGGTCGGCGTGCGGCTCACCGAGTTGCCCATGTCGCCGCCGCGGGTCTTGAAGGCCATGGACGACGCAAAAGCGTAAAGGGAGCATTTGGTCAGCCTGTTTTGAGCTGAGGGCCGCCGCAGATGGTCAAAGTCAACCTTTGGGGATCCTTGAAGGCCCGCGCCGGCGGCAGGAACGCCATTGAGGTGGAAGCTCAGACCATCCGCCAAATGTTCCGCGCCCTCGGCGAGGAGGAACCCGGCTTGGTGCCCGTTCTGGAGACAGGCATTTCGGTCGCCATTGACGGGCAGATCTACCGCGATGACTGGTTCAAAGAGGTAGATGAGGACAGCGAGATCTACCTTCTGCCAAGGATGGAAGGTGGATAAGTCCAGTACACCTCGGCGAGAGTTTGTCATTGCCACGCTTGAACTGGAGACGGGCGGCCGCCTCGGCGTTTGCCCGCTCCCTGGCCGCTACACACCGCTTCAGAAAGACCTCGCCACAATCATGGCCTGGGATCCCAGTGCCGTTCTCTCCATGACCGAGAGGGATGAGATGGAGGAATTTGGCAGTTGGGGATTGGGCGCTCTGTTGGCCGAGCGCGGGGTGAAATGGATGCACCTCCCGATCCGCGACTACAGCGGACCGAGCGGCAAGAATGCCGAGGATTGGCAGGCCCTTTCGCCCCAACTGCATGAAACGCTGGATGCGGGCGGGGGCGTTATCTTACATTGCCGGGGTGGTATCGGCCGATCCGGCATGATTGCGCTCAGGCTGATGGTGGAACGGGACGTTGATCCCGATCAGGCCCTGGACCGCTTGCGGGCCGCGCGGCCGGGCGCTGTGGAGACCGACGCACAGAGGCTGTGGGCTCAAAAACGAGGATAAAAGCGCAACAATGATCATTGAGGATATCAGGACCCATCTCCTGCAGGTGCCATATGCGGACCCGCCGCGGGCGGGATTGAGCCTGCCGACCCATATTGAGCTGGTGGTGGTGGAAGTGGAGACTGCCTCAGGGATGGTGGGCACGGGCCATCTACAGCCGCTGGTGGGGGGCATGCGCACCCTTGAGACGTGCATCCACGAAATGATGAAGCCGCTCCTCATCGGCGAAGATGCCGGCCAGGTGGAAGCCCTATGGCAAAAGATGTGGCACGCCACCTTCATTCAGGGGCGAATGGGGATCACGGTGATGGCCATGTCGGCGCTGGATGTGGCCCTTTGGGATGCGGTGGGCCGGGCCGCCGGCAAACCCTTATGGGAGATCTGGGGCGGCACGGGCGCGCCGCAGCCCATCTATGGATCGGGCTGTTACCGCGGCCTTGGCCACGACGGTATGATCGAGAAGGCCGAACGCTTCGTTGCTGATGGTTTCACAGCCATCAAGATGCAGGTGGCTCATATGTTCACTCATGATGAGGATGTGGCCAATGTGCGCGACATGCGCGCGGCGCTGGGCCCTGACATAGAAATCATGGTGGATGTGAACCAGGGCTGGAGCGCGGAGGAGGCAGTGAGCGTTGGTCGGCGGCTGGATGAGTACCAACTGAGTTGGTTGGAGGAGCCGGTTATTGCCGATGATTTTGATGGATATCACCGGGTCGCTGGAGCTCTAAAGACACCGATCTCGGGGGGCGAAAACCACTTCACTCATCATGACTTTAAGCCCTTCTTTGCCAGCGGAATGGTGCCGTTCCTACAGCCGGACATCATGCGCGGTGGCTACACAGAACTGAGGGTGATTGCCGACCATGCCCACAAGGCGGGCCTGGTGATCGCGCCGCACCTCTTTCCCGAGCTGAGCTGCCATCTGCTCGCCGCCATCCCCAACGCCTCCTGGCTGGAATACATGGGCTGGCACGATCACCTCTGGGTGGAGCCGGTGCTGCCCGACAACGGCATGCTGACACCGCCGGCGCGCCCGGGCCACGGGATGGATTTCAAGCCGGAGCTCTTTACCGACTGCGTCTATAAGGCCTGAACCTGGCGCAGCTCAGACCAAACCGGGACCTTACTGAAGGGATCGGGGTTGCGCGCAAGCCACAGACTGCTGGCAATGCGTTCAGCTGTCTTCAGCACCAGCGGCACCGCCTCGGGCTCCATGAGGCTGGAAGCAGTCTCCTCAAACAGCTGGAGCCATTGATTGAAATCGTCAGTTGTGATCTCTTCCAGCTTCATGTGGGCCGGCACGGGCTTGCCTTTATACTCGCCGGTTTTGAGCAGTACCGAGCGCCAGAACGCCTTCATCCGGTCCAGATGCTCCGGCCAGTCCTTCTCCATGCCATTGGCAAACAAGTAACCCAGCCGCTCATGCGCACGGACGTTGGTGTAGAACTGGTCCACCAAAGCGCTGATCTGTTCTATGTCGATGCTCGGGTGCACCGGTGTCCGTTCCACGTTCGGGATAACGGTAAAAGGCAATTCGGACATATTGCTCCACTCTGAAGCTGTTTCTACCAGCTTATAGATCGGGTTTTCCGCATGAATGACAAGAGCTATAGCAGTTCTTTGTCATATGGAATGGCTTGACCGGGTTTTCGCGTCTGCTGACGAGGCGCGGGTCGCGCCTTGGATATGGGCTGATTTGAGGCCATCAAGCGTTTCCATATGACAAAGAACTGCTCTAAGAGGCCGCACCTTTAGTCTGACGGCTCATGGCCAGCTCTTCTTGTGCTGACAGAATTGGCAGTCCTGTGATGGCCCGCGACGTGCGCCCATCCGCTCCCTTGGGCGTCTCGCCCACAAGGGTAATGCGGTAGAGTTGGCGGTCAAAATCGCTTTGGAAGATGTCACTTGGTGCAAGATGGGCCGTGGACCGGTTGTCCCACATGGCCACATCGCCCGGTTGCCACTTGAAGCGGACCGTGTATTCCGTCCGAACCGCGTGCTCCCACAGCAGTTCCAGAAGCGCCTGGCTTTCACGTGGCGCCAGACCCTCGATCTCCTGAAGAAAGCCAGGGCTCACATTGAGCACCTTCTCGCCCGACACCGGGTGCACGGTGACCAGGGGGTGAATGCTCTCAAGCCTGCGCTTTTCAAGGCTGTCGCGATAGTCTGCCTTTGCGTCGTGGGTCTTCGGCGCTTCAAAGCGGTGTACCCCGTCAAGGCCCTCAACAAAGGCGCGCAGCGGAGGAGACAGCCCCTCATAGGCGGCCACCAGATTGGTCCAAAACGTGTCCCCGCCGTAGGGCGGAATGGTCACCCCGCGCAGGATGGAGGCCATGGGCGGGTTGATCGCGGCCGTAATGTCGGTGTGCCAATCGGTCCAGGCTCTTTGCATTTGCGCCCCGCGGATGGAATTGGCGGTGCGGTGCTTGGCAATGGAGTAGATCTCCGGGAACTCGGCTTCATGGCCGAACACAGCATGGCCAATGGTCGGCTCTCCGAAATGGCGCGCAAACGCCACATGGGCGGCGTGGTCCAAGTTCTGGCCGCGGAAGAAGATCACTTTCCAGGCCACAAAGGCCGTCGCGATCTCCTCCACAACAGCCGGCGCGAGCGATCCGCTCAGATCCACGCCTCCAATCTCTGCACCAATGTGCAATGTGAGAGGAGCAACCTCTATGTGCTCATAGGCGAGCGCGGGATCAGTGGCAGCCATGATATTGCATGCAGCCCCAGTAATCCTGGTTGCCGTAGCCCCAATTGGCCGTGCAGCGGCGGCTCCAGCGCGCGCAGCTGCCGCCAGGCGCAGGGGCGGGCGTATAGTCGTAGCCGCTAGAGTAATACGGATCGTAGTCGTAATAGGGGTCGGCGTAGTAGTAGGAAGGAACGGCAACGCTCGGCACTGATATGTAGGGTCCGCGATAGCGCCGTCTGCTGCG
>JBCDDQ010000122.1:0-13824 GCA_039180225.1 Pseudomonadota bacterium
CCACCTTCATCAAACGCCTCACCAATGCGGACGATCCAGACAAAGTGGTGTTCATTACAACCGTGATGATGACGCCTGTAACCTTGCTGCCGGCGCTTTATGTTTGGCAGTGGCCAGCATGGGAAGTCTGGCCGTGGTTGGCGGCTCTCGGGCCGGTGGCCACACTAGGCCATGTGACTTTGGCGCGTGCGTTTGCGGCGACGGAAGCCTCAATTGTCATGGGTGTCGACTTTGCGCGCCTGCCGTTTGCCGTGCTGTATGGCTATGTCTTGTTCAGCGAGATTATTGATGTTTGGACCTGGGTGGGCGCAGCGATCATTTTTGCGTCCAGCGTCTACATTGCCCGCCGCGAAGCAAAATTACGAACCCAACCCATAGCCTCCCACACTCCGAGGGCACCGGGTCTATAAGTCCCTCTACCAAGGTGAGGCAAATCGATCTTCCAGAGGCACATCTAGGGACTTCAATGTTCGCCCAACACACACATAGAAGCTGGCCGTTAGAACCAGCTCCACAATCTCCGCCTCAGTATAATGCCGCTTCAGTGCCTCTACACTCTCAGCGGAGGCTTCCGGACCCAAAGTGATTTCTTCGGCCAACTTCAGGGCTGCTCGCTCTGCTTCTGAGACCGTATTCGGGACTTCCCCATTGTACAGTGCATCAATCTCCTCGTCCGTTACTCCGGCATCGCGGGCGAGGGGCACATGATGAGCCCATTCGAATGCGGTTTTGGACAAGCGCGCCCCATGTAGGATCATCAATTCACGCACCCGGCGTGAGGCCGAAGCGTTAAGACGCAATGGCCAGGCCATATCTAGCCATGCTCGCAGCATTTTCGGAGCGTTGCCCAGCACACGATAAAGGTTCGGCACATGGGGCCAACGTTGCTTCACCTCAGCGAACATTTCAGCAAGTTCAGGATTTTCTGGTTCTTCGGGAACCATTGCGATTCGAGACATGTTGACCTTTTCTTTGGCTTAGAGTGGCAATTGGCGGCCGAGGCTCAACGCTCTGGCCTTCTTAAGCATGGCAGCGGCAAGGGCGATGTCCGACAGGGACAAGCCCCGGTGCCAGAAGAGGATCGTCTCGTCGGCCCGTTCACGACCGGTTTTAAGACCGGCTGCGATCTCGCCAATTTCACCATGTAGGGTTTCGGCGGTCAGTTTTCCGTCATCCACATGGCGCCGCAGCGCGCCGAAAGGTCCTGCTGACGCCTGCCCCCAATCGTCCATCACGATTTTATCCATGATATCGGTGAGCGAGTACTCAACGGCACTGATTGTTCCGTACGGCACCACCAGCGTTCCCGGCGTAATCCACTCCGTCTTAAAGTGAGGCTCCGGTTCGATGAGGCGACTGGCTTCAACCATAATATCAGCGCCAAGCAGGCACTCTTTCCAATTATCGGTAACCAGCACGGGTTTTCTCAAATCCGCCTGCAGGCGTTCTGCGAACGCTTCACGGCTCTCCGGGCGGCGTGAATGCACTCTGATCTCTTCAAAATCAAACAGATGATTGAGCAATCGCACATTCCAGTACGCACTGCCCCGCGCTCCGATATGGCCGAGTACCTTTGAATCTTTGCGCGCAAGATACTTCCCCCCGAGGGCGGTGAGCGCTCCAGTGCGCATATCTGTTATGGCCGTACCGTCTAGGATGGCTTGGGGCATACCGGTCATAGGATCGAACAAAAGGACGAACGCCATCTCTGAAGGCAGGCCGAGCTTGTAGTTGTTCACATAGTCGCCCACCACCTTCACACCAGCAAACTCGCCGAGTGCGCCGCGCAATACGTTGAAGTGACCCTGGGCTCCTTTTGGACGCAAGTGCATGCGCGGCTCGATGACCGTCTCACCGCGTCCCTGCTCAATGATCTGCGCATCAATTGCGTCCAGGATTTCTGCATCCGAAAACTCCAGGGCAGCAATGTCGGCGCTGCTTAGATATGTGAACTCTACATCAGGATGCATCAGTTGGGCTCCGCTGGTTGGGGCGTTGGCTCAGTGGTTTTGCCGGCCCGCACTCTCTGGCGCGTGCCGTCTGCCTGCAGGGTGTTGAAGTCGTCACCCATCTCGTCGGCTAGCGATTTAAGCCGCAATCGACGGGTAACCGGTACTGTGCAGCCCTCAGCCTTCAGGCCTTCAAACCGGGCCCATACAGCATATTTCTTTTTCATCTGATGCGGCTGATACTCTGTCATCTGCTCTGGGGTAAGATCGGGGTCATCCACACCCAAAGCGCCATCGCGGATAGCGGCCTGCAACAGTTCTTGGCCGGCAAATGTTCGGGCGATCATCGCGTTGGCGCCGGGGTCTTGGTCCTCGGTGTTCGGGTCCGGCGAGCCGCCAGGCCATGCATCGGAAACCGCTATGTCAGCGCTCTCGCCGATCCCGTCCGGGCACACTTTGCAGCGGAAGGGCAATGACCATCCGCTCTCATCCTCTCCCCAAAAATCCGTGTAACGCAGTTCTTTCACCAAACCTTGCCGCGTCTCAAACCGCGTTGGCCCCGGACACCCGCGGCCACGGTAGCGGAATGCAGTCACATCCTCTGGTGCAATATCGTAACGCGCAAGAAAGTCGTTCATGGCCGCAGGCGGCATGTACCCTCCGCAAACCAGGGTCAGCCAGTACTTCACCAGCTCATCGACGCGCGGATCGTGGCGGGCATAGTTTCGCAACGCGCCGATATCGCACGGCTTGCCGATAAAGGCGAATGGTTCACCTCGGTTCAAGACGTCTTTGATGTCAACTAGTGTTGCTGTGGGCCCGTAGCGCGAACCAGCAGCCTCCCAAACATCACCGGAAGTGAAGCTCAATGTGCTTTCCCCAAACGTAGGTTCGGTCTTTGAGGTTCTGGTGTGGAATATGAACTCCACCTGTTCGGTCTCCAGCAAATAGGTGCCCAGTGCCGTAAGTACCCCACCGGTTGACCCCTCAAAGCGAATGTCCGGGTCTCCGGCATGTGCCAAGACGATGGCGCGGTGTGCACCCCAAACAAGATCCATTTGGGTCGTCTCATCCACCAAGCGCTCAGGCAATCCGTCCACCCGGGTCCCGGGGCATACATCGTAGATCAGGTCAACGTCCTTGTGGTCCAGGTTGGGACCGGGCACCGGGCGAATATGTCCACTGGTCACCTTAACGGCCTTTACCTTCTGAGGTCCGGCCACCGCCTGACACAGGCCGCAGCCGATGCACATGCCGTCTTCCACGATCTTGTGGAGACGGTCTTGTGGGTTTGGTTGTTCGTTTGAATGATGCATCGATCAGACTAACTCACTTATTACCCAGTCACGGTGATGGCCTTGGTCTCGCAATAATTGGCGAGTGCTGCGAGGCCTTTCTCGCGGCCGATGCCCGACTGTTTAAAGCCACCGAACGGAACCGTGTCTCCCGCGCCATGATACCCGTTGATGAAGACCTGCCCAGCCTCCACTTGGCGGGCAAACTTCATGGCCTTAGCAATATCACGGGTGTGAATCCCTGCTGCCAAGCCATAGGCCGTGCCATTGGCGATCTCAATTGCGCTCTCCAGAGAAGAGACGCTCATCACCGCGAGTACAGGTCCGAACACCTCTTCTTGCGCAAGTTCGTCACTGGCCGGCACATCAGCAGCCACGGTGGGTTCAACAAAGAATCCGCCTTCGCAACCTTCAATCACTGGCGCATTGCCGCCGGTTAAAATTGTAATGCCCCGTTCCTTCGCCCTCTCGATATATCCGGTTACGGTTTGCAATTGACGGTTTGAGACCAGCGGGCCCATATCAGGACTGTCAAGGCCGTGCCCCACTGTCATGTTCTTCGCACCAGCCACCAGCCGTTCGGTCAGTTCCTGGCAAATCTCCTCTTCGGCAAGCAACCTGGTTCCAGCGCTGCAGATTTGCCCGGCATTCCGGTAGACACCGGCAAGAGCATCCGGAACGACTTTGTCCAGGTCGGCATCTTTCAGTATGAGGTGTGGTGATTTTCCTCCCAACTCCAAAGTCACCGAGGCCAAGTGACTGGCCGCTGCCGTCATCACAGCTTTGCCGGTTTCAACCGAGCCGGTGAATGTGATGTGCCCCACATCTTCATGTGCTGCCAGTGCAGCCCCTGCAGTCTCCCCGTAGCCGGTGACCAAGTTGCATACTCCGGGCGGTAATCCTGTTTCCACCATCAGCTCTGCCAGCATAATAGCCGACAGAGGCGTATCCTCAGCCGGCTTCACAACAGCTGTGTTGCCACAGGCCAAAGCCGGAGCGACCCCGCGCGCGACCATCGAAACAGGGACGTTCCACGGAACAATATGGCCGGTGATGCCAATCGGTTCGTTGAGAGTGAAGCAGGTCTTATCGCGCCCAAGAGGCACCGTCTCACCTTGCAGCTTGTCGACGATGCCGGCGTAGTAGCAAAAATAGTCCGCCGTTCTCAGGATAGAAACCCGCGCTTCGCTCAGAGGCCTGCCCTGATCCAGCGTTTCCACAAGCGCAAAATGGTCAGCTCGTTCACGGATCGCCTCTCCGATACGCCACAACAGCCGGCCTCGCTCGCGCGGCGCCATATCGGCCCAAGGACCGTGAAGAGCACGCTTCGCGTCCTCGACAGCGGCAGTGATGTCGTCAGCATCGCCCGCTGGAACGGAGCCGATAACGCCGCCAGTGCCCGGGTCCACACTCTCCAACCGCTCACCGCTTTGGGCGTCAACGTGCCGGCCACCAACGAACATTTGTGTTGGCAACTTTCCGATAACCGATTCGACTTCTGAAAGCCGTGGGCTCATGGTGCTCTCTCCCAGGCCAAGGTACGGCCCTTCAGGGAGCATCGCCCAGAATTCCAATGGGTTCAACCAGATAGAGAGTGCGATGCGTGGAGGTGAGAATTTTGCAGGGCGCGTGCTCGAATAAATGCGCCCCGCCGGTTTCTGGCGGGGCGCAAGACTGGATTACAACGTGTTCACCCTGCGGGCGAGGCGTCGCTTACGGTGCGTAGTTCAGGCTTATGGACGCGATACCGGCCGCCACATTCAAGCCGGACTGGGCCTGCACGCTCACCGGCTGCAACGTAATGGAGTTGTTTGCGCCCACAAGTGCATTGGCACCAACGCCAACGCCTGCCGTCGCTTCCGCAGACGCGCCGCCGTATGTGCCGGTCAAGGCGCCGGGATTGAGGTTGGTGCGCGGGGCAAACACTGCCCATGCGATGTAAGCTTTGCCGGTCACGCCGATATCGATGCCAAACTTGCTGATCTTGCCGGAGTAGCGTTCCTGATTGCCTGCTTGCTCAAACACGCAGTTAAGCGCCTTGGATGACCCGAAGATGAAGCCCACGCCGCTGGCCACAACACATTTCAGCACCCCGATCTCGATTGCATTTTGCGCTTGAGCCGAAGGGGCGGCGAGCATGAGGGCCGCGGCTAAACCGGCGATAAGTCGTTTTTTCATTCCTGTTTCTCCTATTGAAACGCGTTTCGCGACAGTCCGGCGAAGCCGGTGGTGACCTCAATTGGCATCAAATCACCACAAATGTGACGCGAACTTGGCGAAAGGGCTAAATCCCTTGGGTATAGTTTATACCAATTGTGGCTTTGACCTAACAGACCGTGCAGCTTAAGTAATTGCGACAAATCAAGCGCGTGATCGCAAAGGAGATCCCAATGACCGCATGCATTGTAGGCTGGGCACATTTGCCGTTTGGCCGGCGCGATGAACCTGATGTTGAAGGCCTGATCTTGGGCGTGGCTGGCGAGGCCATTGCAGATGCAGGTATTGGTCCTGAAGAGATCGATTCCATTCATGTGGGCCTGTTTAACAGTGGCTTTCAAAAGCAGGACTTTCCAGCTTCGCTGGTGCTCCAGGCTGAAAGCGCCTTGCGGTTTAAGCCGGCCACTCGGGTGGAAAATGCCTGCGCCACCGGTTCTGCTGCGGTCCATGCGGGGCTCGATAAGATTGCCGCGAAGAAGAGCCGGTTTGCGCTGGTTGTGGGTGCTGAAAAAATGACCGCAACGCCTGGCGCCCAGATTGGCGACATTCTGCTCAATGCTTGCTACCGCAAGGAAGAAGAAGATGTGGAAGGGGGCTTTGCCGGCATTTTTGGGAAGATTGCCCAAAGCTACTTCCAGAATTATGGCGACAAATCCGAAGCGTTGGCACGTATCGCCGCCAAGAACCATAAGAATGGTGTCGCGAACCCTTACGCGCAAATGCGCAAGGATCTGGGATTTGAGTTTTGCAATCAGGTTTCCGACAAAAACCCTTACGTGGCCGGCCCGTTGCGCCGAACCGATTGTTCCTTGGTGTCGGACGGAGCTGCTGCCTTGGTGCTCACCGATGTGGAGACCGCGCTCAGCATGCAGAAGGCGGTTGCGTTTCGTGCTGCAGTTCAGGTCAACGACTTCCTGCCGATCTCGCGCCGCGACATCATCAAATTCGAGGGGTGCGCGGAAGGTTGGCGGCAAGCCTTTGCGCAAAGCCGTTTGGGCCTGGATGATCTGAGCTTTGTGGAAACCCATGATTGCTTCACCATTGCCGAGCTGGTGGAGTATGAAGCCATGGGGCTGACGGCACCTGGCGAAGGGCATCGGGCCATTGATGAAGGTTGGACGGAGAAAGACGGCAAGTTGCCCATCAACCCCTCCGGCGGTTTGAAGGCCAAAGGCCACCCCATTGGGGCCACAGGCGTTTCAATGCACGCCCTGACGGCTATGCAGCTCACAGGCACAGCCGGCGACATGCAATTGGCCGATGCTCAGCTGGGCGGCATCTTCAATATGGGCGGCGCTTCGGTTGCAAACTTTGTGAGCATTCTGGAACCGTTACGCTAATCTCGTTCTGGGTGATCCACGAATTCGACGATCCGCGCGATGACAGTTTCATCTTCCAGAACACGGATGTGCCCCAGCCCGTGGGTGGTTTGCGTTTCCTTGTGCGCGTGATGCGTCAATTGGGCCAGCGATCCAGCATGGGGGATGAACGGGTCCTCGGCGTCGTGAAACGCCAGGACCGGAAGATTGGCCCGCGTTAAAAGCAGCTGAGCGTGGGTGTCGGCCAAGCCATATCCCAGGTCATGCTCGGCCAGCACGCTCACCTGATCTATTACACGCGGCGCGAGCCCAATGGCCCCGCCAAGTCCAACGATCACCGCACCAAGGCTGACCGGACTGTTGATTGTTACCAGCCTGCTGATATTGGCCTTGCCGCCGAACGCGTCATGACCGGCCGCCGCCATAAGGGCCAACAGACCGCCCAACGAATGGCCGATGAGGCAGTGAAACGGGCCGAACCGGTGATTGAGCTCCAGAATGGTCAGCACTGAAAGGCGCGTGTCCACGAGCCGCCCGTTGGCTGCGCCTTGACCCGGTAGGTCTGGGATGACCACATCATAGCCTTGGGCCACCAAGGGCGCCACGAACGCGCCCATTAATCCCGATTGCCCGCCCCAACCGTGCAGAAGGAGCACTTTGCGCAGGCCAGGTTCGCTGTTCCAGCACCAAACGGGTGTTTGCCCTGCAGCCCCATCATGGACCAGCGCCTCTGCGCCTTCGAAGGTGCCGGCGTTGTTCGCCACAAGCTCCTTTTCCTCAGGCGTTGCGTAGCTGAAGGCGGACGGGTGGCGGAACAGCCAGTATCCCAAGCGTGCCGTATTGCGAGGGGAAATGGCGCTGAGCGCGCCGAACACGCTCTGAGTGGCTTTTACGACTAGAATTCTAACCGCCCGCTTTCTTCATCAAGGCGGCCACGAGTTTACCCACGAACTCGAGTGAGGTTTCGTCAGTCAGATCGCCATTGGTATCAAACTTGGTACCGGAGAGCCCAACAAACACCTCAGGCTTGCCGACCAGGTCTGCATCAAGTGCGCTCAGCACCTTGCGCAAATCGTACTGAACACGCGCTGTGCCGATCGGTCCAGGCGCCGCCCCGAGAATGGCCGTGGGCTTGCCAGCGAATGGTGTGGGCCGAATACGGCTGATCCAGTCGATCAGGTTTTTGAGCCCGCCCGGAAGAGAGAAGTTGTACTCAGGACAAGCGATGATCAAGGCATCAGCCGCTGTCAGGGCGTCGGCGATTTCTTGCGCCCGGGCAGGGATGCCTGTCGCCGCTTCGTCATCGCCGTTATAGATCGGCACGTCCGCATAGCCCATAATCTCAACGCCATCCGGCGCAAAAGTCCCCGCGGCGCGAAGCAGTCCGGTATTGGTTGAGGCGGTCCGCAAGCTCCCTGAAAAACCGATGATCTTCATGTCATGTTCCCACTGTTAATCCGTCCACATCCACACATAGGTTAGCTGGCGGCATGTGCAACCAGCCGGTCCATAAATTCTGAGCAGCTCTCCACCTGTTCCAGACTCACATATTCATCAGGCTTATGCGCTTGGGCAATGCTGCCTGGCCCACAGATCACGGTGGGGATGTCGATGGCTTGAAAGTAGCCGGCTTCGGTCTGGTAGGACACGGCAAACGTTTCGTTCTGCCGGGCAAGTGCCATCACCAGGGTCTCTGCGGGCGACCCGTCTTGCGGCACCAATGCCGGGATCTCGTCCATGTGTGTGGTGACGATATCTGTGTGAGGCGAAACCGCGTGCATCTGCGGGATGAGGTGTTCCGCAGCAAAGGTGGTCATGCGTTCGACCACTTCGGAAGGTTCAAATCCAGGCAAACCGCGGGCTTCCCAGTCAATCGTGCATTTGAGCGGAATGATGTTGAGGGCGGTGCCCCCTTCGATCAGTCCCACCTGGACGGAGGTGTAAGGCGTATCAAAGCGCTCATCACGGCCTGATGGAGATTTGTACTCCTGCGCAATCCTGTTGATCTCACCCAGCATCTCGCCGGCTACCATGATCGCATTGACACCCTTGTCCGGCAGCGAGGAGTGACCTTCAAGCCCGGTGATCTCTGTGATGAACCGATGCCCGCTTTTGTGTGCGTTGACCACTGTCATGTCGGTGGGCTCGCCCACAATCACAATGGCGGGCAGTGGGAGGTGCCGCTTAATGTGCTCGGCCAGTGGCCGCACGCCGAGGCAGCCCACCTCCTCGTCATAAGACAAGGCAAAGTGTATGGGTTTTGCCAATGTCCGATCCACAAGATCGGGCACTTTCGCAAGCGCAATGGCAATGAACGCCTTCATGTCGCAGGTGCCCCGGCCAAACAGCAGGCCATCGCGCTCCACTACGCTGAATGGATCGGTCGACCAATCCTGGCCATCGACCGGTACCACGTCTGTATGGCCGGAGAGCACAATCCCGCCGGGTTGATCGGGGCCTATTGTGGCGTAGAGATTGGCTTTGCTGCCATCCTCATTGGGCAGGAGTAGGCTGTCCACGCCCCAGCCCGCCAGATAATCCCGAACGAACGCGATCAGATCCAGATTAGACTTGTGGCTCGTGGTGTCGAAACTGATCAGTTTGTCGATAAGATCGCGCGGAGTATATCGGGTGCCCGTCATCCTGCCTCTCTTTGGTCAACGGATTTTCGCATGTGTCTAGTTTTAGGTCCGCCAGAACATGGGCGAGAACAGCACCAGCACCGTCAACAATTCAAGCCGCCCCAGCAGCATGCCGAAACTGAGTACCCACTTGGCCACATCCGGCAGTCGGCCATAGGTTTCTGCCGGTCCCACAATGTCACCGAGCCCTGGCCCCACATTGGCAATGGCGCTGGCGGCTGCCGACATGGATGTCAGGTGGTCAAGGCCCACCAGGTTCAGGGTCAAGGCCAACAGGCCAAAACACACAAAGAACAAGAAAACAAAGGTCATAACGGCGGCGATCACATTGTCTTCCAGCCGCTTGCCATTGTAGCGGGCCGGAAAAACGCCACTTGGATAAAGCATCCGATTCACACTGATCCGCACGGTTTCCAGTATCACCTGCAAACGGAAGATCTTCAGTCCACAGGATGTGGAGCCGGCACAGCCGCCAAGAAACATGATGCAGAAAAAGAAGATCAGAGAAAACTCGCCCCACAGACCATAATCGGTGGTGGCATAGCCCGTGCCGGTCACAATGGAGATCACATTGAAGATCGCCAGCTGCAAGGCAAAGCCGGCCTCATTGACATCGCCATACACCTGGTACGCCCATGCAATGAGGATCAGCACCACCAGCATGATCAGGAAGAACTGCACTTGGGAGTCCTGCAAAAGAGGCCCGGAGTTGCCCCGCAGCGCGATGAGATAAAGCGCAAACGGTAAGCTGCCCAATACCATGAAGACCGATGCCACCATGTCTATCGACAAGGAATCGAAATAGCCCAAAGAGAGGTCGTGATTGGAAAACCCGCCCGTTGCAATGGTCGTCATTGAGTGCACCACTGCATCGAACACCTGCATACCGGCAAAGAAGTATGCCACCGCACAGAGCGCCGTGAGAGAGGCGTAGAGGACCGCAAGCGAGCCCGCGATCTGCGTCGCCCGCGGTAAGATCTTGCCCGAAGTATCCGATGATTCCATACGGAAGAGCTGCATGCCGCCAATCTGCAGCATAGGCAGAACGGCGATCGACATCACGATGATGCCGATGCCCCCAATCCACTGCAACAGTCCGCGCCACAATAGGAGGCCAGGCGCAACACTGTCCAACCCGGTGATCACAGTGGCGCCTGTTGTCGTTAGGCCCGACATACTCTCAAAAAACGCATCGGTGAACGAGAGTTGCAGTTCACCTAACCAGAACGGCAAGGCCGCATAGGTCACGAGCGCCAGCCAGGACACCACGGTCAGCACGAAGGCCTGTTTGACGTTCAAGGTCTCTGAACGTCCCCATGTGGCGAGCACCAGGGCAATACCGCTGAACAAGGTGAGCCCGGCAGAGAAGACGAACGTCAGCCAGTCCCGATCCGACAGCAACAGATCCAGGATGGCCGGCAAGAGCATCGCGCAGCCCAGGGTCGTCAGGAAGATCCCCACGACCAGAATGATCGGCCGGATTTCAAGCACGGATCAGGTCCAGCCACGGCCCGTGAATATGTTCCATCAGTGCACGGCGCCATCCATATGCGGGCTGTCCAGGGAAAAGGGTGGAATGACCACATCGAAATGCTCACCTCTGGCGCTCCGCATATTGTAGCTCCCCACCATAAAACCGGTCGGCGTTGGTAACGGCGCGCCGGATGTGTATTCAAAACGCTCACCCGGACCGAGCACCGGTTGTTCGCCAATAACCCCGTCGCCCCGCACTTCCTGCATATTGCCCTGAGCGTCCGTGATCTGCCAGTGACGGGTCAAAAGTTGCACGGTCTCATGTCCCTGGTTCTCAATAGCAATTGTATAGGCCCAAAAATACCGCCCGGCGTCGGGGTCTGATTCGGCTTCGAGATAAGTTGGTTCTGCGGTCACCAAAATGGAACGCGTTGTCCGGTCGTACATCCTCTCACCTCTCCCGAAAAGACAAGGCCGCAGCTGAAATTACCCCAATCTGGCCCCGAACTTCTACCCAGTTATCCACGTGGAGCGGAATTTGTGTTGAACCTTGGCCCCGCCATGGAGATAGTGCGCTGCAAACCAAGCAGGCCGCACCACCGCACATGGGTATTCACGCTTTGTCCGAAAACCGCACCGAGTTTGAGACTGGTATTCTGCCTGCCGCATCCGTTCAGGATTTGGAGGCTGCGGGGCATATTCTGCCTGAGGTTCCGTTTGATGCGGACCAAATTCAGCCTGCCAGCCTCGATCTGCGTCTGGGAACAACCGCCTATCGGGTGCGCGCCAGCTTTCTGCCCGGCTTGGACTCCAAGGTGAGTGACCGGTTGGACCAACTCTCCTTGCACAGGTTTGATTTGAGCGATGGGGCGGTTCTGGAAACCGGTTGTGTCTACATTGTTCCCCTCATGGAAGGCCTGGATCTGCCGGACCACATTTCGGCGGCCGCCAACCCCAAAAGCTCTACCGGACGGCTGGACGTGTTCACCCGGGTGATCGCCGACAATGCACAGGAGTTCGACCAGGTGCCCGCCGGCTATTGCGGCCCGCTCTATGCGGAGATCTCACCGCGGACATTCTCCATCCTGGTGCGTCCCGGCTCTCGGCTTTCTCAGATCCGGTTCCGGAGCGGCGAAATTGAAGCCTCTGACGAACTGATCCGGCGGTTGCACGACGCCGAACCGCTGATCACCGCGGGGGCAGTAAATGTGGATGGCGGATTGGCGCTGTCCGTGGAACTCAGAAGCCAAGGGCCGGGGCAACCGATCGGCTTTCGGGCAAAGCGCCATGCCGGGTTGATTGATGTGGACAAAAAAGCGGCCTGCGATGTGCTCGACTATTGGGAGCCGATCTGGAGCGAAGGTGAGCTTGTGCTGGACCCCGACCAATTTTACATCCTGGCCTCCAAGGAAGCGGTGCGCGTGCCGCCGGCATATGCTGCCGAGATGGTGCCCTTCAATCCGCTGGTCGGCGAGTTCAGGGTGCACTATGCCGGCTTTTTCGACCCGGGCTTTGGCCATGCGTCCGGTGGTGGCGAGGGTGCGCGCGCCGTGCTTGAGGTGCGCAGTCATGAGGTTCCCTTCATCCTCGAAGACGGTCAGATCATCGGCCGCTTGATTTACGAGCGTCTGGCAAATCAACCAGAGCAGGTCTATGGCCAAGGCATTGGCTCCAATTACCAGCGCCAGGGTCTGAAGCTGTCAAAACACTTTAAGGCTTACGACCCTGGCTCGCGTTGAGGCCGTGCGGGGTCTTTTCCCAGTAAAACGGATCTCTCACAAGCTGCCACAGCGCATACCATCCCGCTGCTGAAACCAACAGCCAGTAGACCGGCATAAGCGCTATGGATGCGGTCAAGTGGGTCAACCCACGAGCGGCTAGGCCGCGCCGGGCTATGAGCATCATGGAGCCATATCCGAGAATGAGGACCACCAGCTGAAGAGCGGACAGGAAGACCTCAAATGTGCCCGCCGGGTGGGGCCAGAAGGTGCCGCTGGCGATTCCATAGGCGATCCCCACCAGAAACAACGGGTGCACGAGCGCGGACACCACGATGCCGCCCATCAGCACCTGGAACACGGCAAACCCCAGTGATCCCATCTGGCGCCAGGTGGTCAGCGGTGCGCGCATATGCACAAGCCAGGTTTGCATCCAACCCTTGAGCCAGCGCGAGCGTTGGCGGAGCCAGTTGCCCAACGTGAAAGTGGCCTCTTCAAATGTGGTGCTGCCCAGCACCTCCACCCGGTATCCGAGGCGGTCGAGCCGCACGCCCAGATCAGCATCTTCCGTCACATTGTAAGGATCCCAGCCGCCGATCCTTCGCAGCACGTCAGTGCGGAAGTGGTTGGATGTTCCACCCAACGGGAGGGGCTGTCCATAAGCGGCCAGCACCGGCAAGGTCACATCGAACAAGGAGGCATACTCAATCGCGAACTGTTTGGTCAGCCAGTTGTGTTCGGCATTGTAGAACGCCAAGCGAGCCTGGACGCAGGCCAGATTGGCCGACCCCCTCAGCAGAGCCGCCGCCGCCAACCGAAGCTGCCCAGGATCGGGGATGTCTTCGGCGTCATAGATGGTCAAAAGATCACCGCATGCAAAAGGCAGGGCAAAGTTGAGTGCTTTTGGCTTTGTGTGCGGGGCGCACGGAGGAACGACGATGATCTCAAAGCAACCGGGAAGCCGGTGAGCGCGGACCATGGCGAGCGTGTCGCGGTCGTGTTCTTCCAAGATGAGCTTGATGTCGAGCAGGGCGGCCGGATAATCCAGCGCGCACAGTGCATCCAGCAATTGGGTCACCATGCTGGCCTCGGCATAGAGCGGCACGAGCACGCTATAGGTGGGCAGGTCTGCATCGTCTAGTGTGTCCGCGAAGATCGCCTCACGTGAGTGTTCGGCCGGCGGCCAGAGCACAAGGCAGCGCAACATGATC
>JBCDDQ010000123.1:0-13704 GCA_039180225.1 Pseudomonadota bacterium
CGATCTGGTCACAGTGAGCCAAGACCAAATGCACGAACTTACACAGGCCTACAACAACACACCCAGAAAATGCCTGGGCTACAAAACACCAAACGAAATCTTCAACCGTGTTGCACTTCAAACGTGACTCCACCTCCCCGCTTTCGCGGGGATGACGGTGGAGAGTATGGGGACGACGATGGAGGGAGGGCCGCAGCCCCCCTTACGTCACCCCGGAATTTGCGCCAGCAAATATCCGGGGCCCAGGGGCTGCGTCTCGGGGGAGTGCTCGGCCCTGGGCACCCGCTTTCACGGCGGTTTATCAGCTACCCCCGGCAACTCATACCCCTCAAACTGCTCGCGCAACTTCAGCTTGGCTATTTTCCCCGTGGCCGTATGCGGCAGCTCGTCCACAAACTCCACTGCATCGGGCATCCACCACTTGGCGATCTTGCCCTGAAGGAAGCTCAACACATCTGGCCCGCTTATCTCAGCCCCTTCCGACCTCACCACAACGAGCAAGGGCCGCTCATCCCATTTGGGGTGGGAGATGCCGATGACCGCCGCTTCAGCCACGCCCGGATGCCCCACCGCCGCATTTTCCAGATCGATCGAGCTGATCCATTCCCCGCCTGACTTGATCACATCCTTGGCCCGGTCGACGATGGTCATGTAGCCGAACTCATCCAAGGTGGCGATGTCGCCGGTGAGGAACCAGCCATCCTCGGTGAATTGCGTGGCATTGGCCTCGTCATTGTCGTGGTAAGCGCCCACAATCCAAGGTCCCTTTACGGCAAGCTGGCCGAAAGTTTCTCCATCGCGCGGCAGGCTGTTGCCCTGGTCGTCGACGATCTTCATGCGCACCCCGAAGATCGAACGCCCTTGCTTGATCTGATAGGTGCGCCGACGCTCCAGAGGCATCTCAGCAACCTTACAGTTAAAGGCGCCCGTCGTGCCCACCGGGCTGGTCTCGGTCATACCCCAGGCGTGAAACACCTGAACCTCATACTCGTCCTCAAACGCCTCCACCATGGCCAGCGGCACGGCCGAGCCGCCAATGCCGGTTTGGGTGAGATGATCGAAACGTTTGCCGTCCCGGCGCACATACTCCAGCAGCATCATCCAGATGGTGGGCACCCCGGCGGCGAAGGTCACTTTCTCCGCATCCAGCAGCTCCCAGATGGAAGCTCCGTCATAAGCAGCGCCGGGAAAGACCACCTTGGCGCCCACCATGCACACCGCGTAGGGCAGGCCCCAGGCATTGGCGTGGAACATGGGCACCGCGGGCAAGACCACCGCCTGGGAGCTCATGGCAAAGCCTTCCCCGTTGCACTGATAGAAGGTGTGGAGCACCGTGGAGCGGTGGCTGTAGAGCACACCCTTGGGATTGCCCGTGGTGCCGGAGGTGTAGCACATGGACGAGGCGGTGTTTTCATCGAACCGAGGCCAGTCAAACGCATCGCTCTCCGGTTCCACCAGCTCCTCGTAGCACATCACGTTGGGCAGGCTGGTCTCCGGCATATGGTCTTTGTCGGCGAGCAGAATGTAGCCCTCCACATGGGGCAGTCGATCGGCCAGGGGTTCCAGCAGGGCTAAGAAGGTGACGTCCAGGAAGATGAAGCGGTCCCGGGCGTGATTGACGATGAACACGATCTGGTCGGCAAACAAGCGCGGGTTAATGGTGTGGCAAACCGCGCCGGAGCCGGAGATGGCGTAATAGAGCTCAAAGTGGCGGTAGCCGTTCCAGGCAAAGGTGGCGAGCCGGTCGCCCTGTTGAACGCCGAGCCGGTCCAGGGCATTGGCCAGCTTCTTGATGCGTTTAAGGGCATCGGCATAGGTGTAGCGGTGGATCGGGCCTTCCACGGTGCGGCTGACGATCTCCTGGAAGCCATGGTTGAGAGCGGCATGCTCGATCAGATCGCTGACCAGCAAAGGCTCGTCCATCATCAATCCGCGCATGTTGTTTCCTCTCTCACGTCTTTTGTTTTTGTTTCCCGCATCCTTGCGAAAGCGAGGACCTTCTTAGCCAAGGGAAAGGTCCGAGCTATGGGCCCCTGCTTTCGCAGGGGAGCGGCGCGGGGATGCTAAACCTCAAGCCACTGCTTGCGTACCTCCGCCTCGTTTTGCAGTTCTGCCGGCGTGCCTTCGAACACCATATGGCCGTGGCCCATCACATAAACCCGCTTGGAGATCTTCATGGCAATGGTGAGCTTCTGCTCCACCAGCAGGATCGACACTCCGCGCGCTGCGATCTGTTCCAACAGCTCGGCCACCTGTTGCACGATTTTTGGGGCAAGGCCCTCGGTGGGTTCATCGATCATGATCACCTCGGGATCGCCCATAAGGGTGCGGCAGATGGTGAGCATCTGCTTCTCGCCCCCTGACAGGACCGACGCATCCACATCGGCGCGCTCTTTCAGGTTTGAGAAGAGCTCGAACATGTCATCCAGCGACCAGCGGCTGCCCGACTGCTTTTGGCCGGGCTTCAGGCCCAGCATCAGGTTTTGCCGTGTGGTGAGGCCTGGGAAGATGTCGCGGTTCTCCGGCACATAGCCGATGCCCGCTTGCGCGATCTCAAAGGGCTTCTTGCCGACCATCTCGTTGCCCTGGAATAGGATGGAGCCGGCGGGTGTCACCTCGCCCATGATCGCCTTACAGGTGGTGGAGCGGCCAACCCCGTTGCGCCCCAGGAGCGCGACGATCTCGCCTTGCCCCACCGTCAGGCTCACCCCTTGCAGGATGTGGCTCTTGCCATAATAGGCGTGGAGGTCGGTGACGTTCAGCATGTCAGGCCTCGTCCTCCAGGGCGGTGCCCAGATAGGCTTCCTGTACCGCCGCGCTGGCGCGCACGTTTTCCGGCGTATCAGAGGCGATGATCTCGCCATAGACCAGCACCGAGATGCGGTCTGCCAGATCAAACACCACGCCCATATCGTGTTCCACCACCACGAGGGTTTTGCTCTCGGTAACCTTGCGGATGAGGCCCACAATGTACTCGGTCTCAGAGGCGCTCATGCCGGCGGTGGGTTCATCCAGCATGATGATGTCTGCCCCGCCGGCTATCGTGATGCCGATCTCAAGCGCGCGCTGTTCGGCGTAGGTCAGAACGCCGGCCAGCGTATCGCGCTTATCGGCCATGTTGATCTCGCTCAAGATCTCTTCGGTGCGCCGGGTGAGGTCCGGCTGGCGGTCCACCAAGTGCCAGAACGAGTATTTATAATCCATCGCCCAGAGCAGGCCGCAGCGGATGTTCTCAAACACCGTCATGCGGGGGAAGATGTTGGTGATCTGAAAGCTGCGCGACAGGCCGCGCCGGTTGATCTCATAGGGCTTGAGCTGGTCTACCGCCTCACCGTTGAGGCGAACGCGGCCGCCGGTCGGCCGGTACTTGCCGGTGATCAGGTTGAACAGGGTGGACTTGCCCGCCCCATTCGGCCCGATAATGGCGTGGCGTTCGCCCTTGGCGATGGCGAGGGTCACATCGCGGATAATCTCAACCCGCCCGAAACTCTTGCTGAGGCCCTGAAGCTCAATGGCGGCACGCGCGCTCATGAGGGGCCGCCGCCATAGTTGGCTTCATCCCAGGCGTCGCGGAATGACGGTAGCTGGCGCCGCAGCAGCCAGACGCATAACGCGCCGAGCACGAGCGTCGCGATGAGGGGCAGGGGATGGTGCGAGTTGAAGCTGAGACCGAAGAGAGACATCTGCTCATCGCCCAGGGCGGCATGACGGGCATGGAAGGCGATCTCCAATACGCTGGCGCTGGCGAGCGCAAGGCCCAAGGCCGGGAGCGCAATGAGTGCATAGGGCTTGGCCAGCACTCCAATCTTGCCCAGGTGGTAGGGCCGGAAATGGATGGCGATGAGGCCGGTGAGCCCGGAAGGGAAGAACATCACAGTGGCGACGAACAGGATGCCCAGATAGAGCTGCCAGATTTCCGTATAGAGGCTGAGCACAGTCTGCAGCAGCGTGAACACAATGGCGCCGATGATGGGGCCGATGAAGAAGCCGGCTCCCCCTAAGAAGGTGATCAGCAACACCGAGCCGGAGGTGGCAAGATTCAGGTTCTCTTCGGTGAGGATCTCAAAGTTGATGGCA
Organism: Pseudomonadota bacterium; assembly: GCA_039180225.1. Classification (GTDB taxonomy): domain Bacteria; phylum Pseudomonadota; class Alphaproteobacteria; order Rhizobiales; family CAJQND01; genus JAAEUE01. The sequence goes on from JBCDDQ010000123.1 coordinate 4,078, forward strand.
AAGAGCGCGCCTGCAATGCCGGCGAAGAAGCCCGATGCGCAGAAGGACATGAAGCGCACCTTGCGCTGGGAATAGCCTAAGAACTCCGCCCGCTCCTCATTGTCGCGCACGGCATTGGCCATGCGCCCTGCTGGAGTGCGCGAGTAGAGATACATGGCCGCAGCCGAGATCATCAACCAGATGGCGGAGAGGTAATAGACCTCCTGCTGGGAAGCGAAGTCCAGGCCGAGCACGGTGGGACCCATGGTCCTGTCGCCGCTCACGCCTTCCTCGCCGCCGAAGAAGGCGACCACGATGATGGAGCAGGCGGCGATGAGCTCGCCCACCCCCAGCGAGATCATGGCGAAGACGGTGCCTGCCCGGCGGGTGGAGAACGTGCCGACGATCATGGCGAAGACAAGACCGAAGAGGCCGCCGAACAAGGGCAGCAGCGGCAGAGGCAGCCAGAGGTCGTCATACTCCACCCAGTTCATCAGGTGCACACAGAAGAAGCCCCCCAGACCCATATAGACCGCATGGCCGAAGGACAGCATGCCGCCTTGGCCGAGCAGCATGTTGTAGGCGAGCGCGAAGATGATGGTGATGGCCATCTGGTTCATCACGGTGAGGGCCGCACCTGAGGCGAAGATCAGCGGCAGCACGGCGAGCACCAGGGCCGCCAAGCCCCAGGGGGCCAGAGGGCGTAAGCCGGTGTTCATGTTTCCCGCTTCCCGAAGAGGCCCTGGGGCCGGAACGCCAGGACCAGCACCATCAAGAGATAGGGCAGGATCGGACCGATCTGGGGCAGGGTGAGGGTCCACAGATCCCGGAGCGCGCTGGCTGCAAGATCTGCCGGCTCAGTCAAGCCCAGCGTCAACAGCACATCGCGCATGGTCACGTTGTAGGAGGCTGCAAATGTTTGCAGCCAGCCGATCAGCAACGAGGCTGCCAGCGCCCCCCAGAGCGAGCCGAGCCCACCCACCACGATGGTGACGAAGACAATCGTCCCCAGCACCACCGCCATGCCGGGGAAGGTGCCGAGCACGGGGCCTGCGATCACTCCGGCAAGGCCGGCCAACGCCGTGCCCACGCCGAACACGCCCATGAAGACGAGCGGCACATTGTGACCGAGGTTCTGGACGGTTTCCGGATAGGAGAGGGCCGCCTGGATGATCAGGCCCACCCGGGTGCGGGTGAGGATATAGAGCAGCACCAGGAAGATCCCCACGGCCACGAAGATCATGAACACCTTGTAGGCGGGGAAGGCATTGCCGGCGATGGAGAAGGCGGCAAACTTCAAGATCTCCGGCTCCTCAAACGCCATCTGGCTCTTGCCCCAGAAGAACTGCACCACCTCTTCAATCAGCAGCGCAAGGCCGAAGGTGAAGATCAGTTCGGGCACGTGGCCGAACTTGTGCACGCGTCTGAGGCCATAACGCTCCACCAGCGCTCCGGCCACGCCCACGATCACTGGCGCAATCAACAGCGCGGGCCAGAAGCCCACATAGGTGCTGATCTGATAGCCGAAATAGGCGCCCAGCATATAGAAGGAGGCGTGGGCGAAGTTGAGCACGCCCATCATGGAGAAGATCAAGGTGAGGCCGCTGCACAGCATAAACAGCAACAGGCCGGTCACCAGACCGTCGAGCAGATTGACCAGGACAAGCGACACCGGCGCCCTCTTCTAGACCCTCACAACGCGGCGCGACGAGCGCCCGTTTAAGGGCGCTTCATCTTGCAGGTGGTTTCGCTGTCGGCAGCGGCCATTTTCACCGTGGATTCCACTTTCAGGCCAAAGCCGGAATTGTCCAGATCAAACTCGATGCCCTCATCGGTGTGCGCCTTGATGTGCACATCCTGGATTGCCTGGTGGTCCTTGGCGCGCATGATGATTTTGGAGCCGAAAATACTGTCATGCTCCATGCCTTCAAGCGCCGTAGCCACGGCCACCATATCCGTGGCGCTGCCCGCCTTGTCGATGGCCTTGGCCAACATCTCGATCACATTGGCAATGCGCGGCTGGCCCATGTCCTTGCCGGGATGTTTGGTCTTAAACGCCTTCATGTATTCTGCCATGCGTTCAGAGGGGACAGGATTGAGGGCCCCTTCCTGCACCAGTTTCAGCGGACCTTTGCCGTCGGCGCCGAAGGTTTTGGTGATGCCGGTGGAGGCGGCATAGTAGGTGTAGATCGGCTTCTTGAAGCCTGAAGCGATCACCGACTTGCCAAGGCCCACCATGTCGGACCCCCAGTTTCCGGTGATGATCGCATCCGCGCCGGAGGCCATGATCTTGCGGGCATAGGGGGTGAAGTCCTTCACCTTGCCGATGGGGTGCAACTCGTTGCCGACGATTTCAATGTCGGGCCGCTTGGCGCCCAGATACTTCACCGCAGCGGCTGCCACCGCCTTACCGAACGAGTAATCCTGGCCGATCAGATAGATCTTCTTGATGTCATCGGACTTGGCGATGATGTCTGTCAGCGCGTCCATCTTGATGTCGGCGTTGGCGTCAAAGCGGAAGTGCCAGAAGTTGCACTTGGCGTTGGTGAGCGCCGGGTCAACGGCGGAATAGTTGAGGAAGATCACCCGTTTGTCCGGATTGCGCCGGTTGTGCTTCTTGATGGCATCGGTGAGCGCATTGGCCACGCCTGAAGAGTTGCCTTGCGCGATGAAGCGGATGCCCTGATCGATGGCCACTTTCAGCTGAATCAGGGATTCCTTGGGGCTGATCTTGTTGTCGAACGGCACGATCTCAAACTTCTTGCCACCCAGAACACCGCCTTTCTTGTTCACCAGCTCTTCTGCGGCAAACTGGTAATGGACCAGGCCCTGCTCACCAGTGGCGGCGAAAGGGCCGGACAAAGGATCAATGAAGGCGATCTTCACGGTATCGGCCGCCCAGGCGGCCACCGCGCTGGAAAGCGCAATCAATGCCCCCAGAATAAGACCTGTTAGAGTTCTCATGACATATCCTCCCGTTACGCAGGCAAATGACGAAATGATGCCGTTTCTCCCGGCTCTTTTGCTGGCTCCAAAGTGGCACGAGTTGAGGTCGCAAACAACCGGAAGGAGAGCGTGCGGAGTGCATTTGGGGCGGCTTTTTCTTCCCGTGTGAACCAGAAGGGAGAGGACACGTTCAAAGACTGTGCGTATATATGAGCTCCCAGCCCGGCGAGGATGACCGAAACAATGATGATGGAACTGACCCCCGACGAACTGGCCTTCCGCGACGAAGTGCGTGCCTTCTTGCGCGATAACCTGCCAGATGCTCTGAGCCAAAAGGTGGAGAAAGGGCAGCATTTGAGCCGCGCCGACTTCCTGGACTGGCACAAGATCCTCTATTCCAAGGGCTGGATTGCGCCCGGCTGGCCTAAGGAATATGGCGGCGCGGGGTGGACGCCCATGCAGCGGCACATTTTCGATGACGAACTGGCCACGGCCTACGCACCGCCCATTCTGCCCTTCGGCCTGGCCATGGTGGGACCGGTGATCATGAATTTCGGCAATGAGGCACAGAAGGCCCATTATCTGCCGCGGATCTTGAGCGGCGAGGACTGGTGGTGCCAGGGCTATTCTGAGCCGGGCGCGGGGTCGGACCTGGCCTCTCTGAAAACCAAGGCGGTACGGGAGGGCGATCATTACGTGGTGGACGGGGCCAAGACCTGGACCACGTTCGCCCAACATGCCGACATGATGTTTTGCCTGGTGCGCACCTCCTCTGAGGGCAAGCGCCAGGAGGGCATCTCGTTTCTGCTCATGGATATGAAATCTGAGGGCATTACGGTGAAACCCATCCGCACCATTGATGGGGGTTGTGAGATCAACGAGGTGTTCTTTGACGCGGTGCGCGTGCCGGCTGAAAACCTGATCGGCGAAGAGGGCAAGGGTTGGACGTATGCCAAGTTCCTATTGGGCTATGAGCGCACGGGCATGGCCACAATCGGCCGCTCTCGGCGTCAGCTGGCGGAGGTGCGCAAGATCGCAGCTTCTGAGCCGGTGGGCGAGGGCACATTGCTGGACGATCCGAAATTCCGGGAGAAGGCGGCGGCCATCGAAATTGACCTGCTGGCGCTGGAATCCCTTGTTCTGCAGGTGCTGGCCGAGCAGAGCGCGGGCGGCAAACCAGGCCCTGAATCCTCGTTCCTGAAGATCAAGGGCACAGAGATTCAACAGGCCATATCTGAGCTGTTGCTTGAGGCGGTCGGCAATTACGCCCACCCGTTTGTGCCCGAAGCGCTTGAGCACGGTTGGAATGAGGAGCCTATCGGGCCGGACTATGCCGCGCCCATCGCACCCCACTATTTCAATTTCCGCAAGACCTCGATCTACGGCGGAACCAATGAGATCCAGAAGAACATTGTCGCCAAGATGATCCTTGGCCTTTGAATGGACCCTGTAGCCTTATGGACATAATGCTGAGTGACGAGCAGCGCTTGCTGAAGGAAAGCGTGGAGCGCTTCATTGCGGATGAATATGGCTTTGAGCAACGCAAGGGTTGGGTCGCACAGGGCACCGGCTATGCTGCGGAGAATTGGTCCACCTTCGCCGAACTGGGCTGGCTGGCGCTCCCTTTGCCGGAAGAGCATGGCGGGCTTGGCGGATCGCTGAGCGATGTGGCCGTGGTGCTGGAAGGCTTTGGCACCGGGCTGGTGGTGGAACCTTATCTTGCCACGGTGCTCCTCGGCGCTCAGCTGGTCGCGGAGACCGGAAGTGACGCGCACAAGGCGGACATCCTGCCCAAAGTGGCCGAAGGGCAGATGAAGCTGGCCTTCGCGCATACCGAACGGCAGTCGCGGTACAACCTGCCGGATGTGAAGACCGAGGCCAAAGCCAGCTCAGGCGGCTTCACGCTCAGCGGGCAAAAGAGCATTGTGTTTGGCGCTGCGGATGCGGACATGCTGGTGGTCAGCGCCCGCACCAGCGGCGGCCAGCGCGAGGAAAAGGGCCTGTCGCTCCTCTGCGTGGCGCCGGATGCGGCAGGGCTCTCAATTCGCGCCTACGGCACGCAGGACAGCCACCGGGCAGCTGATCTCACCTTGGAGAATGTGGAGGTTGACGCTTCTGCGCTGATGGGCGAGGCGGACGCGGCTTATCCGGTTATTGCGGCAACAGTGCAGCGGGCCATGATTGCGCTTGGCGCAGAAGCCGTTGGCGCCATGGGCGCATTGAACGAACTCACCTTCGAGTATCTGAAAACCCGCCAACAGTTCGGTGCTCCAATTGGCACATTCCAAAGCCTGCAGCACCGGGCGGCTGAGATGCTCATGGCCCACAAGCTTTCCAGGGCCATGGTATTCCGCATGGCCAAGGCGGCAGATGCGGGCGATGAGGCCCTGGCCCAAGCAGCCACGGCCACCAAAGTGCAAATCGGCAAGGCCGGCAAGTTCGTGGGCCAGCAGGCAATTCAGCTTCATGGTGGCATCGGGATGACCGATGAATATGCCGCCGGGCACTATTTCAAGCGCCTCACCATGATCGATGCCCTATTCGGGACCGCAGATCACCATCTGACTGCTTTTGCCGACATTTCAAATATTTCCTCATAGGAAACATTTATTCCCTTTATTGACGCCGCGGCCCAATGATGCCAAGGTCATCTGGAACTCATTTGGGAGCCGGATATGTGCGGAATTGTTGGCCTGTTCTTGAAGAACAAAGAGCTTGAGCAGGATCTGGGGCGCCTGACCGCCCTGATGTTGCGAGAAATGCGCGACAGGGGCCCGGATTCTGCGGGCTTTGCGGTGTATGGCGATGAGGCCGAAGGGACCAAAATTACCCTTCTATCCAAGACCAATCAAACAGATTGGGACGGCTTGGCCAAAGGTCTGAGCAAGGCCACGGGCGAAGAGGTTGACGTCAAGACCGTGGGCAACCATGCCCTCTTCACGACCCCAGCTGAAGGCCTGGGTGCCCGGCGCTGGATCATTGACAATGCGCCTGACGTGACCGTGTTGGCGGCTGGCAAGTCGATCGAGCTCTATAAGGGCATTGGCGATCCGGACGCGGTGATCGAAGACTACGCGCTCGCCAAACGCACCGGCACCCACGCCATCGGCCATACGCGCATGGCAACTGAAAGCGCGATCACCACGGCGGGCTCCCACCCCTTCTCAACGGGGGAAGACACTTGCCTGGTGCACAATGGCTCGCTCTCCAACCACAACCGCCTGCGTGAGAACCTTAGGCGCCACGGGGAATCGTTCCAGACCGAGAATGACACCGAGGTGGCTGCCGGCTACCTCTCCTGGCGCGTTCGCGAGGGCGATACCCTGAACGAAGCGCTGGAGCGCGGCCTTGAGGATTTGGACGGGTTCTACACCTTCGCCATCGGGGTCCGGAACGGCTTTGCCGTGCTGCGCGATCCCATCGCCTGCAAGCCGGCGGTGATTGCGGAGAATGATGACTGGGTGGCCATGTCGTCTGAGTTCCGCGCCATTGCTCAACTGCCCGATGCGCGCAATGCCAACATTTGGGAGCCGGAACCCTCCACCATTTATGCCTGGAGCCACAATTGATGGGCGCGAATACGCACTTCGACCTGGAAGAGGTCACCGTCCGCCAGGCCAACCAAGCGCTGCAGGATGCTGAGGCGGGCAGCTTTTCCATTGCCAATCCGAAAGGCGCTCACGCCTTAGCGTGCGGCCTGGATTCCCCTCTGGACGTCACCATTGACGGCCACGTGGGCTATTACTGCGCGGGGATGAACAAGGAGGCTGACGTCAGGGTCGACGGCAATGCCGGCACCGGCTTGGCGGAGAACATGATGTCCGGCCGGGTGCATGTGACCGGAAATGCCAGTCAGTCGGCAGCCGCCACGGCCCATGGCGGGCTGTTGGTGATTGATGGCGATGCCTCTGCGCGCTGCGGCATCTCGCTGAAAGGCGCCGACATTGTGGTGAAAGGCAATGTGGGCCACATGAGCGCGTTCATGGCGCAGACCGGAACTCTGGTGGTTCTGGGCAACGCCGGTGACGCGCTGGGCGATTCCATCTATGAGGCGCGGCTTTATGTGCGCGGCGAGGTGGCGAGCCTTGGGGCCGACTGCATCGAAAAGGATATGGGCCCCGAACACCACGAACAGCTGCGTGCATTGCTGGATGCGGCCGGATGCGAAGGGGTGGAGACGTCAGCGTTCCGCCGCTATGGCTCGGCGCGCAAGCTCTATAACTTCAACGTCGACAATGTCGATGCCTACTAATTTCTCGCCGGCAGGGTGACCAAGATGAGCAATGACAACTGGGGTTTGCGCGAAAGCTATACCTTCGACAAAAACACCATTCACGAGATTCAGCGAGCCGCAAACACCGGCATCTACCGGATTCGAGGCTGGGGCGCCAAACGGCCTTTGCCCACGTTCGATGATCTTGTGTTCTTGGGCGCATCGGCGTCACGCTATCCGCTTGAGGGGTATCGGGAGAGCTGTAACACGGCGGTGACCTTGGGCACCCGCTATGCCAAAAAACCGATTGAGCTGAAGATCCCGATCACCATTGCGGGCATGAGCTTTGGCTCTCTGTCCGCCAATGCTAAAGAGGCACTGGGCCGCGGCGCCAGTGAGGTGGGCACCTCCACCACCACGGGCGATGGCGGCATGACGCCGGAAGAGCGGGGGCATTCCACGCAATTGGTCTATCAGTATCTGCCTTCGCGCTACGGCATGAACCCGGACGATCTCCGGAAAGCCGATGCCATTGAGGTGGTTGTGGGCCAGGGCGCCAAGCCGGGCGGCGGCGGCATGTTGCTGGGCCAGAAGATCACCGAGCGCGTGGCTGAGATGCGCAATCTGCCCGAAGGCATCGACCAGCGCTCAGCCTGCCGGCATCCGGACTGGACCGGGCCGGATGATCTGGAAATCAAGATCCACGAACTGCGCGAGATCACGGCTTGGGAGAAGCCGATTTACGTAAAGGTTGGCGCTGCGCGTCCGTTCTATGACACCACGCTTGCGGTTAAGGCCGGCGCGGATGTTGTGGTTGTGGACGGCATGCAGGGCGGCACGGCGGCGACGCAAGATGTGTTCATCGAACATGTAGGCATCCCGACCTTAGCGGCGGTGCGCGAGGCGGTGAGGGCGCTCCAGGAACTGGATATGCACCGCAAGGTGCAGCTGGTGATCGCCGGCGGTATCCGTTCCGGCGCTGATGTGGCCAAGGCCTTGGCCATGGGCGCCGATGCGGTCTCGATCGGCACAGCGGCGCTGATCGCGATTGGTGACAATGATCCTGAGTATGAAGACGATTACCGCAAGATCGGATCAGCGGCTGGGTATTATGAAGACTTCCAGGCCGGTAACGACCCGGCGGGCATCACCACCCAGGACCCTGAACTGGCCAAGCGGCTGGACCCGGTCAAGGGCGGCCAGCGGCTCGCGAACTATCTGCGCGTCCTGACGCTTGAGGCCCAGACACTCGCGCGGGCCAACGGCAAATCGGATGTGCGCAACCTGGAGCCGGAAGATATGGCGGCCCTCACGGTGGAGGCGGCGGCCATGGCCGGCGTGCCGCTGGCAGGAACGGGCTGGATTCCCGGACAGAATGGCTGAATAATCGGCACCAACAAGATCAACCAAAGATAACTTTTGAGGAGAAGAAGGGGATGGCTGTAAATCTGGTGAAGGAAGCCAAAGACCGCGGGATCAAATATTTTCTGATTTCATTTGTGGATCTGTTTGGCGTGATGCGTGCCAAGCTGGTCCCGGCCCGGGCCATTGGCGATATGGCCGAAGAAGGTGCAGGTTTTGCCGGCTTCGCTGCATGGCTCGATATGTCACCGTCCGATGGAGACATGTTTGCCATTCCTGATCCGAACAGCTTGATCCAGTTGCCCTGGAAGCCGGATGTGGGCTGGCTGGCCGCTGACCCCTGGCTTGACGGCAAACCGGTTGAGCACGCCCCGCGCAATGTGTTGAAAAGGGTGTTGGCGGAAGCCGAAGCCGATAACCAATATCTGAAGCACGGGGTTGAGTGCGAATACTTCATCACCAATGCAGATGGCACGGAGATTGCCGACAACATGGATACACAGTCCAAGCCCTGCTATGACCAGCATGCCCTGATGCGCCGCTACGAGGTGATCACCGAGATTTGCGATGTGATGCTGGAGCTCGGCTGGGGCCCCTACCAGAACGACCACGAAGATGCTAACGGCCAGTTTGAGATGAACTGGGACTATGACGACGCGCTGGTGACCGCCGACCGGCAGTCATTCTTCAAGTTCATGGTGCGCTCCATTGCAGAGAAACATGGCCTGCGCGCCACCTTCATGCCCAAGCCCTTCGCCAACCTGACTGGCAATGGCTGTCATGCCCACGTCTCGCTGTGGGACAAGAAGGGCAAGAAGAACCACTTCCACGATGCCAAGGGAGAGCTGGGCATTTCCGAATCCGGCTATCACTTCCTGGGCGGTATCATGCATTCGGCCATGGCCATGACCGCGATCACCAACCCGACGGTAAACTCCTACAAACGCCTCAACGCGCCGGTCACCGAATCCGGCGCCACCTGGTCGCCGAACACGGTGACCTATGGCGGCAACAACCGCACTCACATGGTGCGTATCCCAGATGATGGCCGCTTTGAAGTGCGCCTCGCAGACGGGGCCGTGAACCCTTATCTCATGCCTGCTGCGCTGCTGGCGGCGGGTCGCGAC
>JBCDDQ010000124.1:0-13692 GCA_039180225.1 Pseudomonadota bacterium
CCTTGAGCAGGCCAAAAGCCGCGGAGATGTCGCGCTCTCGGCCGCCAAAGATGAGGCCAGCAAGATGATGGCTGAGCAGAAGTCGAGCTTCGAAGCCATGCTCGGTGAACAGCAAACTGCGGCGCAAGACGCTCAAAACGCTGCATCAGGCCTGAAAGATGCCTTGGCCAAGGCTGAAGCAAACCTCGCCAAAGCCGAAGGGCAGGCGTCCGGGCTGACCAAGGAAGTGGCGACACTCAAAGCTGCTCTGGCCACACAGAAATCGGAAGCTGAGGCCGCGCTGGCCGCAGCGAAAGCTTCCGCCGCCACCATGATCAACGAGCTGAAGGGCCAACTGGCAAATTCAAACACAGAGGCGCAGAACGCCGTTTCCACCCAGCGTGCGCAGCTTGAAGAGGCCAATGCCAGCATCAAGGCGCTGAAAGCCCAAGTGAAGGAAACCAGCCAAAAGCTGGCCGCCCAAGCCAAGGAAGCGCTGGACCTGAAAGCAGAATTGAACGATCTGAAGTCTCAAACCCAGAATTGAGCACAGCCCGAAATCTTCAGTGCTCAAGCGCAAACTAGCGCTTGAAACCAATATGCCACTTTCTGTACAAGTTGCGCGGCAACGCGGGGGTGTGCGCGCGGGGCCAACGCGCGGCCGGACGACCGGCTGTGGGGCAAGGGAAGGACTTAGAAAGGCACTATTATGCTGAAAGAATTCAAAGAGTTTGCGGTCAAAGGGAACATGGTGGACATGGCCGTTGGCATCATTATGGGGGCGGCCTTCGGCACCATTGTGAAGTCGCTCGTGGCTGACATCTTCATGCCTGTTGTGGGCTATTTCTCAGGTGGGTTGGACTTCACCAATACGTTCATCACGCTGGGTGGTCAGGACTTCAAAACACTAAAAGCCGCCCAGGATGCAGGCGCGGCCACTATCAATGTGGGCGTCTTCATCAACAACTGCATCGCCTTCATCATTGTAGCTTGGATCATGTTCCTGCTGGTGAAGGGCATGAACGCCGCTAAGAAACAAGCCGAAGAAGAAGAAGCCGCAGCCCCGGCCGAGCCGCCGGCCGATGTGGCGCTGCTCACGGAAATCCGTGACCTGCTGAAGACGGCGAAGTAGCAGCCCGATCAATCTCAGAGTTTTGAGCCCGGATGGTTTCCATCCGGGCTTTTTTGTTGGGCGCTGAGGCAATGGCTTGTATTCCGTCTGGACCAATGTTAACGGCACGGCTTCCTCGGTGCACAACATGAAAAGGTTCATGGCATGGCGATGAACACTCCTTCAGGCCCGGATATTGGACCGGTCTTCCAAGCGCTGAAACCTGATGTGCGTGACGAGCCGGAAAGCGGCATCATCCGGGTGGCCAACTATGCCTGGCAGGCCGAGGATGCCATTAAGCTGTGGGTCGGCGAAGGCGACTTGCCCACGCCGCAATTCATCTGCGATGCCGCCAGTGCGGCGATGGCCAGGGGCGAAACGTTCTACACCTGGCAGCGCGGCATTCCCCAGCTGCGCGAGGCCTTGGGCCGCTACCATGCCCGCCTCTTCGGGGTGCCGAACGATGCGGAGAACTATTTCGTCACCGGCGGCGGCATGCAAGCTATCCACCTGGCGCTGCAGGCGATTGCCGGCGCGGGCGATGAGGTCGTCATTCCAAGCCCGGCCTGGCCGAACTATGCCGCTCCCATGCGCATGCTGCAGATCAAGCCGGTGGAAGTGCCCATGCTGTTTGAGGCCGGCACCTGGCAGCTCGATCTTGACCGCTTGTTCGATGCGGTAACCGACAAAACCCGCGCGATCTGCCTCAACAGTCCCTCCAACCCGCTGGGCAAGGTGACGAGCCCCGAGGAGTTGATTGCCGTGCGCGATTTCTGCCGCCGCCGGGGGATCTGGCTGTTGGGCGATGAAGTGTACTCGCGCTTCTATTATCCGGGCGAAGGCGACAACCGGACCGTAGCCCCATCGCTCCTTGAGTGCTGCGAGCCTGAGGAGCGGCTGATCCTCGCCAACACGTTCTCAAAGAACTGGGCTATGACCGGATGGCGTATCGGCTGGCTGCAGGCACCCCAGTCCATCGGCCAGGTGGTCGAAAACCTGATTCAGTACAACACGTCCGGCGTGGCCTCGTTCATGCAGTCGGCCGCTGCGGTCGCGCTGGATGAGGGCGAGCCCTTTATGGCCCAGCAGGTTGAGCGGGCGCAGACCGGGCTCAACATCGTTCTGGACACGTTGGGCGCGCGCGCCGACGTGCAGTATCAAAGGCCCGAAGGGGCGTTCTACTTCTTCTTCCGGGTGGAGGGCATGGACAGCTCAGAGACCACCACCCGGCGGATGATCGATGAAGCCGGCGTCGGCCTGGCGCCGGGCACCGCCTTTGGCCCTGGCGGTGAAGATGGCTGGTATAGGCTCTGCTTTGCGCGCTCGCACGAGAGCCTGCAAACGGCCATGGAGCGGATCTGCACTTGGCTCGACAAGCGCTAGAGCGAGATTTGTCATTACGCTGGTCGGTCTCTGCTCCGCGTCCTTGCGAAAGCGAGGACCCAAACATGCTATCGGCGCCCTCCGCGCTATGGGCCCTCGCGTTCGCAAGGGCGCGGCGCACGCAGACAAGCACGAATGGCTCAACCTGAACTCATCCTGCTCTAGTCGGCCGGCAGGTATGAACCGTCCTCATCGTGGGTTTCGCGCCCGGTAAGCGCGGGCGTGAAGACGCAGACGATCTTCATGCGCGTGGTGGCCCTGAGGATGTGTTTGTCGTGCTTATCGAGCGTGTACATGGAGCCGGCCTTGAGCGGGAACACCTCGCCTGTGGCCACGTCCTCCACGGAGCCCTCGCCCTCGATGACGTAGTTGGCCTCGATGTGGTGCTTGTACCACATGGTCTGCTCGGTGCCCGCTTCAATGGTGGTTTCGTTGAGGGAAAAGCCGACCCCGTCCTCGGCCAGCAGGAAGCGCCGGCTGGCCCAAACGTCACCGCGCACATCGCGCTCCGTATCCAAGATCTGATCCAAGCTCCTAACGATCATGAGGGGGTGCCTTTCGCTGCTGAGGAGGTTTGAGGTTCCAATAAAGCGCCGCGGCGCCCGCCGCAAGGATACTTGAGATTTTCACACTTGCTGCGTCGTTGAGACTGCGGATACGCTTTCCCTCCGGTCGACGAAGGAGAGCGCCCATGTCTGTCAAAAACCTCAAAATATCAAAGCTCACCCCCGCGATTGGGGCAGAGCTGTCTGGCATCGACCTCAACGCTGCCTTGGACGATGCAACGCTTGATGCGGTTTATGAAGCCCTCATCGACAATCTGGTGATCTTCTTCCGCGATCAGGACCTCTCACCCGCCGCCCATCTCAGCTTCGCCCGCTCCTTTGGTGAGCCGGAGCCGCCGCATCCCGTCTATCCGCACGTGGATGACTTTGAGAACATTGTGGTGCTCGCCAATGATGCCAAAACGCCCCCGGACACAGATGGTTGGCATGCGGATGTGACCTTCAAGCCCAACCCTCCCTTTGCGTCCATCTTAAGCGCGCGCCAAGTGCCCGAATGCGGCGGCGATACCATGTGGGCCAACATGTATGCCGCCTATGACGCCCTGCCCGCTGGCATGAAGGCCGATCTGGCCGAGCTGCAGGCCGTCCATGACATGGGCGACTTCCGCAACAATTTCGCAACCGGCCCGGATGCGGGTGAAAAGATCACAAAAGCCCACGGCCGGTTCGGCTCGGCGGTTCATCCGGTGGTGATGCACCATCCGGTCACGGAGCGGCCCTATCTCTATGTGAACGAGGGGTTCACCCAACATATTGTCGGCCTGACCGCGCGCCAAAGCCGGCGCCTCATCGGCTATCTGCTGGACCATATGAACCGGCCGGAGTACCAGGTGCGCTTCCGCTGGCAGAAAAACGCGGTGGCCATGTGGGATAACCGGGTCACGCAACATTATGCGGTCGCCGACTATTTACCAGCCTACAGGTGCATGCACCGGGTCACCGTGGTAAATGATGGACGCGCGGATGCGAAACTGAGTCTCGCCAAAGCGGGCTGACAGACAACAGATCTTGGAGAACGAAATGAGTTGGGCCATTCACCATGTGGGGCTCAGTGCCCACGATATTGCACGGGCACGCTGGTTCTTTGGCGAACTGATCGGCCTGACAGAGGCTGCGAGTGGCTCTGACGGGCAAACCGGCGCCCGGTTCGGCGACGGGATGCGCGGTTTGCATCTGGCCAAGCCGCAACGCGCGGTGGCCCAGCTTGATGGGGTTGTTGTGCACCCGGCCGGTGGGCGAAAAATGGCGATCAGTCTCAGCGACTTAAATGGCGTTGCGCAGAACCTGGACCGGGCATCGATCCCTTACGTGGAAGGCGCAGATGGCGCGAGCCTGACAACCCTGGATCCTTCGCTGAACGTGATCGAATTCGTTCAGGCCAACGGCGCGGACGATACTGATGGCGACCACCCCTGGGAGCGGGACTGGGGCTGGGGCGTTCACCACGTCAACTTGCAGGTGGGCGACGTGCGCGAGGCGGTTGGCTTCTTCACCGAGGTGGCCGGCATCGCCGAAGGGCCCTGGCACGTGCCGGAGACCATGGGCGATGTGAGCATGGATCCCGCCCAGCTTGCCCTTTTGCCCCTGGGTGATGACAATCGGGGCCTGCATCTCAACCGCCCGGACGCGACCTTTGCGCTGCGCAACGGGTTTGCCCACAACCCCACGATTGGCGGCCACCCCGCTTTCTGGGTGCGGGACGTGAAGGCTGTCATGGAACGGTTCGATGGGGCCGGGATTGCCTATACAGATGCAGGCGTTTACGCCATGCCCCATATGCACCAGATTTATGTGCTGGACTTGACGGCGAACTTCATTGAGGTGAACCAATATGTCTAGACATAACGAACGGTCCGCATGGTGTTAACCGGCCTCCTTGCCATCTGCGTTGCAGCGGCGTTTGCCGGAGCGGCGATCTACATCAACCTTGCAGAGCATCCCGCGCGCATGCAGCTCGGTGATGCGGCCCTCTTGCGACAATGGAAACCGTCGTACGCCCGCGGCTTTCAGATGCAGGCGAGCCTGGCAGTGATCGGGTTTGTGCTGGGCCTATTGGCCTGGTACCAAACCGGCGACATGCGGTGGGGACTTGGCGCCATCATTCTGGTGGCCAACTGGCCCTTCACGCTGCTCGCCATCATGCCCATCAACCGGCGTCTGGAGGCCATGTCGGCCAAAGCCCCTGAACCGGAACTCAGGAGCCTGCTGGAGAGATGGGGCTCACTCCATGCCATCAGGAGCGCGTTCGGGGCGGGCGCCACGGTGGTGTTCGTATTGGCGGCGTTGTGAGAGCGAGACGTCTTCAGAGGCGCGCGGGTGCGCTGCTGTTGAGCCTGGTGCTGAGCGCCCTGTTTACCGCCCTTGCCTATGCCGGCGCGCCTGAGGTCAATCTGGGCCACTTCAACAAGCTTGCCATGAACGGCTATGACGTCATGACCTATTGGAAGGGCGGCAAGCCTCTGGAGGGCAAGAAAGAGATCTCGGCATCCTACAACGGCGCCACGTGGGTCTTCATCTCAGCTGAGAACCGCGCCACGTTTTTGGAGGACCCGGCCAGGTACGCCCCCCCAATATGGCGGCTACTGCGCCTATGCCGCCAGCCGCAATGCGGTGGCGGACGTGGACCCTTACGCCTGGCGCATCTGGAAGGACAAACTCTATCTCAACTACAGCCCCCGCGTGCGCCGCCAATGGGCCAGCGACATTGACGAGAACATCGCCAAGGCAGACGGGTTCTGGCCAGAGCTTCTGGAGAATGAGTGATGGAAAACCTATTCGCCACATAGGCTTACAGAGTATTTCTCAGAAAGTGAATCGGGCGTGTCTTTCTAGGACCGTTCAGCCTGCCCCAAATGCACCTCGCCACGCTCCTCAGCCAGTTCCATCTGGCGTTGGCGGGCGGCGTAGCGGGCCTTCTGGTCCTCTGATTTTTCGGCCCAGCAGCGCGGGCAACTGACGCCCTTTTGGTACTTGTCGGACCGCTTGTCGTCCTCGGTGATCGGGAAGCGGCAGGCGTGGCACATGTCGTAGGAGCCTTCATCCAGGCCATGTGTCACGGAGACCCGCTCGTCGAACACGAAACACTCGCCTTCCCAGAGGCTCTCGTCTTCCGACACGGTTTCCAGATATTTCAAGATCCCGCCCTTCAGGTGAAAGACTTCATCGAACCCGTTGGCGAGCATGTAGGAGGAGGCCTTTTCGCAGCGGATGCCGCCGGTGCAGAACATCGCCACCTTCGGCTTTTCCTTCAGATCTGCGCTGGCCTGAACAAACTCCGGGAACTCGCGGAACGATGCGGTAACCGGATCCACCGCCCCTTTGAACGTGCCGATCTCAACCTCGTAAGCATTGCGGGTGTCGATCACCACCACGTCAGGATCGGAAATGAGCGCGTTCCAGTCCTGCGGGTCCACGTAAGTGCCCACCTGCGCGGTGGGATCAGCCTCAGGTGCGCCCATGGTGACGATCTCTTTCTTCAACCGCACCTTCATGCGCAGGAACGGCATCTCGCTCGACCAGGATTCCTTGTGTTCCAGATCGCATAGGCGCGGATCTGCCTTGAGATGGTCCAAGACAGCCGCAATGCCCTCAGGCGGGCCTGCTATTGTGCCGTTGATCCCCTCGCGCGCCAGCAGGAGTGTGCCCATGACGCGGGCGCGCTCACACGCTGCCTGCAAAGGCGCGCGCAAGGCCTCATAGTCGGGCAAGGCCACGAACTTGTACAGAGCCGCTACCAGAACGTCTGCCATGGCGCCTTCCGTCAGCCGGCCCACTCGCCGCTGGCGATAAGCTCATCGGTCACCTGCATGATGCCCTTACCGAGCGTTTCCACCACGAAGTCCACGTCATCGCGGGTCATGATGAGCGGCGGTGACATGACGTTCAGATGCACAATGGGGCGTACCATCAGGCCCATCTCGTCGCAGGCGTTGGCAATCCGCTTGCCGATATTGACTTCCTCAGAGAAGAGCTCGCGCGTTTCCTTGTTGGCCACATTTTCAACGCACATCATCATCTTCTTGCCGCGCACCTGACCCACGATGGGCAGCTCAGACAGGCTCTGCAAGCGCTCTTCGAAATAGGCCCCTACATCCATCACGTTGGCCAGCACGTCCTCGCGCTCCATGATCTCCAGGTTCTTCAGCGCCGCCGCGCAACACACGGGGTGAGCGGAATATGTATAGCCATTTGTGAAAAGCCGGTTCTGCTCAGGCGCGGCGATCACTTCGTGGATCTTGTCGGAATAGATGGTTGCGCCCAAGGGCAGATAGCCGGACGTGAGGCCTTTGGCGCAGGTGATGATGTCCGGAACGATGCCGAACTCGTCCTCTGAGGCAAACCAGTGGCCCAGGCGTCCGAAGGCGGTGACCACCTCATCGTGCACATAGAGCACGTCGTGCTTGCGGCAAATCTCATGGGTGCGCTTGTGGTAGCCCTCAGGCGGGACGATCACGCCCCCTGCCCCCATGATCGGCTCGGCAAAAAAGGCCGCCACATTGTCCGGTCCCAGCTCAAGGATCTTATCCTCCAGCTCCTGAACCAGAAAGTCGAGGAACTCCGCTTCGCTCATACCGTCCGGCGCCCGGTAATGGTTGGGGTAGGACAGATGATGGACAATGTCGGAGATATACTCAAACTCCGGCACCCGGTCAGCCGCCTTACCGGCGATGGAGGCGCAGATATGCGTTGTGCCGTGGTAGGAGCCTTTGCGCGACAGGATATGGCGCTTGGTCGGCATGCCGCGGCTGCGCTGATAGAACTGGATCAGCCGGTAGGCCGTGTCGTTCGATTCTGAGCCGCCCAGGGTGAACATCATGTGGTTGAGATCACCGGGCGCCATGGCCGCAAGCCGGCCGGCCAGCTCGGCAGAGGGCGTGTTGCCCATGTCGGTGAACGGGCTGGAGTAGGCGAGCTTCATCACCTGATCGGCGATGGCATCGGCCATCTCCTTGCGCCCCTGACCGATCTGCGTGCACCACAGGCCCCCCACAGCATCGAAGTAGCGCTCGCCCTTTTCCGCGCCATAAATGTAGCAGCCCTCAGCCCGGTCGATCAGCAGGGCGCCTTCTTCGGCAAAACTGTCAAAATGCTGCCAGGGGTGCAGGTGGTGTTTGCGGTCGAGTTCCCAGAGCTCTTTGGCGGAGTTGGACAACATGGGGCGGGGTTTCCTTAAGAATGATCGATATGCGGATAGGCGTATAAGGACAGAAGCTCAAAGGCAATGGTCGCACCGGCCAGTGCGGTGATGCCCGCGGTGTCATAGGCCGGCGCCACTTCTACCACATCCATGCCCACCAGGTTGATCCCGGCAATCTGCCGCAGCATGGTCATCGCCTGATAGGGCGTGAGGCCGCCGATCACCGGGGTGCCCGTGCCGGGCGCATAGGCCGGGTCGAGACCGTCAATATCGAAGGTGAGGTAAACCGGGCGATCGCCGACGATCTGCTTGATCTTACGTGCAGCCGCCTCCGGGCCTTCACGGTGCACCTCGTTGGCATCAATGATGTTGATGCCCATGGTATCCCTGTTCTTGGTGCGGATGCCCACCTGGGCGGAGTGTTCCGGCACGATCAGCCCCTGTTTGACAGCATGGTAAAACATGGTGCCGTGATCGATGCGCCCCTCCCCGCCTTCGTCGTTCCAGGTGTCGGTATGGGCGTCGAACTGGAGGAGGCACAAGGGGCCATGCTTAGCCGCATAGGCCTTCAGGATGGGATAGGTGATGAAGTGGTCCCCGCCGAAGGTCAGCGTGGTTTTCGCCTTCTCCAGAATGCCGGCAATGTGCTGCTCGATGAGCCCGGGCACCTCGTCCAGGCGGCCATGGTCGAACAGCATGTCGCCATAATCAGCGACCGCCATGTTATCGCGTACATCAAAATCCCAATTATAGGGGCTGTCCCAGTCGATCTGCGATGAGGCGGTGCGGATGGCGCGTGGGCCGAAGCGGGTGCCCGGCCGATGGGTTACGGAGGTGTCGAACGGAATGCCGGTGACGGCGATATCCACCCCGTCCAGTTCCTTGGTGTACTTGGAGCGCAAGAAGCTGACCACGCCGGAATAGGCGGGTTCGGAGTACTTTCCAAACGGGTCCTTGCGCTGGACGGCGATATCGATTTCAAGCTTTTGGGACATGCTGGTTTCTCTATCAAAAGAAGGATGTGTTCGTGACAGAAAAGGGATGTTACGATGGGCACATGTCAGATAACACAATCAAAGAGCCGTCCGAAGCGCATAAATCAAGCGATAGGTTGCTTAAGCGGGAAATCGGTCGAGGATTTGAGCAAATCGACCGGGGGGATGCCGTGACCTTAGATAAGAAAGCGTTTGATCAATTGCGCGAAGAAATTGACAAGGGCATACGCTCCAAATCCGATTAACACCGTATGCGGATTGTCATTTCGCCTCTTGGTCTGGGTGACCTGAGGCAGATCGTACGATACATCGCGGCAGACAATCCTCGGGCGGCTCGTCGCTTGGTCCAAGACCTTGAGAGGTTTTGCACCGAGGCGATCCTGGCAAATCCTGAAATCGGCAAGCCCGCAGATGAAATCATGCCCGGTCTCAGGATCGCAACCAAGCGCAACTATCGGATATGCTATCGCGTCTCTAACAAGACCATCGAAATCGCGAGAGTGATCCACGGCGCTCGCCTGCTGGACGATCTGTTTTCAGTTGACTGACCCACAGGGCCGGAAATTCCCATTTGACACAACCAGCTTCTTTCTGAAACTTCCCAGTGAGCGAGGAAGAGCATCAGAGGGGCCGACGCCATGGCGCATGAGCGGTACCGTAAGTTCAACACCAAGGACACCTACCCGGAGCAGAACCTGGACAACGACCTGTGCCAGACCGTGAAGGCGCGGGGCACCATGGTGTTTGTGCGCGGCCAGGTGGGTCAGGACCTTGAGACATCACAATCGGTGGGCGGCGACGATCCGGCCGCACAGGCCGAACAGGCCATGAAGAACGTCAAGCGGCTGCTCGAAGAAGCCGGCTCCTCGCTGGACCAAATCTGCCGCATCCAGGTCTACCTGGTGCGCAGGGAAGATCGCGATGCGGTCTACCGCACGATCGGCAAGTGGCTGAAGGGTGTCCATCCGGTATCGACAGGTCTCTTCGTCGCCGGCCTTGCGCGCCCGGAGTGGCTGATGGAAATTGAGGCCACAGCAGTTATTCCAGACTAAGGGAGCTCAGACATGGCAGTGCTGTCACAAGAGCAGATCGATCAGTTTTGGCGCGATGGCGTGCTCACCGTTCCAGATGCGGTTACGCCGGAGCAGTTGGCGGCCATCCGGGCAGACTTTGCAGGTTGGGTGGAGGAGAGTAAGGCGCACACCAGGAGCTATGGCGAGGCACCTGACGGGCGCCCCCGGTTTGACCTGGAGGACGGGCACACGGCCGAAAAGCCTGCTCTGCGGCGCGTCAGTGCGCCCTGCGATGTGTCTCCCGCATGCCTCGAAGTGATGCGCAACAGTGCCATGACCGACATGGTGGCGGACCTGATTGGGCCCGATGTGAAGCACCATCACAACAAGATCAACTCCAAGCTGCCGGGCGCTGCGACGGAAGTGAAGTGGCATCAGGATTTCCCGTTTACACCCCACACCAACAGCGACATCATCACCGCGCTCCTGATGGTGGACGAGGTGAACGACGTCAATGGCCCCCTGGAGGTGGCGCCGGGCTCCCACAAAGGCGATCTACACTCCATCTGGCATGACGGGGTCTTCACCGGGGCAATCGATGAGGACACCGCTGGTGAGATGAAGGCCAAGGCGGTGCGGTGCACCGGACCTGCCGGTTCGGTCTGCCTCATGCACACGCGCCTCGCCCACGGGTCGGCGCCCAATTTGTCGGACCATCCGCGCACCTTGCTGATCACAGTCTATTCCGCCGCAGACGCCATTCCGCTCACGCCGAACCCGGTGCCCAACCACCATGAAGGCATGATCGTGCGCGGTGAGGACAACGGCATGATCCGCACCGAGGCCTATTCGGTCGCCATCCCGCAATATCCCAAAGGCGCCTCGTTCTTCACCCAGCAGAAAGCTCCCTCATGACTTTTTCCATCGTCGGCCGCAGCTCGCGCTCCGGCAGCTTTGGCGTGGCCATCACCACGTCCAGCATCTGTGTCGGCGCGCGCTGTCCCCATGCCCGGGCGGGCGCGGGGGCCGTGGCCACGCAGAACATCACCGACCCGGGCCTCGGGCCCCTGCTCCTGGACGAACTGGAAGCCGGTTTTGAGGCCGAAGAGGCGCTGGATCACATCACGTCGCGGCGCGCGAACCTGGATTACCGCCAGCTCACCGTGATCGACAACCAGGGACGTACAGCCTGCTTCACCGGCGCGAACATCCTGGGGGTCAATGCGGAATCTGCGGGCGAGAACTGCTTTGCGGCGGGCAACCTGTTGGCCGATACCGGGGTGCCGGCGGCCATGACGGAAGCCTTCGCCCTTAATGAAGAACACCACTTGGCTGAACGCCTGCTGCGCTCTCTTGAGGCGGGTTTGAAGGCCGGAGGCGAGGAAGGGACGGTGCATTCGGCAGCCCTTCTGGTGGTGCACCAGCACCCGTTTCCGCTGGTGGATCTGCGCGTGGACTGGCACGATGAGGACCCGGTGGGTCAGCTCCGCGGCCTCTGGACCGCCTATGAGCCGCAGATGATCGACTATCTCAACCGGGCCGTCGATCCGGCCCAGGCGCCGTCCTACGGCGTGCCCGGCGACGAGTAACCCCCCAAAGAGAAACGAGCAGAGCACTGAAGGGGGTGCGTGCTCTGCTCGTGAGCGACCGTCGAAAGGAAACGGTCAGCGGGGGACGCGGTTTGCCTTACTTCTGCAGGCTTGCCGGCGTGGCGTCCTTGATTTTCACCCAGTTGGTTTTGGCCGACTTGATGAAGTTGGACAGATCACCTTCCCAGCGGGTCTGGATCGGCTTGGAGAGGTTCAGATAAAGCTTGTTGTCCACGATCTTCCAAACGTTGGGATCGCCGTCGAACTTAAAGCCCATGGCCGTGCCAAAAGCGCAGTAGCCGCCGAAAGCCGGAACGTAAGCTGCCGGATCAGCCAGGAACTTCTTCTTGTTATCCTCAGAGGCAAAACGGTAGGTGGCGCCATTGTGTTCGGCGCTGATCTTCCAGTTGCCGCGGGTCGGTGCGCCGACCGTGAAATAGGCAACCGGGTCATAGCCGCGGATGGCGAGCCCTGTGGAGGTGGCGTTTACGTCAACACCGGCTGCAACAGCAGATGCGAACAAGGTGGTGGACAGAACAATGCCGGCAAGACCGGTGCGGATGGGTTTCAACATGGGTTTGCTCCTTGTGCCGTTTCGTGGGACCGTGCCCGTCTTCCGGCTTGGGTTTTGAGAGGTATCGGGCCGAGCTTCGGGAGGAACCTTGCTGTCCGATGCAGGGCAATGTAGAATTAGGAACCAATCAGTACAAAACACATATGCGTGAGTGGAACGTGACGGAGTTGGACGATGGCAAGGCCACGCGAATTTAACCTGGATGAAGCGATTGAAGGTGCCATGCAGATCTTCTGGCGCCAGGGCTATGGCGCCACGAACCTGCCGGATCTTCTTAAGGCGATGGGGCTGACCAGAGGGTCTTTCTACAAGGCCTTCGGCGACAAGCGGTCGGTCTATATCGAAGCGCTCAAGCGCTATGATGAGAACAACATCGCCGCAGCGGTGCACCTGCTGACCGATCCCGCACTGGGAGACGGCCCACGGCGCATAGAAAGGTTGTTCGAAAGCGCCATCGATGTGTCGGCTCCGCGCAGCGAGCGGCGAGGCTGTCTGGTGTGCAATGCCATGGTGGAGCTCGCACCGTCTGATCCTGAGGTGGCGCAATTGACCGCGGCGATGAGCAAGAAGCTGCAGGAAGCCTTTGCCCATGCCCTGGGCGCCAACGACGAGGCTCCGCTCTCGCAGCAGGCAATCGCCATCACCAATCTCTACTTTGGCGCACAAGCCATGAGCAAGACGGGCCAGAAGCCGCCTGATTGGAGCGCCCTCTTGGGCGCCATCATCGCCTCGCAGTAACGCAGCGCAAAGAGCAAGGCGCCGGCGCGGCGCCCTGCCCTTGCCTCACATGGTGGAGGTCTATACGCGGCTAGTTGATGCCGAGCAGCTGCTTGGCCTGTTGCAGGGTTGCAGCGGCCTGGTCGCTTTGGCCGGCATCATTTTGCGCCTTCGCCACAGCGGTCAATTCCATGACCTTGGCTTTGTCCGCATCAGAGATTTGTGCAGATTGGGCCGTGTCCTGGATCATCTTGGCGTCTTGTTCGAAGCTGCCTGCCAGAGCGGGGCCAGCCAAGAGCGCAAGCGCTGCAGCGGTGATAAATGCCTTCTTCATCAGGTCTACTCCTATCGTTGGTTCGCATCAGAACCGCCCCGATCTGGGAGCGATCCGGAGCCATGAACATAGGCGCCACATTGGGCGTCGGCGCGCCGGGATGAGGGCGAGCGGGAGGTATCTTTGTGATCTATTGTGCCCATTCCTTAGAGCAGTTCTTTGTCATATGAAGACGCTTGATGGAGTCAAATCAGCCCATATCCAAGGCGCGAAGCGCAGTGCGATGTGGTGCATCGGACAAGCTTCGCAACGCCGGAGATGGGCTGATTTGGCCCACCGAAGGCCGGGTTTTCG
>JBCDDQ010000125.1:0-13637 GCA_039180225.1 Pseudomonadota bacterium
CTTCAGTGGGCTCGTCGAGAATCAGCAACCTGGGTTGGGTAATCAGGGCCCGTGCGATGACCAATTGCTGTTGCTGCCCCCCTGACAAGTCTCCACCGCGTCGCTTCTGCATCTTCTTCAACACCGGGAACAGATCAAAGACCTCTTCCGGGATTGTGCGCTCCCGGCGCGGCCTTATGAACAGACCGGTTTGGAGATTTTCACGCACGGTTAACAACGGAAATATCTCGCGCCCTTGCGGTACGTAGGCAAGCCCTTGCCGGGCACGAACCTCGCTTGGCATTTTTGAAATGTCCTCACCCTGCCAGACGATCTCGCCATGCTGTGGAGTCACTTGCCCAATGATTGCGCGCAGAAGGCTTGTCTTGCCCACACCATTTCGGCCCAGCACGCACGTGACCTGATCGGCAGGCACCTCAACACTTACGTTGCGAAGGGCTTGCGCTGCACCATAAGAGAGATCAAGATTTGATACGCGCAGCATGCCTACCTCCCCAGATAACTCTCAATGACCTTTTCGTTCGCGCTCACCGCATCAAGAGAGCCTTCTGCCAACACCGACCCTTCCGCTAACACGGTGACTTTCACATCAAGATCACGCACAAAAGCCATGTCGTGCTCTACCACCACAACAGAGTGATCCTTGGCAATCTCACGCAACAACCTAGCGGTCTGCTCGGTTTCTGAATCCGTCATCCCTGCCACCGGTTCGTCTACAAGCAGAACTTTTGGATCTTGTGCCAGCAACATCCCAATCTCCAGCCACTGCTTCTGACCATGTGACAGGGATGATCCCAGAGCATCGCGCAGGGAGGTCAAACGAATGGTCTGCAACAATTCATCGATCCGCTCAGTGCTCTTGGCCGAAGCAAACCACAAGAAGCTCTCGAGAACACCGCGGGTACCGGCTAGTGCGAGCGATAGGTTCTCTTCTACGGTTTGGTGCTCGAAAACAGTTGGTTTTTGAAATTTGCGCCCGATGCCCAGACCGGCAATCTCTGCCTCATCCAGGTTTGTCAGATCAATCGAGCCGTCAAACCTGACATCCCCCTCGTCCGGCCGGGTCTTGCCAGTGATGACGTCCATCATTGTTGTCTTGCCCGCCCCATTGGGTCCAATTATGGCGCGCATTTCGCCGGGTTCTACAACCAATGACAGGCAGTTCAGTGCGCGAAACCCGTCAAAGCTGACCGTTACCCCATCAAGGTAGAGTATCGAGTTGGCGGCAACGCTCATCTGGTTGAGGCTTCCGCAGATGGTTTCGTCGGAGGGGTGATGACCGCTGGCGCAGAGAGCCGCCCCAAGTGAGCCTGAACGAGCCCAACAATGCCCTTGGGCAGAAACAAGGTTACAGCGATAAACAGTCCGCCAAGTGCAAACAGCCAAAGCTCCGGCAATGCCCCTGTGAACCAGGATTTGGCGAAGTTCACCAAGATCGCTCCAACAATCGGCCCGAACAGGGTGCCGCGTCCACCAACGGCAACTGCAATGACGATCTCAATTGAGTTTGCGGGCGAGAATTCACCGGGGTTTATGATGCCCACTTGAGGCACATAAAGCGCTCCGGCAATTCCGGCCAGACAAGCAGAGATCACAAACACAGCTAGCTTGTAGCGTTCGACCCGGTACCCCAAGAAACGCACCCGGCTCTCCGCATCTCTAATCGCCTCCAACACCTTGCCCGCACGAGAACGCGTGATGAGCCGGCAGACCACAAAACCAAACCCCAGAGCAATCGCGGACGCAGAAAACAGAGCCGCTCTGGTTCCAGGCGCCTGTAGCGAGAAGCCCAGGACATCCTTGAAGTCAGTCAAACCATTGTTGCCGCCAAATCCCATGTCGTTGCGAAAAAACGCCAACATAAGCGCGTAAGTCAGGGCTTGGGTGATGATCGAGAGATAGACCCCGGTCACGCGAGAGCGAAACGCAAACCAGCCAAACACAAAGGCCAGGACGCCCGGCACCGCAACAATCATGAGAGCAGCATAGGCAAAGCTATCAAAACCCAACCAAAACCAAGGAAGCTCCTCCCAATTTAGAAACACCATGAAGTCAGGTAGCTCGGGATGACCATAAACACCCCGCGATCCGATCTGGCGCATCAAATACATGCCCATGGCATAGCCACCGAGAGCAAAAAACGCCCCATGACCCAAGGAAAGAATGCCGCAAAATCCCCAGATCAGATCAACCGACAGGGCAAGCAAGGCAAAGCAGAGATATTTGCCCATCAAGCCGATGGCGTAACCGGAAACATGAAAGAAAGAGCCTGGCGGCACCAGCAGATGCAGCGCCGGGAGGATGATGGACATAAGCACCAGCACCGCCAGTAAACCATAGCTCCAGCGATCGAGGGAGCGAGACATAAGTCGCAAGATCATGTTTCAGCACCCCGACCTTTAAGAGCGAATAGACCACGCGGGCGCTTTTGGATGAACAGGATGATGAAGACCAGAACGAAGATCTTTGCCAACACGGCGCCGGCATAAGGCTCCAGAAACTTATTTGCGACGCCAAGGGTCATGGCCCCCACTAACGTGCCCCAGAGATTTCCGACACCGCCGAATACAACCACCATGAAGCTGTCAATGATGTAGCTCTGCCCCAGGTTTGGGCTAACGTTGTCAATCTGGCTAATGGCAACCCCAGCGATGCCCGCGATGCCCGATCCCAGCCCAAATGTAAGGGCGTCGATCCATTTGGTTCGAATGCCCATGGCGCCCGCCATCTGCCTGTTTTGCACCACCGAGCGCATCTGCAAGCCAAAGCTGGTCCACCGCATGGCAGCATAGAGACCTGTGAAAATCAGCAGCGCAAACACGATGATGTAAAGGCGGTTCCAGGTTAACGCGAGCTGGCCCAGTTCGAGCGAACCGGACATCCAACTCGGGTTGCCAACCTCCCGGTTATTGGGTCCGAAGATCGTGCGGACGGCTTGCTGCAGGATGAGTGAAACTCCCCAGGTGGCCAACAGTGTCTCCAAAGGACGACCGTAGAGAAAGCGAATGACACCGCGCTCCAGAGCGATACCGACGCAACCGCTGACCAAAAATGCCAATGGGATCGCAAACAGCAATGACCAGTCGAACAGCCCTGGAAAAGATGTACGCAGCAACTCCTGAACCGCAAAGGTGACATAAGCCCCGATCATCACCATTTCGCCATGCGCCATGTTGATAACCCCCATCACGCCGAACGTTATGGCAAGGCCAATCGCGGCCAGAAGCAAAACTGAACCCAAGCTTAAGCCGTAAACCACGTTCTGCGCGCCAGACCAAAGAGTCAAAGTCCGTTCAATTTCAGCTATGGCCTTGGTTACGGCCACCTTTTCAGCACCCTCGGCCGCTGATCCAAATGTGGAGAGGAGTGCGATTGCTTCCCGGTTCCCCATTTGGCGGATTGTCGAGATCGCCTCCAGCTTATCTGCTTCGTCCGCGGAACCCATGAGCATTGAGGCTGCTCGGGCGCGCTCCATTACTGCGCGCACTTGTGGATCGGTCTCTTCCTTGAGAGCAGCATTGAGGAGCGGCAGCGCAGAGGCATCACGGGACGCAAATATGGTTTGAGCTGCAGCTAACCGGCGCGCTGGATCGGGCGCGCGCAGCGTCAGTGTACCAAGGGCATTCCGGATAACTTTTCTTAAGCGGTTGTTGGTCTTAACGCGCTTAAGGGCAGATTCTGCAATCTCTCCAGCCGGCGCCCCGGTCGCAGCCAACTGGAATCCTCCGTCTTCTGTCTTGATTACGAACCGCTTGCCGGGATTGGCCACGTAAAGCTTTCGCTTGGAGAGTGCCTCCAAGACGGCCTGCGCGCGCTCATGCCC
Organism: Pseudomonadota bacterium; assembly: GCA_039180225.1. Taxonomy (GTDB): domain Bacteria; phylum Pseudomonadota; class Alphaproteobacteria; order Rhizobiales; family CAJQND01; genus JAAEUE01. The sequence continues at coordinate 3,824 of JBCDDQ010000125.1, forward strand.
GCTCTCAGCGATCGCTGTGATTGCTCCCAATCTCTTCTTAAAGCTTTTTTCGGCCAGGCCGGACAATGCTTGCGGAAACTCATCGGCCGCCAATGGGCTGACAAATGCGAGGAGGCACAGAAAAACGATGCAAGATAATCGCGCGAGCTTCATGATGTCCGACTGGTGAGCAACGAGGAAAATCTAGGGAGTGGCGGCGCGGCACTTATTGGGGGGGAACATACCGCGCCGCCGTCCTCACTCAGACGCAAGAGGACCTTGCGCCTAGTTGCCTTGTCCGCCGCACTTTCCAGTCATCACGTTGAAGTTGCCGCAGGACAAGGGCTTTCTCCAATCAGAGATCAGATCCTTGGAGCCCGGCAGATAATCCGACCAGGCATCTCCAACGACCTGTCCGGACGTTTGCCAAACCGTCTCGAACTGACCATCCTCTTGGATCTCACCAATAAGTACCGGCTTGGTGATATGATGGTTGGGCATCATGGCAGAAAATCCGCCTGACAAATTGGGCACTGTGACCCCGATAATGGCCTCGCCAACCGCGTCGGGATCCGTGGTGCCAGCTTTCTTCACTGCCTCAACCCACATGTTAAAACCGATGAAGTGCGCTTCCATAGGATCGTTGGTTACGCGCTTTTCGTCTTTGATGAAGGCCTTCCAATCGTTCACGAACTTGGCGTTCACCGGAGCCTCAACGCTTTGAAAATAGTTCCAGGCCGCCAAGTGACCCACGAGCGGCGCGGTGCTCAAGCCTGCCAACTCTTCCTCACCCACTGAGAAGGCAACCACGGGAATGTCTTCAGCGGAGACCCCTTGGTTACCCAGTTCCTTGTAAAACGGCACGTTTGCATCACCATTGATGGTGGACACTACGGCGGTTTTTTTGCCCGCTGCGCCAAATTTCTTGATATCCGAGACGATCGTTTGCCAGTCCGAATGCCCGAACGGGGTATAGTTGATCATGATGTCTTCCGCAGCGACGCCCTTGGACTTTAGGTAAGCCTCTAAGATCTTGTTGGTTGTACGTGGATAGACGTAGTCAGTGCCCGCGAGTACCCAACGCTTTACGCTGCCACCTTCCTCGCTCATCAGATAGTCGACAGCGGGTATCGCCTGCTGGTTTGGTGCGGCGCCGGTATAGAAGACGTTTTTCGAGCTTTCCTCGCCCTCATACTGCACTGGGTAAAACAGAAGACTGTTGAGCTCTTCGAAAACCGGCAAGACTGACTTACGCGACACGGAAGTCCAGCACCCGAAGACTGCAGCAACCTTGTCCTTCTCGATCAATCCCCGAGCCTTCTCTGCAAACAGCGGCCAATTCGATGCGGGATCCACCACCACGGGTTCAAGTTTTTTGCCGAGCAGTCCGCCCTTCTCATTCTGCTTTTCGATCAGCATGAGCATGACGTCCTTCAGAGTGGTTTCTGAAATCGCCATGGTTCCAGACAAGGAGTGAAGGATGCCTACCTTGATGGTTTCTTCGGCGGAGACCAGTGCCGAGGACGACAGCAGTGCTGCCGCGGCTAGGGTGGACTTGAAGCTGGTGCTGAGAAAGCGAGATTTAGGCATGACGGAGCTCCCGATAGTAAGTTGCAATGCACAATGGCATTTCAATCAGCATGCCAATTCTTCTTGTTGGAACATAAATTCTCTAACTCATTGATATTAATTAGTTATTTTCGAATTCCTCGCTCGACTGATTTGATTTGGCGAACGTGTGCGAGGTTATCTATTAGGCAAAAGATTTTGCAATGCACAACAATTAGCCAAGTGCGGGCCAGAGAACTCTGAGCTCATTCGGAAACCGCAATGGCAGTTATCTGCGCGCTAAGTTCAGTCCGGCTGGGCGAAAGTTTGAGCGACGGTCTATCAACCCGTAGCGTGGGTGATAACCGCGGTCGACGTCACTGAAAACGTCCAACTGAAGTGAAACAAGAGGCGTGTTCTTGACCGACCGTAAGGCCAGTTGAATGCGCTCATCTATGACCTTGTCATCAAAATTAGGCTCAGCCGGGTTTGTGGTTGCAAGGCGAATGATTGCGTGGCTCCGATAGCCGGTTTCACGAGACCAGTTGTTCATTTCAAGCAATTGGGCAACGAGATCATCGTCCAGATTTATCTGGTAGCTTACCCCCTTCACCGCACTGTGCCGATCATTATCCTTCAAAGACGCCAGCAGAGCATGGCGCTCCGCCCACATGAAGCCCGGGCTGACACTATGAGCAAATCTCGAACCGCTTTTCGCTTCATGCGCTGAAGAGTGATACTTGCCGATCTGCACATCTGGCCCACCGTCCGGATCAAACTGTGCAAGACCCTCTGCGAGATCGGACATGTCGCCGGTGCCAGAAACAAATTCCACCGCATCAATGTAGGACGCGCTGTTCTTACACTCTACCCAAAGCTCAGCACTTGGCACGCCTGAGTGAAACAAGCAGAAGCTGATGCCTGTCGCCGCCCAGTCTCTGATCCGGGGGCCGTATTCGGGATCGACCAGATCACTGAGCGGCGTGCGGACACTGGTAATACCCATTTGCCAAAGGCGCAGCAAAGGATAATCATCTCGCGCACGCTTTCGGCCGAACTCCTCCATGGGGCCATTGTAGGGTAGGTCCACTGCGCGAGCCCAGGCGTGGCGCAAGTGAACCGCGAGCGGAGCGGCTGAAGGGCGCACAGCAACCGGATCTTTGACAGCAAGTGCCTCACCGGCTTCAAGGCTGCGGCCCTGTGTGGGAACAAGGCGCAACCGATGTCCCTGATCATAAACATCCACCAAGGTATAGCTGAACTTACCGACATCATTGCGCCCGAACTCCGGTGCCGGTTCCACAGAGTAAAGCTCGCTATAGTCCTGTCTGATAAAGCTGGTTGGTGGCAAGCAGTAGAGTTTCACACCGCCACTGCGGTTGTAAAAGAACTGGTGGACGTGGCCGCAGAACACGGCTTCGACGTTGTGCTCCTCCACCAGATCCAGTAGCCAGGCGCGACTGGTTTGCTCATAATTGTCGTAGTGCAACGGCTCGTCAGCGGAGTTTATGAAAGGAGGATAGTGAGAGAAGAGAAACAACCGCTCGTCCGCGTTCTCGGCAAGCTCCTGCTCCAGCCATTGTCTTTGTGTTTTCTCCAACCCATTTCCTGTTCCGGCCAGAGAAGAATTAATGACAACGAAGCGGGTTCCTGAGTGTTCAAAGCTGAAACAATCCTGCCCGAAGAATTTCTCATAAAGACCTGCGGTTTCCTCAGTCACCGGCCCTGCGGGCGAACCGGCCATTGGTTTGTCACCAATGTCATGATTACCCGGCACGTAGTGAACATCTTCACCGAGCGGCTCAAATATGCGCAAGGCTTCCTCTGCGGCTTCCGAGTAGGTTGGCAGATGAGGTAATGGGTGGACCATATCACCGAGATGCACCGTAAATGCCGGCCTGTGCCGAGCGATAGCGGCCACGGCATAGCGTGCGCGGCCATTGGCCAGATCATTCACGGGAAATGGAGAGGACTGGTCTCCGGCTGGTGGACGAATGTGCGTGTCCGTGATGATGGCAAAGGTGAAGATTGGCGCGCTGCTCAATTCAGTTCTCCGCGAGTACGTTCTTCTTGCCTTTAATCCTCTGATAGGCCATGGCACCCACCGTCAATGCCGTGAGGGCCCAGAAGAACCAGGTGATGTAGCTGCGCACAAAGATAGTGAAATCTCCCTTACCCAAAAGCAGCGATTGACGGAAATTGTCTTCCAATAAGGGACCCAGGATAAAGGCAATGAGGAAGGGTGCGGCCGGAATGCCCAGCAGCCTCATGCCGTACCCTACGATGCCCATAATGAACATGACCAGCACATCGAAAATCGTATTATTGATTGCATAGGCGCCAAACACACAGAGGATCAACACCACCGGAAAAAGGATCCGGTGAGGTACATCGGCAATTTTGGCAATGGCTCTGATGGAGAGTTTTCCCACCACAAAAAGATAGGCGGAGCTCAGCATTATCCCCATGAAAAGTGCATAGATCAGGTTGATATTATCCTGGAAAAGCAGCGGCCCCGGACGAAGTCCGTGGATCATGAACGCACCGAGGATAATGGCCGTGATGATGTCGCCAGGCACACCCAGCGCCAGGAGGGGTATAAGTGTTGCGCCTGCAACGCCGTTGTTTCCCGCCTCGGCTGCAGCGACACCCTCCAGTTCACCCTTGCCGAAATTGTCACCTCTGGGTGATGTGCGCTTGGCCTCGCTGTAAGAAAGGAACGCAGCCGGAGCGCCTCCGATCCCAGGAATAGCTCCAAGGCTGACGCCGATCACGCTGCCGCGGATAATGCTTTTAAGGTTCTTGGCGTAGTCGGCAAAGGATGCAGACAGTCCGGCCAAGGCCGACACTTCGTGAGGTCTGACCTTGCTGGCGAAAAAGTTGAACACCTCGGGCAGTGCGAACAATCCAATAAGAACCGGAATGAAGTTAAGCCCACTCATCAGCTGGTATTCGCCAAAAATGAACCGATTGGAGCCGTAAACCAGATCCAATCCGATGGTGGCGAGCACTAGGCCGAGACAGGCCGATCCGAGCCCTTTCAGAAGATCATCACCGGACACGCCTGCAATGATCGTGAGCGAAAAGACGATCAACGTGAAGAACTCCGGCGGCCCAAACTTTAAGGCAAAACTCGCGAGGAGCCCCGCCAAGAAAATCAGGGAGAGATTAGAGATGAAATCAGCCGTACAGGATGCATACAGCGCCATGTCCAGCGCGCGCCGGGCCTCGCCTTTCTTGGCGAGCGGGTAGCCATCCAGCCCAGTACACGATGCTGCAGGTGTTCCAGGCGCATTTATGAGGATTGCGGTGATGGAGCCACCGTACAAACCGCCCTTGTAGACGCCGAGCAGTAGTAGGATGCCCGTTACCGGCTGCATCGTAAACGTGAAAGGCAGGGCAAGCGCAACACCCATGGGCGTTGTCATTCCGGGAATGGCCCCGATGACGACACCGAACACCACGCCAATAAAAAGGGCGATCGCATTCTCAAAGGTAGCGAAGAGAGTGAAGGCGCTGATGATGGTGTCGAACATTTGCCGTCCTCACACGAGTATGGGTTCAAGAACGCCGGCAGGGATCGGAATACTCGCGGCCTTCGTGAAGAACAGATACAGCAGCGTAGGCACGCCCATGGCGATTAGGACCAAGTAGACGGGTCGGCGCTCACCGGCAAAGAGCAACAACAGGGCAAGCGCGAGCGCTCCTGCCAACACAAAACCGAGTGGCTCCAGCAGATAGTAGAGAACAAATGAGCCTCCGATAACGATGGCAACACGCCAGAGCAAAAGGCCTTTGAACAGGGACGTCCCTGCGTTGCCATCCGCCCGACTGCTTCGCATGTTGATCCAGAAGCGAACAAGCATGCCGGTGCCAAGAGCGGCAAGGACAAGACAGATCACGCGGGGCCAATAGGACGGCGCCAGGACAGCAAATTCCACATTTCCAGGCTCGTCGATACCAATGGGAATAAGCACGAGCATCAGAAAGAGACCAAGACCCAGGTAAACTGCGCCAGTGATGGAGTTTGGGGTTATCCACGCCCTCATATGCCTGTCCTCCTTTACGCCTCAGGCCGCCTTCAGCTTCTCGATGTTCAAGGTGTGAGAAAAAACAAACGCATCGAGCGCGACCCAAACAGCCGACAGATCACTTGTGATGTTGCTCACCTTCACCGGCCACTCGGCTTCGCCTGGACGTGAGGCGGCCAAGGTTTCATGCACACCGGCGAGAAAAGCCGGGTGACGTGAGGTTTCTCCGGCAAGCAGGATCAGCTCGGGCTGCAGCAGCGCAAAAAGGCAATCGACAGCCCGGCCCATTTGACACCCGGCGCCACGAAAAGCGGCTTGCACTTCAGGATGATCAATGCCGGTGTAACGTGCCAAGCTGCGCAGGCGATCCCCGGGCTCGTCATCTGCGGTGCTGCCAGCCACGTTCAGGTGCTTAAGTTTACGCAGAATGGATATGCCCGACGCAGTGGCATCTAAACAGCCCCTGCGGCCACAGGAACACAACGTGTCGTCGCCTCCGACTACCATATGGGCAATCTGGCCGACTGAGTTGGCTGGTCCGGTCAGCACCCGACCATCCGCCACAACGCAGCCGCCAAGCCATAAGCCATTGTTGATCAGAACAATATTGTCCAGTCTTCGGGCTGCACCTCTCCACATCTCGGCAGTGAGCAAGGCTACAGGTCGCCGTTCAACGCGAACCGGAATGTCTAGCGCCGCCGAGAATGCCGTGCCCAATTCAACATTCTTCCATCCCAACGGTTCCGAAGTGACCAAAAAGCCCGTTTCCGGATCGACCACGCCTGCCACCGATACGCCACAGCCGACAAGCCGCGAACGTTCAATGGTGCACGTCTTCAGTAGGGCCTCAGCGGCCTCGCAAACCTGTTTGATCACCAGTTTCGGATCGTTCAAAGACAGTTCTTCAAGAACGCGATGGCCGATTATATCGCCTCGGCTGTTGCTAATCGAAACAGATTTGACGTTGGCCGTCAGCGCGATTGCCAGAACAAACGCACCATGATCTCCGAGCTCTAAACAGATGTTTCGACGACCAACCTGACCCTTGGTCTCAATGCTCTCACCTTCGCGCACGAGACCAGCATCAATCAGTTCGCGCGTAATCCGGGAGACGGCCGCGCCTGTAAGGCCAGTTTGACGTGCAATCTGGCTGCGGGAGATGGAGGCTTCAGAAGCAATTGCGCGGATCACTGCATCTCTGTTGCGCCGCCTGAGTTCAGCTGCCGATCCGCCCTGCATCCGGTGTTCCTGGATCAAATTAGTTGTTTACTGTAATTAACTATTGAACAATGAACTTGTTTGTGTCAAGTTTGAATTCATCGACATGGCCGAAACGCCCGCCGCGTTGACAGAGAGCGGGCGAACGCAAGCCGACTTGCGCGATTCATCTTGGGAGGAGAACGTTGATATGAAACCGATATTTAAGTTGGCCGCCGGCGCTGTGACGGCCGCTGCACTGACCCTGGGGGCCGCATCAGCACAGGCGGACTATCCCACAAAACCAATCACGCTTGTCGCCCCATACGGTCCGGGCGGCGCAGCTGATCTGCATGCGCGCATTGTTGCCGGCGCTGCACCAGCCTATCTGAAGCAAGCCGTGTTGGTGGTCAATAAGACTGGGGCCGCCGGGGTTGTTGGTTCCACATTTGTCGCCAAAGGCAGAAAGGACGGCTATACACTTCTATCTGCCAGAGTTGGCTCGCAAGCGGGTGTGCCCGCCATGAACCCAAAGATCCCCTACAAGTGGGATGAGTTCACCTTCCTCGGCCTTACAGAGCGCAATCCTTTTGTGCTCGTGGTCAAGAAAGACTCGCCCTACAAGAGCTTCAAAGATTTTGAGGCGGCCCTGAAATCGGGCACCTCCTTGTCCTATTCATCTGCCGGCGTTGGAACCTTGCTGCATCTGGCTGCTCTCGTCATGGCCGATAAGATGGGAGTAGACGGCTCAAAGCTAACTCACGTGCCATACAAGGGCGGTGGCAAGGCCCGCGCAGCGCTCGTTGGCGGTCATGTGGACTTTCTCTGGCAGAATCTGTCTGGCGTGATTGGTGCGATCCAAGCTGGACAGGCTATTCCTCTGGCGATCACCACCAGCGAGCGTTTTTCTGCCGTGGCGGATGTCCCGACAGTCAAAGAGCTCGGCTATCCAGAAATGGAAACCATCATTGGCTGGAGTGGCATCTTTGGCCCGCCAGGAATGAACAAAGCCGCCGCGGACAAATGGGTGGCAGCTCTGCAGGAGCTTAAGAAAGACAAGGCATTCAACAAGCTGATCAAGGGCTTAGGCTCAATACCGGACATCCGCAATCCTGAAGACACCAAGACTTTCGTCAAGGCCCAGTATGAGACCTTCCGGGATGTGGTCCAAAAATTGGGCATTGAAGTCAAGTAGACTGCCATGAACAAGCAGGCGGGCGCCCTCAGTGGCCCCGCCCGCGCTAGTGTTATCTTCGATCAAGGTGCTGGAGATGGCCTCCAAACAGCCTAATATTCTCTTTGTTATGGCCGACCAGCTCGCCGCGCCTGCTCTGCCGGTCTACGGTCATCCACTGGTCAAAGCGCCCAATATGGAGCGCCTTGCAGATCAGGGCGTGGTGTTTGAAAACTGCTATTGCAATCTTCCCATGTGCGGTCCTTCTCGAGCGTCGATGCACGCTGGGAAGTTGCCCTTCTCAATTGGCATGTACGACAATGCCTCAGAGTTTCACGCTGCAATCCCTACCCTAGCACACTATTTGCGCGGTCTCGGATACCGTGTGGAAATGTCAGGCAAAATGCACTTTGTGGGGCCGGACCAATTGCATGGCTATGAGAAACGCCACACGACGGAGATCTACCCAGGCAACTTTGCGTGGACTGTCGACTGGTCAAAGGGAAGAGACTACCGACCGACCAATCTGACGATGGCGCCGGTTATCGAGTCAGGCAAGTGTATTCGCTCTCTGCAAATGGACTATGACGATGAGGTTGAGTATCACGCCGTCCAGGCGATTTACGACCTGGCCAGAAAAGACGACGACCGCCCCTTCTTGCTCACTGTCTCGTTCACCAGCCCCCACTCTCCATTCGTCATCGGCAAAGACCATTGGGATCTCTACAATCACGACGATATCGAACTGCCGTCTGTGCCGGAAATCCCGCTGGAGGAGAAGGACCACCTGAGCCGCAACCTGCATTTCTGCCAGGGACGCCATCAGTTCACGGTGACCAACGAGCATCGCCGTAACGCGCGCCACGCCTATTTCGGCATGATCTCCTATATAGACGAAAAACTGGGGCGCATGATGGACACACTTAAGCGTGCCGGCCTTGACGAGAATACCATCATTGTAATGACCGCCGACCACGGAGAAATGATGGGTGAGCGGGGCATGTGGTACAAGCAGCACTTCTTCGAATGGGCCGCGCGTGTTCCCCTGATCGTGCGCCATCCTGGTGCGGCGGGCGGGCATCGGGTGAGGCAGAATGTGTCCCTCATCGATCTCATGCCCACACTGCTCGACGCAGCCAACGGCGAAACCTTCAACGACTATGTAAGTCCCATTCACGGCACATCGCTCACCAGCGCTCTTCAGGGCGATGCGACGTACCTGCCGGATCTGGCAATCTCTGAATTCGCTGCCGACGGTTCTACAGGCCCGAGCCGCATGGTGAAGAAGGGTGCGTGGAAGTACATGTACCTGGAGGGCGCTGATGAACTGCTGTACAACGTGGAAGAAGATCCCGAGGAGCTTATCAACTTGGCAGGCTCACCTGCACACACTGATGTTGAAAATCAGCTGCGCGCGGTTGCCATGGATGAATGGGATCCTGAGGGCCTCCGCGAAACCATTGCAGAGGATCAACGCTGCCGCCTGAAGATCCACAATGTCACGGGCGGCGTCCCAACATATGTGAATATCGTCCGGTCCGATGATGCCATGCGCTATATACGCAATGCAGGGGCGGCCGACACGAAGGCGCGCGCGCGATTGCCCTACGTTCCGCCAGCAATTCCCGACAAGTAAGCTGGATGCCTGGGATTGACGGCTTTCGATTGCAAGGGTTTGGGGCTCACGGCCCTTAAAGGCTAATCGCTGAGTGCTTCGGGCCTTGCGCCTTCAGGTATATAGTCGAAGGCCCATTCGCTATAGCCCTGCTCACCACGGTACCAGATGACCTTCTCGCCGGGTTCTTCACCATGGTTCCATCGCGGCGGCGTACCCTTTTTATGGGCTTCATGGATAAAGCGGCGTCGTTTCTGGCTTATTAGGATA
>JBCDDQ010000126.1:0-13614 GCA_039180225.1 Pseudomonadota bacterium
ATTCCGTTGCATGTGTGCTCAACCTACATTGTGCTCTTCATTATTTTTGGTGCCTTGCTCATTAGGTCGGGTGCGGGGCGCTTCTTCATAGATCTTGCCGTCGCATTGACGGGGCACCGGACAGGTGGTCCGGCGAAGGCGTCCGTTGTGGCCAGTGGTTTTATGGGAACCGTCTCCGGTTCGGCGGTGGCCAATGTGGTAACCACCGGATCATTCACCATCCCGTTGATGAAGAATTTGGGTTACCGCGCAAAGTTTGCCGCTGCGGTGGAAGCCTGCGCCTCCTCTGGCGGGCAAATCACACCGCCGATTATGGGGGCGGCCGCTTTCATTATGGCGGAGTTTCTCACCACCGCTTACACCAACATCATTGTTGCAGCAGCGATCCCTGCCTTTCTCTACTTCGCCACCGTTTATTTCATGGTGCACCTTGAAGCTGAGAAGAACGGCATCGGGCAAATCGAAAGGTCCCGTTTGCCGCAGGCCGGGAAGGTGCTGCGCGGCGGATGGCATTTGCTGATCGCGCTGGGTGTCCTCGTCTACTTCCTGATGGCCGGCTATACGCCCATGAAGTCTGCGTTCTGGGGATTGGTTTCGCTGTTTTGCCTGAGCTTCATCAACAAAGGCACGCGAATGAGCCCGGTGGACCTTGTGGCTGCATTGGAAGCTGGGATCCGCGCCACCATGCCTGTGACCATTGCGTGCGCGTGCGCCGGGCTGATTATTGGCTCGGTGTTCGTTTCTGGTTTGGGTTTGAAGTTCACACAGTCCGTCATTGATCTTTCCGGTGGCAACCTTTTGATCCTCCTGGGTCTGACGGGCGTGTCTGCGATTATCCTTGGGATGGGCATCACAACAACTGCGGTTTACATCACGGTGGCTGCACTCATCGTACCAGCGCTCGTGAAGATTGGTGTGGAGCCGATTGCGGCGCACATGTTTGCGTTTTACTTCGGTGTTGTTTCCACGATCACTCCGCCCGTGGCGCTTGCTTCCTTTGCGGGCGCTGCCATCGCCAAGACACCGCCCATGGCCACGGCCATTGAGTCCACGCGGGTTGGGATCGCCAAGTACCTCGTGCCCTTGGTGTTCGTTTACAACCCGTCGTTGCTCTTTGTCGGACCGTTGTGGCTGACGGTGTACTCAGGCGTGCTTGTGCTTGCGGGCTTATGGGTCCTGTCCATTGCCATTGAAGGTTGGTATCGCGGTGCGGTTAAAGGGCATCGTCGTCTGGTGATGCTTGTTGCTGCAGCATTCATCCTTATTCCCCCCAATCAACCTGTCCTGGGGATCGAGGGTTATATTTGGGAGATTGCCGGCATCTTGATGGCGGCTGTGATCATTACACCAAGACTGCTTGCTGGTGCACAACCGGCGCAGGAGCAAAGCGATGCGTGACATCTTTCTGGGAAAACTCTGGCATTGGGCGCTTGTTGTCATCGTGGCTGCGCTTATGGCCTGGGCTGGCAGTGCGCGTGCGCATGTAATTCACTTCAACGTCTTTCTGATCGCGTTGGTAATTGGCAGTTTGCTGATCATCTTTCTGATCTTGAAGACGCATCGCGCAGGCGAACAGGTGACGCGTGAGCCGCTTTTGTCTGACGATGAAGAGGACACAGCTCATGAGCAAGAGGGAGGCGGTACATAGGCGAGCCCGGCTGCTTGTCGCCGCCATGGTGCTCTCGTGCGCTGCGAGCCTTCAGGGTCATGGGGCGGTCAGTCTTGACGGTTCAAATTGCATTTTGTTTGCCGGACAGGTGAAGCGGGAACTCGCGGTGTGCGTGGTCTGGGAAGGCGAGGGGCGTACGCTCAGCATCTCTCTTGTGGGCCGGGGCCCGAACAACGTCGACACGATTGTCCTGCGCCGGAACGGAGCCGAACCCTTTCAAACGATACACGTGGCGGCGCGCCCACCCATCTCGCGAAGCGATGTGGGCCTCCTTTACACAGATATGAACTTTGACGGACACGGCGATTTTGCCATCATGAGACGAGGGCACGGCGCCGTGCGGACACCCTTCTACTACTTCATTTATGATCCGGCGCTCGAACGTTACGTGCGTTCTGGCGTTTTGGAAGGACTGGGTAATGTGGTGTTTGACGCAACAGCGATGGCGGTGGTGAGCCGGTGGCGGGACAAAACCTTTCGCTATAAAGACAGCTTCAAGTGGGCTGGTAAGGGTTTGCGGTTGCATGAGCGCGAGCGTTCCGGAGGTGCCGAGCAACGGTGTGTCTTCATCTCCTACGAATGGCGCGGGGTGAAGCGTATTGCCCGTGAGCCTGAGCCCTGCAAGCGATGAAGCATCTTGGGCAATGCTCAACCTGTGCTTGGTTGCGTCCGGCCGCGCAGCTGTATCAACAGCGCAGCGACCACCAGTGGGAATACCGCCGCGTCTTCGTACATGCCCAGTGACAGCCCAAATATTGTCACGAGCAGTGCTGCAATGAGGGACGCCGGCCAGAGCATCGTCAGCCCGCGCCCCGACACCATGAGCAGCAGCGCCGTAGTGAACAAAATGGTTGGTCCTGGACTGCTTGCAAAGTAACCAACTTCGGCCCAGCTTCGTCCCGACACCAAACCAATCAGCGGTGCACCCGCCAGAGCATGGAAGCCGAGGACCAGACCTGCGCGATAGCTTGTGCTCTGGGAAGGCGCAGCGGCGATCCAGTTCATGATGGCGCCAATGAAGAACAGGCATAAAGCTTGAAGCAGGAACAAAATGCCGATCGGATAGTCCCAAAAGTTCAACTCCGCAAAGACACCCAAGTGGTAGAAGAGCCCGGTTGATGCCCAGCTGGATGCGAGCACCAGGCCCAGAAGCCGTCCGGAAAGCTGCTGTGGCTTCAACACAACCCAGAGCGCCATCAACCCAAAGACCGCCGCAAGAGCCTGCATGGGGCGGATCGTTCGGTTGAAATCCTCTAGGGTGCCCAGGAAAACCTCAAGAGATAAGGGGACCATAGGGTGCCTGCGCCCTGATCACAGCGACTGTACGTAATCGGCCATGCGCGCGCGCATCTGGGTGTCAGGCAAGACGCCGCGCCCAGCTTCCAGATTCTCAACCATATGGGATGGATTGGATGTGGCGGGAATGGCGCAGGTCACCGCTGGGTGGGAGATCACAAATTTCAGAAGAAATTGCGGCCAGCTTCGCACGCCAATTTCCGATGCCCAAGCGGGGAGAGGCTTGCCTTGCAGTTTCTTGATCAAGGCTCCGCGCTGAAACGGTCGGTTGATGATCACGCCCATGCCTCGTTCAGCTGCCATGGGCAAGAGGCGCTTCTCCGCTTCGCGGTCTTCGACATTGTAGGTGAACTGTGCAAAGTCAAACGCATTATCCCGCGCCACTGTCTCGAATTCGTCATGGCGCCGGCCGTGTGACGTCGTGATCCCGGTGTGCTTGATCCGTCCTTCACTTTTCCAGGCATTCAAGGTCTCCATATGCACTTCCCAATCCACCAGATTGTGAATTTGCATGAGATCGAAGGTCTTGTGGCCCCAAAGGCTCTGAGAGGTCTCCATTTGACGGACGCCCATCCACTTCGACACCGTCCAAACCTTTGTCGCCGTAAACAGTTTCTCCTGAGGCGGCAGTCGCTCTAAGCAATAGCCCACCACCTCTTCCGATGAGCCGTACATAGGCGATGAATCGATCATGCCGCCGCCGCCCTCAAAGAACGCCTTAAGCACGTCCAGCCGCTTTTCACGCAAACTTTTGCTTTTGCCCACATTGAACGTGATCCAGGTGCCCATGCCCAAAATAGGCACTTTTGTGCTCGTGGAGGCAACTGTGCGGCTGATGAGTTCGTTAGCTGCCGCCCAGCCCGGGTTTGGCAAAGCTCCCATTGCGGTCGTAGCGCTGGTTGCAGCCGCCAGATTAAGAAATCTCCGTCGATCCATTGCATCCTCCAACCAATAGGGGCACCTGCCTCAGAGAAAACCTCTTGCCAGCAGGTCCGATTGCCGGAATTCTAGCCGATGAGTGATCGGTTCGCGATCACAGCTGTGCGAGGCACCGGACAATGACGGCTTTTCGCCACTGCAGGCTTGTTGCACTTTTCTTTGTCCTCCATATGGCCGGTGCAAGTGCGCAAGGCCTGGATCTCGTCAACATTCCTCAAGGCACTGCACAGCTTGGCGATGCGCGCGGTGACAAAAATGAGGTGGTTCGGCAGGTTGACGTGCCCGCATTTCGCCTTATGCGCAGGGAGGTCACCAACCTCCAGTTTGCCGAATTCGTTGCAGACACGGGGTACACCACAACAGTCGAAACCGCCGGCCAGGGCAATGTGTGGGTGAAGAAATGGGGCGTGGTGGCAGGAGCCGATTGGCGCCACCCGCAGGGTCCTGAAAGCCGACTTCATGGCCTTGGACTGCACCCGGTTGTGCAGGTTTCAGCGGTCGATGCAGAAGCGTTTTGCCAGCATCATGGCTTGAGACTGCCCAGCGAAGAAGAATGGGAATATGCCGCGCGCGGCTCTGACGGTTTGCGCTATCCTTGGGGCAATAAGCTAACGCGTGCCATGCTGCCAGAGGTCACAAATGCGGGCACCTGGTCATGCTGCGCCCCCTCCAAAGCTGATGGTTATGAGCGCACTGCGCCCATAGGTTCCTTCCCCAAGGGGCGTTCGCCGTTTGGTTTAGATGACATGATTGGAAATGTTTGGGAATGGACCTCATCCTCTTTTCCTGGTGACCCTGGCAAGCGATCTATCCGCGGTGGCGGCTGGGGAAACAACCCATATTGCCTGCGCGCCGCGTATCGGCACGCAAACCCACCCACCATTGGGTTGGACATGGTGGGCTTTCGCTGTGCAGGCGATCTTCCATAGGCCTGACGGCAATGACATGGCGGCTGGTCCTTTTCGTCCATTGCCCCTTTTGCGCGCCACCTTTATAGAGCACCTCATGCCGATTGTTCTTTGGGTCGCGCTTGGCGGTGCTGTTGGTGCCTCGGGGCGGTATCTTGTGGGAGTGTGGGCGACGCGCCTTTTGGGGCATGGGTTTCCTTACGGGACCTTGTGCGTGAACGTGCTCGGCTGCTTTCTCATGGGCGTTCTGGTGGAGGCTGCAGCGTTGAGGTTGTCCTTGAACCAGGAGATGCGGGCCTTTTTGACCACTGGTGTGCTCGGTGGTTTCACGACCTTCTCTGCGTTCGCTTTGGATTTTGCGGTGCTGAGCGAGCGAAAGGCCAACCTTCTGGCCTGGGGTTATCTGGGAGCGTCTGTGGTTCTTTCTGTGCTGGCTCTGTTTGCCGGGCTCTGGCTCGTGCGGGTGGTGTTGCAATGAGTGATGTTTCGATAAAATCCGTCTGCGTCGACGAAGAGGGCATGCGGCTCGATCGCTGGTTTAAGGCCCATTATCCCTCACTGGGTTTTGGACACCTGCAGAAGCTCCTGCGGTCAGGCCAAGTGCGTGTGGACGGCAAGCGGGCAAAAACCAGTCAGCGCCTGGAAGAAGGCCAAACCGTCCGCATTCCACCGATCAGCGATAGCCCTCCGGCACCCCGTCAGGAGCATTCCAGCCCTGACGCGGCGGCCCTTCGGCAGATGTGCATTTACGAAGATGATGCGGTTCTTGTGCTCAATAAGCCGGCCGGGCTTGCCGTGCAGGGCGGACCCGGCTTGAGGCGCCACATAGATGGTATGTTGGGTGCGCTCACCAGCGCCGACGGCCAGCGTCCCCGCCTTGTTCACAGGCTCGATCGGGACACGTCCGGCGTTCTGCTGATCGCCAAGAAGCGGCTTGCTGCCAAAGCGCTCGCGGAAAGCTTCAAGGCCCGCGACACGCGCAAGATCTACTGGGGACTGGTTGTTGGCGTGCCCAAACCAAGGCTGGGGCGTGTGTCGACCTGGTTGAAGAAACAGGAGGGGCCGGATGGCGAACGCATGCACTCCACGCTGCAGCGCAAATCCGGAGCGGTGCATGCGGTGAGCCAATATGCTGTGGTGGAGCAAGCTGCGCACAAGCTGTCTTGGCTCATCCTACAGCCGGTCACTGGCCGCACCCACCAACTGCGCGTACACGCGGCGGAGATTGGTCATCCTCTGGTTGGTGATGTGAAGTACTTCAATATTGAGAATTGGGAGCTGCCGGGCGGAATTCAAAACCGGCTGCACCTCCACGCCCGCTCAATCAGTATTCCGCATCCAAACGGAGGTGTTCTGGAAGTCGCCGCACCACTGCCCGATCACATGCGGCAAAGTTGGAACCTGCTCGGCTTGGACCCCCAAGCAGGCGATCAGATTGCAGAGGAATTGCCATAATGGCTGGGCATAAGTTGGTGATTTTCGATTGTGATGGGACACTGGTGGACAGCCAGGACCTCATTGTTCAGGCTATGAACCAGGCCTTTACGGAAGCGCAGCTTACACCCCCGCCGCGTCAACACACCCTATCAATTGTCGGCTTGTCCCTTCTCGAAGCCATGCAGGTATTGGCTCCCGAGGCTGCGGAAGCTGATCAGCATCAGCTCGCCGCTATCTATAAGAGTTCATTTGGGCAATTGGTCTCCAATACCAACAGGAAGGAACCGCTATATGAGGGCGCGGCGGAAACCGTTCGTCGTCTAGCGAGCCGGGCCGGCGTGGTTTTGGGTATAGCAACAGGTAAATCGCAGCGGGGGGTGCACCGGGTCCTTGCGGAACATGACCTCCAGGGCTGCTTTGTGACGCTTCAAACAGCAGATGATGCGCCTTCCAAACCGCATCCTGCAATGATCCATCAGGCGATGGCCGAGGCTGGAGTTGAGCCAGACGATACGGTCATGGTCGGGGACACGGTCTACGATTTGCAGATGGCACAAGCGGCCGGTGTTGCAGCAGTTGGTGTTGATTGGGGCTATCATCCTGCGGCAGATCTGCACAGGTGCGCTCCGGACGCTTTGGTGAGCGAATTTAAAGAGTTACACACTGCTCTTGAAGCGATTTGGCGGGAACGCGTTCGGTCCCGGGGAGAGTTAGCATGAGCGTGCCATCCGGCAACGGGACAGATCCCCAGGAATTAGCCAGGAAGATTGCTGCACAAGCCGTTTATGAGCGGCCACTGGCCAAGCGCTTCTACAAGAATGTGGAGCTTGTTGAGGACGTCGGCGGCTACAGTCTAGCGCTGGATGGCCGACCCGTTAAAACCCCGCTGAAACGCCCCCTCACTATGCCAACGAAAGCGTTGGCCGACCGGGTAGCCGGGGAGTGGGAGGCCCAGGAAGAGCATATCAATCCCGCCAACATGTTGCTTACGAAGCTCTGTAACACCGCGCTGGATCGGGTTGGGGAGGGTCGTGCGCGGATTGTCGATGAGATAGTCGATTACGCAAACTCAGATCTGCTGTGCTACCGGGCGGAAGGGCCGGTAGAGCTGGTGGCTCGGCAATCCAAGCAATGGGATCCGGTGATTGATTGGGCTGCCGAAGCCTTGGGCGCGCGCTTCTCGCCAACCGCCGGCATCGTTCATCAACATCAATCGGAAGTCTGCTTGGGCGCGTTCAGGTTGTTTGTTGACGGCTTAGATGATTTCACAGTCGCCGGATTTCACAACGTCATGACCTTGACTGGTTCGGCTATTCTGGCTGCAGCGGCCAAGGCACAGCATTTGCCGGGTGATCAGATCTGGTCATTGGCACATCTGGATGAAGACTGGCAGATTGAACAATGGGGCGAAGACGCAGAAGAACAAAGCCGTCGTAAGGGCAGACAGGAAGAGTTTGTGGCGATGCTGGAGTTTTTATCCCTGCTGGAGTGACGGTTTGCCTTTTTGCTGATACCGGCAACTCATAACGGGTGTTATAGGAACGGGCACGATCTCTGGATCATTGAGGATTACACGATGCAAGACATTATCGAGCAACTCGAGGCAAGGCGCGCTGAAGCCCGCATGGGTGGCGGTGAACGGCGGATTGAGGCCCAGCATGGTCGCGGCAAGCTGACGGCTCGTGAGCGGATAGATCTGCTGCTTGATGAAAACTCATTCGAGGAGTTTGATATGTTTGTGCAGCATCGCTGCACGGATTTCGGCATGGAGAACCAAACCTTCCCCGGAGACGGTGTGGTCACGGGGTGGGGCACCGTGAATGGCCGGACGGTCTATGTGTTTGCAAAGGACTTTACCGTCTTCGGAGGCTCTCTGTCGGAAACTCATGCCCAGAAGATCATGAAGATCCAGGATATGGCGTTGCGCAATCGGGCGCCGATTATCGGGATTTTTGATGCCGGCGGCGCACGCATCCAGGAAGGCGTTGCAGCGCTGGGCGGGTATGGCGAGGTTTTCTACCGCAATGTGATGGCATCCGGCGTGATCCCGCAGATCTCGGTGATCATGGGTCCGTGTGCGGGCGGAGATGTTTACTCTCCGGCAATGACCGACTTCATTTTCATGGTGAAAGACACGAGCTACATGTTCGTCACCGGGCCTGATGTGGTGAAGACCGTGACGAATGAGACTGTGACGGCCGAAGAACTGGGCGGTGCATCGGTCCACGCCACCAAGTCATCCATTGCCGACAAAGCCTACGAAAACGATGTGGAGGCGCTGCTGCAGATGCGCCGGCTTGTGGATTTTCTTCCCTCATCCAATGTGGCGCCGGTGCCTGAGATCCCAAGCTTCGATGATCCAAACAGAGTAGAAGCTTCGCTCGACACGTTGGTCCCTGACAATCCGAACCAGCCCTACGACATGCATGAGCTGATCACGAAGGTGGTGGATGAGGGCGACTTTTTTGAGATCCAGGAAGCGCATGCCAAGAACATCATCACCGGGTTTGGGCGGGTTGAGGGCAAGACCGTCGGGGTTATCGCCAATCAGCCCATGGTGTTGGCCGGGGTGCTGGACAGTGATGCCAGCCGGAAAGCTGGGCGTTTTGTGCGTTTCTGCGACTGCTTTGAGATACCTCTGCTGACCTTTGTGGATGTCCCGGGCTTCCTGCCTGGAACCGATCAGGAATATGGCGGACTGATCAAGCACGGTGCAAAGCTGCTCTTTGCCTACTCTGAAGCCACCGTGCCTAAAGTCACTGTGATTACCCGCAAAGCCTATGGCGGAGCCTACGACGTGATGTCTTCAAAGCACATCCGCGGTGATGTGAATTACGCCTGGCCGTCGGCGGAAATTGCAGTGATGGGCGCCAAGGGTGCGGTTGAAATCATCTTCCGCAAGGATCTGGGCGATGCGGAGAAGATTGCCGAGCACACCAAAAATTATGAAGATCGATTTTGCTCACCTTTTGTGGCAGCGGAGCGCGGCTACATTGATGAAGTCATCTTGCCCCGCAACACCCGTTGGCGCATTGCCAGGGCGTTCAACATGCTCGCCAACAAGACCATGGAGAACCCCTGGAAAAAGCACGACAACATCCCTCTCTGACTTCAGCTTATCTGACATATGCAATTTGGAGGGCTCCGTTAGGTAAATGGCAACTGCTCTGCCCTAAGGTTGGAACGAATCGTCCAACATGGCCCGGGTGGAGAAAATGTCGACACTTTCCATTACCAAACCGATCGCAGAAATCGCACAACGAGGCAGAATCTCGCCTGAAGTGGTGCTCGAGCTCAGACGCAAAATGTACCAGGATGGTCACATCGGAGAGGATGAGGCCGAGCAGCTGTTCTATCTGGACGCCCATTGCGCCAAGGTTTGTCCGGAATGGAACATTTTCTTCGTGGAAGCCCTCAGCGACTATCTGGTCGATCAGGTTGAACCTCGGGGATACATGTCCGTCGCAAATGCAGCCTGGCTCATCGACAAGATTGATGAGGATGGACGTCTTGAAACCAGCACCGAGCTGGAGTTGCTGATCAAGATCATCGAAAAGTCCAAGATGATCCCGCCGGTTCTTTCCGCCTATGTGATCAATGAGGTCAAGCTGGCTGTGGCGGAAGGTGAAGGATTGACGCGTCACGGTGGGCAGCTTCGTGCAGGCGTTCTTGGCGCGGCCGAGGTCGACCTATTGCGCCGCACCCTCTATTCCGCAGGCGGTGCCGGCCACACGGCTGTTACCAAGGAAGAGGCGGACATGCTGTTTGATCTCAACGACGCGGTCAAACACGAGGAGAACGACCCGAGTTGGTCGGATCTGTTCGTGAAGGCCATCGCGAACTATCTTATGGCCGCTCACGGCTATTCAATCCCGAGCCGGGATGAAGCCATGCGGCTTGAAAAATGGGTGGAGGACCGGTCCCATCGCGTCGGCGGACTGACCGGTGAAGTGGTCAGTGGTGCTTTCAGCTCGATGCTTGTTGAGGGCTTGCGCGGAGTTTGGTCAGAACTGAAAGCCAGACCCGGCACTGAAGAGGCCTATGATCGCCGTCAACGCGCACACGAGGCCATGATTTCCGTTAACGAACGCATCAGTGTGGATGAAGCCGTTTGGCTGTCGGAACGGATTGGCCGCGACGGTCAGTTTGATGAAAACGAGCGGGCGCTTCTGACTTTTGTCAAAGAGGAATCGCCCGAAATTCATCCGTCATTGCAGCCGCTTATCGACAAAGTGGCTTAAATCACAACGCCTCGCTTAGTTGAGCGATGGGGCGTAGATAGCCATGGGCTGTGCTACGCCCTTTAACTCTTCCCGTCCAAGTTCCAGCCAGTCTCCGCCCGCATAGTCTTTGAAGTTTGCACTACCGACGACGGTTTGCTGATACTTGCTGGTAAGCCCTTCGAGCCTTGCGGCCTCGTTCACCGTTGCGCCGAAAACCGAGTAGGCGAGCCGGTCCGCCATCCCCACATTGCCGAACATGACATTGCCGATGTGCAACGACATGCCGTATCGCAACGCTGACAAATTAGAACTGGTCCGGTCTTTGTTGATACCCTCCATACGCGAGATGGCGTCCCGGGCTGATGCCAAAGCCGATTGCGTTGCCACGACGCTCTCTTTGCGGTTGCGACCGCATGGGTAAACGGCCAAGAATGCATCGCCTATAAAGCTGAGAACTTCACCGCCCTGGGCAGAGATCGCACCACCTGTGGCGTCAAAAAAATCGTTCAACGCATCGATATAGGCTTGTCGGCCTTCCTGATCTGCCATGGCCGTTGAACCGCGCAGGTCACCGTAGATAATCGCCGCGCGGGTTGTCTCTCCATCACCGCGTTTGATGTTGCCGTTCAATACGCGGTGACCGGCGTCCGGGCCAAGATACGTTGTGACAACATTGTTTGCGACTTCCCGCTGAACAGCCATTTTACAGGCCACGGCAAGAGTGTCGTTCAGATTGAGCAGGGCGGCGATCTCGCTGTCAGTGAAGCCGCCCGGGCGATCTGTGGACCAAGAGCCCAGAACACCCTTGCCACCCTCCGTGCTGAAGGCAAGGCCAAAGGCGAGGTAATCTGTGCTTCCTTGTTCACGCAGTTCGTTCAGAATTGGGAACTCATCGCCAACGTCCGGCCCTTCGATACGCCGCCGGATAAACTCAATATTTTCGTTGCGCAGGAGATAGTAAGGGCTCCGGCGAAAGGCCTCCGGTATTTCATCGCCCAAAAAGTGCTGATATCCCTCCACGCTGATCCCATCTGCAGGACGCCAAGTGATGCCGATGGAGCTGTACAGGGGATGGAGAATAGAGAGCACGAGATGCGCCCGTGAGATTGGAACGCCCGCCGCATTGAGGCGTTCGTAGCAACCACAGAGCATGGTGGAGATGTCAGCGTCGAACAATGCCTGCTCCAAAAGCCAGCGGGCAGCTTTGTCCACCAAAATTGAGGAGGTGGGGCCTCGTTCAATGGTTGAACTCATCACTGTATTCCTTGAATGGCGAAGATTCGCCTTTTGACCAGTTTACCCCGTCTTGCTCCGGGTCTAAAAGGCGCGCAATATCGTTCTGTAGTGAATATGTTCATAAAGGTGGGGCGAGCGTGCCTGTTTTCAAGAAAATTCTGATTGCGAACCGTGGGGAAATTGCCTGCCGGGTGATCAAGACCGCCCGGATCATGGGCATCAAGACCGTAGCAGTCTATTCGAGTGCTGATGCACGGGCTTTGCATGTACGTGAGGCCGATGAGGCGGTGCATATCGGGGAAGCGCCGGCAACCCAGTCCTATCTGGTGATCGATAAGATCTTGGATGCGTGTAAGCAAACCGGTGCTGAGGCGGTGCACCCCGGATATGGTTTCTTATCGGAGAACGCAGAGTTTGCCCGCAGGCTGGCGGAGGAGAAGATTGCGTTCATCGGGCCCAATGTCAAAGCCATTGAGGTGATGGGCGACAAGATTGAGTCTAAGAAGTTCGCCGATGATGCCAAAGTGTCCACGGTGCCCGGTTATCTGGGCGTGCTCAAAGACGCTGCGGAGGCCGTGAAGATTGCAGATGACATCGGCTACCCGGTGATGATCAAAGCCTCAGCTGGCGGCGGCGGGAAGGGCATGCGGATCGCCTATTCGCGCGAAGAGGTGGAAGAAGGGTTTGCTTCTTCGGTGTCTGAGGCGAAGTCAAGCTTTGGCGATGACCGTGTGTTCGTTGAGAAATTCATCGAGAATCCCAGGCACATTGAAATCCAGGTCCTGGCCGACAAACATGGTACAACACTCTACCTGGGCGAACGGGAATGTTCGATCCAGCGGCGCAACCAAAAAGTCATCGAGGAGGCACCGAGCCCATTTCTGGACGAGAAGACCCGCAAAGCCATGGGCGAGCAGGCCGTGGCGTTGGCCAGTGCTGTGGATTATGAAAGTGCCGGGACTGTGGAGTTCATCGTTGATAAGGACCGCAATTTCTACTTCCTTGAAATGAATACTAGGCTGCAGGTGGAACACCCGGTGACCGAACTCATCACTGGTGTTGACCTGGTTGAACAAATGATCCGCGTGGCTGCTGGCGAGACGTTGAAGCTGAGCCAGAAGGATATCACCCTCAAGGGATGGGCGATTGAAAGCCGGATTTATGCGGAAGATCCCTACCGCGGTTTCCTGCCGTCTACAGGCCGACTGGTGCGCTACCAGCCGCCGGCTGAAGGCACCGATGAGAGTGGACGGACCGTACGAAATGATACCGGCGTTTATGAAGGTGGAGAAATCTCCGTTTTCTATGATCCCATGATCGCCAAGCTTTGTACGCATGCCGATGATCGGGCCACGGCAACGGCCTATATGGCCGATGCTCTGGATGCGTTTCATATCGATGGCATACAGCACAACATTCCTTTCTTAAGTGCACTGATGGAGCATCCTCGCTGGAAAAGTGGTGCGCTGACCACAGGCTTCATCGCTGAGGAGTATCCGGATGGCTTCTCCGGCGTGGAGATGGGAGATGAAGCCAAAACGGTCCTTTCCATCGTGGCTGTGGCGATGGACCACGTGATGAACTCGCGCAAGCGCGCCATCTCGGGTCAGATGGGGGGGCGTGCTGTCACTTTCGCTGACCGGCGTGTGGTGCGGCTTGGAGATGAGATCTGGCAGGCGGCCCATGTGGCCGGCAACCGCGATGATCGGTTTGAGGTGACCTTGTTCGAAGAAAACGGGCAACCCAACCCCCAGAATGTGCGCCTCGTGCATTGTGATTGGGTTCCGGGCAACCCTGTTTGGCATGGATCCATTGATGGTCAACCGATTTCCGTTCAGGTCAGTCCGGTCATGAACGGTATGGATGTGTCCTGGCGCGGGGTCCAGGAGAGCGCACGGGTCTACAC
>JBCDDQ010000127.1:0-13541 GCA_039180225.1 Pseudomonadota bacterium
CCAGGGCCCTTGTCACCACTTGGCGGGGGTAGACGGGCGTGTGGTCCACGGTGCCTTCCTGCTGGATTTCATCTGCAATCAACATGTTCTTGCGGTCCAGAAAGAGAACCCGGAACTGCTCCACCTCCTCATAGGCCATGGAGCTGCGGCAATAGTCGAGCACTGCCGACCAGGAGCTCAGGGCATGTCTTTGTATGACCCGCTGCTGGGTGAGGGTGACGGCTGCGGCCTGGATGACCTTAAGATCGTCCACCACGCGCTCTCCAACCCCTTTCACTTCCAAGAGCCGCGGGCGGCTGGCGCTGATCACCTCAGCGAACGAGCCAAACTTGGCGATAAGCGCTTTTGCAAGCGGTTTCGTGTCCCGCCGGGGTAGGGCGCCGAACAGGGCCATTTCCAAAAGCTCATAGTCAGCCAGTCCCGCCGCGCCACCCTTGCGGAAGCGTGTGCGCAACCGCTCGCGGTGGCCGGCATGGTCGGACTTTGCCGGGCCGTCCTCAAAACCGGCGTTACTCAACGATTGACCCCCCAGATTCTCCCGTTGTCTACTCTTCGAAAGGCGGATGATGCAGCCCGGCAGGCGAGGCGGTGAAGATTTCGCAGCCATCTTCCGTCACACCCACGGTGTGCTCGAACTGGGCCGACAACGACCGGTCACGCGTGACCGCAGTCCAGCCATCTCCCAGGATCTTCACATGCGGGCGGCCCAGATTGATCATGGGCTCCACGGTGAACAGCATGCCGGCCTTAAGCTTCACACCTTCGCCGGGGCGGCCGTAGTGCAGAATGTTGGGCACATCATGGAACACCCGGCCGAGGCCATGGCCACAGAAATCGCGCACCACTGAGCAGCGCTCCTTCTCCGCAAAGCGCTGGATGGCATAGCCGATGTCGCCGGTGGTGTTGCCGGCCTTCACCTGGCCCACGCCGATCATCAGGGCATCATAGGTCACCTGCACCAGGCGAGCCGCTTTGCGCGATACGTTGCCCACATTGAACATCCGGCTGGTGTCTCCATGCCACCCATCCACAATCAAGGTGATATCAATGTTGACGATATCGCCATCCTTCAAGGGCCGGTCGCCGGGGATCCCGTGACAGACCACATGGTTGATGGAGGTGCAGATGGATTTGGGAAAGCCGCGATAGTTGAGAGGGGCCGGCACCGCGTTGTGGTCGCGCGCAAATTCAAGCGCCACCCGGTCCAGCTCTTCGGTGGTGACACCAGGCTCCACCATGGGTGTGAGGACGTCCAACGCCTCTGCCGCCAATTGTCCGGCCTTGTGCATGGCCGCAAACGCGTCCGGCCCATGCAGCTTGATTTGTCCCGTGTTGGCCGCCGGGGCCTTCGTTGCATCAATGTATGTCATCGATTAGCGCCACAATTCCTTCAAGTGCCTAAGGAGCGATGAACTCAATACGCCGGTCCAGTTCGATCCCTTCTACGCCCAGTTTACAACAATAGGCCACAGCCTCAACACCAGCTTTATGCGCTTTGGTAAAGGCTTCGGCGTAAGCAGGGTCGATATCGTCCGCCAGTTCCATATGGTCTGCATCGTCGCGCTGCACAAGATAGAACATCACCGCACGGTGCCCTTCAGCCACCATATCGGCCAATTCACCCAAATGTTTCGCGCCGCGGGCCGTCACGCTGTCAGGAAATTCCGCCTTGCCCTTGTCGCGCAGCAAATGGACATTCTTCACCTCCACATAGCAGCGCGCCTTGCCCTCTTCCTCCAGAAGAATATCGATGCGGCTGTTTTTCCCATACTTCACCTCCCGGCGCACGCCGCCATAGCCGGTCAATTCACTCACCTGGCCTGTTTCAATGGCGTCTGCCACGATGGCGTTGGGATGATTGGTGTTGATGCCCACAAGAGCTGCGGTGCCGTGGATCTCCACTTCGCACAGCTGCCAATCCCATTTGAGCTTGCGATCCGGGTTCTGGGCGGGCGAGAGCCAGACGGTTATGCCTGGCTCCTTCAGCCCCATCATTGAACCGGGATTGGCGCAATGGGCCGTTACCTGCTCACCGGATTCCAGTTCAACGTCGGCCAAAAACCGTTTGTAACGTTTCAAAAGCCGCCCTTTGACCAGCTTTGCGGGAAATTTCATTGGGAATAACCTCCGCAATTGTCTACCGTTCGCATCCGGGTTTGCGTAAACTCGCGCGCCATGGCTATCAGTCGAAAAGACACAGTGACCGCAGCAGTACTCCTCATCGGCGATGAGTTGCTGTCCGGCCGCACCAAAGATAAGAACCTTGGATATATCGCAGAGTATCTCAATGCAATGGCTGTGGAGGTGCGCGAAGCCCGTGTTGTGCCCGATATCCAGGAAGAAATCGTTGCTGCGCTCAACGCGCTGCGGACGCGCTACGACTATGTGCTCACCACTGGTGGCATCGGCCCGACGCATGATGACATCACGGCAGATGCGGTCGCTGCCGCATTCGGCGTCGGCATCGGCTATCATCCAGACGCGGTGGCCATCCTGGAAGAGCGCTATAAAGACACCGAGCTGGAGCTCAACGAAGCGCGCATGCGCATGGCCCGGGTGCCAGACGGAGGCGAGCTGATCCTGAACCCTGTCAGCGGCGCGCCAGCCTTCAGAGTGGACAATGTGTTTGTCATGGCCGGCGTGCCAAAAATCATGCAGGCCATGCTGGAAAATGTGGCGCCGCTGCTGGACACCGGAAAGGCCATGCTGTCGCGCACCGTCAAAGTGCATATCGGCGAGGGCGATCTCGCCGGCCCGCTTGAGGAAATACAACAGCGCTTCCCGGATGTGTCGATCGGCAGCTATCCGTTTGAGGACAATGGCCGATTTGCCTCCAACATCGTGGTGCGCTCCAAAGATCAAAACGCCGTGGACACGGCCGCAAGCGCCGTTGAGGAAATGGCGGACAAACTGAAAACGCAACCAAATGTCAGGGTGTGGACATGAGCACGGGAAAACAGGCCGCCAATGTGGATGACCGCTATCAGCATGGGTTTCCGGTGTCATGGGAACAACTGCACAGGGATGCCCGCGCGCTGGCGTGGCGGCTTTCCGACTCAGGTCCGTTCACCGCCGTCATCGCAGTGACCCGCGGCGGCTTGGTGCCCGCGGCCATTGTGGCCCGCGAATTGGGTATTCGGGTGATCGAAACCGTCTGTGTGGCGTCCTATGATTATGGTACGCAAGGCGAGATCAACGTGTTGAAGGAGATCAATACCAGCGCGCCCGGCATTGACGGCGAAGGTGGAGAGGGGGTTTTGATCGTGGACGATCTGGCCGACACGGGCAAGACCGGCCGCGTGGTGCGCGAAATGCTGCCCAAGGCCCATTTCGCCACCGTCTATGTGAAGCCGGAAGGCCAGCCCTTGGTGGATACGTTCGTAACCGAGGTGAGCCAGGACACCTGGATCTATCTGCCCTGGGACATGGGCCTCCAGTTCACGCCTCCTTTGCGTGACGGCGCCACCGGATGAGCTCCGTCATCATCACCGGCGGTGCGTCGGGAATTGGCGAAGCGGCGGCGGAGAAGCTGCTTGCGGACGGTTGGCATGTGGGGATCATTGATCTGTCCGCGCCGGCACTCAGCGCTGAGCGTGTACGCCACCAATCCTGTGACATAACGGATGAGGACGCCGTTTCCGCTGCGTTCGATACGCTGCTCGACGGCTGGCCACCGCTTGCCGGGCTGGTGAACAGCGCAGGCATTGCTGCAGCGGTGACGGTTATGGAAACCTCGGTCGATCTCTTCCGCAAGATACTGGATGTGAACGTGGTCGGCTCGTTCATTTGCGCGCGCGAAGCCGCGCGCCGGATGGGCGAGGGGGCTATCGTCAACCTGGCCTCTGTGGCCGGCAATCGCGGCAGTGTGGACAGGGTGGCCTACGGGCCCTCAAAAGCAGCGGTGATCAATATGACTGAGGTCATGGCGGTGGAACTGGCCGGAGAGGGCATCCGGGTCAACGCCATTGCGCCCGGTCCGATCGAAACGAAGATGGTGGCCGAGATCCATGATGCGGAGACCCGCAGCGTCTGGAACCGCCTTGTGCCGCAGGCGCGCTATGCCCCGCCATCGGAAGTGGCCGGCGCGATTGCCTTCCTGCTGTCTGAGGAGGCCTCGTTTGTCACCGGGCACACCCTGAACGTGGATGGAGGTTTCACCGCCGCCGGCCTGCAAAGGCGCTAATCAGGGCTTTCGTGAAGCCGTAATCGCCGCTATGTAGGCATGTGCTGATCTCGCGACCGTGGTGGAATTGGTATACACAACAGACTTAAAATCTGTCGACGCAAGTCATGCGGGTTCAAGTCCCGCCGGTCGCACCAGCCCTTCGTCAAGCAGCCTTGTCTGCCGGCTCCGGCGGCACGTCTTCGGTGGTGATTTTCACACCGCCCGTTGAGCGCAAATGCAGATCGCGCTGCGGGAAGGGGATCTCCACACCCTCTGCCTTAAACTTCTTCCAGACGGAGAGATAAACCTGGGAGGCGAGGTTGCGCACACCGCCTTCCGGATTGGCCTGCCAGAAGCGCAGTTCCAGGTCGATCGAGCTGTCACCAAAGCCGATCAGCAGACAAACCGGCGCCGGCGACTTCAATATGCGGTCAAACTCGCTGGCCGCCTCCTTGCACAGCTCCATCGCCTTTTCCACATCCGCATCATACGATACGCCGATGGGAAGGCGCTGGCGGATCCGTTTGTCGCCGTGGGACCAGTTGGTCACAGGCGAGGCGATGAAGATTTCGTTGGGGAAGAGGGTGTCGGTGCCGTCGCGCGATTTCACCGATGTGTAGCGCGCCCCCAAATGTTCCACCCAGCCGTACTTTGTCCCCGAAACGGTTTGGATCTCGATCACATCTCCCGGTTTGATCGACTTGTCCAACAGCAGAATGATGCCGCTGATCAGGTTGGAGACAATCTTCTGCAGTCCGAAACCGATGCCGAGACCGAGGGCACCGGAGAACACCGCAAGAGCGGTGAGATCAATGCCGACCACGTTCAGCGCCGTCAGCACGGCGACGGCCAGAAGGGCGATGCGCAGGATCTTGCCGGTGAGCACCTGAACGGAAGGGGTCAGATCTTCAACTTTCGCCAGCCGTTCCTCGGCGAAGCGGCTGAGCGCCAGGGCAGCCCAGATGAGCAGGGAACAGATGATCAGGCTCTTGATCACCAAGAGCGCGGAGACCCGCACTTTGCCCAGAACGATGGCCAGGCTGTCCAGCAGCACAATGGCATCGTCCAGAATGCCGAAGATATTGAGCGCGGCGATGATCCAGGCGATCGTCGCGATCATTTTGGCCAGGGTCTTGTTGCGGATCAGGCTGGAGGTGAACGAGATCACAAGCCAAGCGGTCACCAGGCTCGCCACGATTGAGAGAAAGTGGCTGCGGCTGGGCCAGGTGGCGGCACGCATAATCGCAATCGCGATCCACAGGCCGAACAAAAACACGATGTAGTGCAGTTTGCTGGAGGCAAGGAGCAGGAACCGTTCCAGCCGGGACTTTTCTTCCGACTCGGCCAGCTTTGCCTCGACAAATGGAAACAATTGGCCCGTGATGAACCGGGCCACGCCAAAGACCACAGCCAAGACGGCCAACTGGACCAAGGCCCAAACCCACAATCCGCCCTCCAGGGACAGTCCGCTGGCCGCAAGCCACTCATTGAGTTTGGCCATGAGAGTGTTGAGGGTTTGGGAGCTAAAATATTGGTCCATGCATCACCGCCTTTCGCCGGGGCGATCCATGAGGCCCGAATCGCCTTGCTTCTGGCGAGTGTAGCGCCAAAAGCGGCGAGCTTACGCGTGATCAACAGGATATTGGGGTCAGCCGCTCTTGCGCATCCGCACGAGCGCGGTATCCATCGCTGAGAGGAAGCGCGAGCGGTCGGCCTTGGTTAACGGGGCCGCACCACCCACGTTTTCGCCTCCGGCGCGCAGGTCCGCCATGATGGCGCGGGTGGCGACGGCTGCGCCGATGGAGTTTGCGGTGAACGGTTTGCCGGTGGGTGAGAGGACGGTGGCACCGGCCTTGATGCAGCGTTCGGCCAAAAGGATGTCGGCGGTCACCACCAGGCTTTGCGCGTTGGCCAGTTCGGCAATGTGGTCGTCGGCCGCGTCCATCTGATCACCCACGACCACGCGGCTGATGAGCGGGTGCTCGGGAACCCGCAAGTAACTGTTGGCCACGAGGATCACCGGGATCTCCATGCGCCAGGCCACCTTGTACACCTCCTCCTTCACAGGACAGGCGTCACCGTCGACGAGGATTTGAAAGGGTGAACTCATGCTAGCCAGCGTTTAACAATCTGATCGCCTCGTCCCGCTCAAACAGATAGAGCAGGGTGCGCAGGGCGCTGCCACGCTCGGAGGTGAGCAGGGGGTCGGTGCTCAGGATCAGGCCTGTATCATCGCGCGCCGCGGCGAGCAGGTCTCCATGGACGGCCAGATCGGCCACGCGAAACTCCGGCAGCCCGGACTGGCGCGTGCCCAGCATTTCTCCGGCGCCCCGCAGGCGCAGATCTTCCTCGGCGATCAGGAAGCCATCTTCGGTCTCGCGCATGATCTTAAGGCGCGCTTTGGCGGTTTCCCCCAAGGGTCCTGAATACACAAGCAGGCAGGTGGATTTGCCGCTGCCCCGGCCGACCCGGCCACGCAATTGGTGAAGCTGAGACAGGCCGAAGCGTTCGGCGTTCTCAATCACCATAATGGTGGCCTCAGGCACATCGACCCCAACCTCGATCACAGTCGTGGCCACCAGGATAGAGAGGGCACCTGACACAAACCGCTCCATCACCTCGTCTTTCTCCGCCCCCTTCATGCGCCCATGCACAAGACCCACCTGACCGGCAAAGCGTTCCGACAGGGCCGTATGCCGGGCCTCGGCCGCAATCCAGTCCATATCCTGGTTCTCTTCCACCAGCGGACAGACCCAAAAAACCCGCGCGCCCGAAGCGATTGCGCGCCCGACACCGTCGATCACCTCGCCCAGCCGGTCTGAGGGAAGAACCCGCGTGTCCACTGGCTGGCGGCCCGCCGGCTTCTCGGTCAGGCGCGAGACCTCCATATCGCCGTAGAGGGTGAGCGATAGGGTGCGCGGAATGGGCGTTGCGGTCATCACGAGCACGTCGGCCTTGCCTGCGGCTTTGGACTGGATGGCCAGGCGCTGGTGGACGCCAAACCGGTGCTGCTCGTCGATCACGGCCAGGCCTAAATCTGCGAACTCCACACCGGCCTGAAACAGCGCGTGGGTGCCCACCAGAATGTCGATCTCTCCGCGCGCCAGGCGCTCCAGGATTTCGGCGCGCACTTTGCCCTTCTCACGGCCCGTCAGAAGCTCGACTCTCACGCCGGCGGGCGCACACATTACTGCCAAGGTGGCCAGATGCTGGCGGGCGAGGATCTCGGTGGGCACCATCAGCGCGCCTTGCGCCCCGGCCTCAACTGCGCTGACCAGCGCAAGCAGCGCCACCAGCGTTTTGCCGGACCCCACATCGCCCTGCAGAAGCCGCAGCATACGGTCTTCTGAGGCCATGTCGGCCAACACGTCCGAGACGGCCTCAGCTTGCGAGCGCGTAGGGCTGTAGGGCAGGGCGGCGAGCACGGCCTCGCGCGCCTGACCGCTTCCCCGCAAGGCCCGGCCTTTGGCCTTCTTCATCTGCCGGCGCACCAAGGCGAGGGCCAGTTGGTTGGCCAGGAGTTCATCATAGGCAAGCCTTGCCCGCTGCGGGGCCTCGGCCAGCACATCCGCCCCGCTCTTGGGCGCGTGGGCGGCCACGACGCACGCCTGGAAACTCTGCCAGCCCTGCCTTTTGAGCCAGGCCCCGTCCTGCCATTCGTCAAGAGGCGGCATGAGGCCGACAGCCACATCGGCCGCGCGCCGAAAGGTCTTTGGCGAAAGCCCGGCGGTCATGGGGTAAACCGGTTCGATCATCGGCATGTCGGCAAATTCCTCCTCCGACAGCATGTGATCGGGGTGCACCATCTGGGGCTTATTGTTGAACCATTCCACCTTGCCGGAGATGTAGCGCACCTCGTCGTCCGGCAATTGGCGGCGCAGGAAGTCACCGTGTGCGTTGAAGAACACCAGGGTGATGTTGCTGCTGTCGTCGTGGCACTCCACTTTGTACGGCACGCGCCGATTGTGGCGTGGCGGCGGTTTGTGTCGGCCCACAACCACCTTCAACGTCACGATTTGCCCTTCCGGGGCCTCGGCAATGGGTGGGCGCAGGCTGCGATCAATCACCCCTGAGGGCAGGTGCCAGATCAGATCAGCCACCTTGGCCTCAACGCCTGGGGCCTCCGGTAAACCAAACAGACGGCCCAAGGTCTTGATCAGCTTGGGGCCGACGCCGGGCAGGGTGGTCGCGCTGGCGAACACTGGATTGAGGATCTCCGGCCGCATCAGCTCGTCTCATCCAGTTCGCGCCGTAGCGGCACATCGGCCCACCAGGCTTGTTCGGACAGTTTCTTTCGCAAGGCCGTCATGGTTTCTTCCGGCGCAAGCTCTATATAGCGCTTGGCCTCCAGCAAAGAGAGGCCTTCAAGGGTTTGCAGATAGTCTAGTGCGGCGGCAAGCGAATAGGGCGTGCCGGTCTCCTCGTGAAAGTTTCCGGGCAGGTCGGTCCACACCGCGCCGGCGAATCCGGATGCATCGAACCACCCCTTAAAGCGTTCTGCCACCCCATCAACGTTCGAGCGCCAGTTTCCGCCGGCTGAGGCATAACCGATCCGTTCCAGTGGCGCCCGCTCGCGCGCCGCCAAATCCGCCACGGCCTCTTCCAAACGCCCCCGCCGGCTCACCACCAGGCTGGTGGCACAGGAGGTGCCATGATCGGGGTCAACGATAAGCGCCAGCGCCTTTTTGCGTTTGGGCGAGACCCGCGAAAACTCAAGCGGCAGGGCAGGGCCGGCACCGCGATGCCAGCACGGATCCACCAGGGGCTCCAGGATCTCCAAGTCCCAAATCAACGATCCCCAACCGATGATCGCAATGTCCATTTCAACCGTACCATATGCGGGTAGACCCTAAAGCCTACAGCGCCTATGAGAGGGGTCAACAAGAGAACTGGAGTCCTCCACATGAGCCAGTCGAGCACACTCGATGACCGTCGGCGCAAACTGATCTACCGGGCTTCCCACCGGGGCACCAAGGAAATGGATCTGGTGCTGGGCGGCTATGTTCAAAGGGTGATCGCAGAGCTCACGGAGGCTGAGGTGGACGAGCTTGAAGCCATCATCGCGCTGCCCGATCCTACTTTGACGGCCTGGCTCATGGGAAACGAACCGGTGGCAGCGGAATTTGATACAAAACTTATGGCATCCATCCTCAGCTTCTCTTACAAACCAGCCGACTATTCCTGACGTCACGCGGCACATGAAAATCGATCAAATCATAAAGGCCGGCGGCTCTGTCACCATTGCGCGCGCGCCTGAGGGCTACGATGCGTTGGTGCTGGCCGATTTGGTGCGCGCCGCGGGCGCCGACCCGCGCGTTGAAGGCAGCGGGCGGGCATTCCTGCATGTGGCCCGTGACGACCGCCGTCTGAGTGCTCTGGCGGAGGCGTTTGCGTTCTTCGCGCCTGAGATCGAGATCGTTAGCCTGCCGGCCTGGGACTGTCTGCCCTATGACCGGGTGAGCCCGCGGGCAGAGATTGTGGCCCAGCGGGTGACGGCGCTCTCCAGATTGCGTGCGATCAGCGCCGAGAAGGGCCCGCCCGTGGTGCTTCTGACCACCATGAACGCCGCGCTGCAGCGCGTTCCGCCGGCACAGATGATTGAGAGCACCGCTTGGTCCACGGTGCCCGGCCAGATGGTGGACATCGATAAGCTTCAGGCCTTCCTGGCCCAAAACGGGTTCACACGCAGTGGAACGGTTGTGGACCCGGGCGACTACGCAATCCGAGGCGGGATTGTGGACATCTACGCACCGGGGACGCCAGAGCCCGTGCGGCTCGACTTTTTCGGCGACACGCTGGAATCGATCCGCAGCTTCGATGCAGAAACCCAGCGCACAACCGGTCAGTTGAAGCGCCTGGAGCTATTGCCGGCCGGGGAGTTGCTGCTCACCGCTGAGGCCATCGCCACCTTCCGCACGGGCTATGCGGCCAGATTCGGCGGGGTCACCTCGTCAGATCCGCTCTATGAAGCGGTAAGCGCCGGGCGCCGCTATGACGGCATGGAGCATTGGCTGCCCCTTTTCCATGAGACGATGGAGAGCCTGTTCGATTACGCGGACTGGCTTGCCATCTCCTTCGATCACGCCTCCGATGAGGCGGCCAATGCCCGGCAGGAACAAATCCAGGATTTCTATCAGGCCCGGCTTGATGCCCTCGAGCATGACACGTTTGGAGCTGCACCCTATAAGCCATTGCCGCCGGAAGAGCTCTATCTGAGTGCTGAGGAGTGGGCGGATAAGCTGGCCGCCGCCAGCTGCAGCTACCACTTCACCCCGTTTGAGCCGCCGTCCAGCGAAGCGGCCCCCGTGATATCCGTTGAAGGTAAGGTCGCCCGCACCTTTGCCTCCGAACGGGCAGAGGAAGGCGGCAACGTCTTCGCCGCCTTCCGCGACCATGCCGCCGCGCAAGGGGCCGCTGGAAAGCGCGTGGTTGTGGCCTGCTGGAGCCGCGGATCTTTGGAACGTCTCAGCGCCATCTTGCGCGAAAACGGTGTCAATCAAATCGCCGAAGTGGCGACATGGGATGAGGTGATCGGCGGGACACCAGGCACCGTGAGCGCCGTGGTGCTGGGTCTGGAGGCCGGATTTGAGACGCCTGATCTGGCGGTGATCTCCGAGCAGGACATCTTGGGCGACCGGCTCGTACGCCGGACCAGAAAACAGCGCCGGGCCACTGATTTCATTGCCGAATTGTCCTCCCTTGTTCCCGGCGATCTGGTGGTGCATGTGGACCATGGCATTGGCCGCTTTGAGGGTTTGCGCACCATCGAGGTGCAAGGCGCCCCGCACGATTGCCTTTTCCTGACCTATCACGGCGGCGACCGATTGTTCCTGCCGGTGGAGAACATTGAGCTTCTGTCGCGCTATGGCTCCGATGAGGCCGGCGCCCAACTTGACCGCTTGGGTGGCGGCTCCTGGCAGGCCCGCAAGGCGAAGCTGAAAAAGCGTATCCGCGACATTGCCGAAAAGCTCATCAAGACGGCCGCTGCGCGCGAACTGCGCGCCGGTGAGGTGTTGCAGGTACCGGACGAATATGGCGAGTTCTGCGCCCGCTTCAACTTTCAGGAAACCGACGATCAGGCCGCTGCTATTGATGCGGTGGAAGAAGATCTGATGAGCGGGCGGCCCATGGACCGGCTGGTCTGCGGCGATGTGGGCTTCGGCAAAACGGAGGTGGCTCTGCGCTCTGCGTTCGTGGCGGCCATGGCGGGCAAACAGGTGGCCATCGTTGTGCCCACAACGCTTCTGGCGCGCCAACATTATGCCACGTTCCAGGAGCGTTTCCGCGGCTATCCCATCCGCATCGAGCAGGCTTCGCGTATGGTGAGCCGCAAGGAGATCAACGAGACCAAGATGGGTTTGGCCGACGGGCAAGTGGACATTGTGGTGGGCACGCACGCGCTCTTGTCGGACGGGTTGAAGTTCCGCGACCTTGGTCTGCTGATCATTGATGAGGAGCAGCATTTCGGCGTGAAACACAAAGAACGCCTGAAGGAAATGCGCGCCAATGTGCACGTCTTGACCCTCACGGCCACGCCGATCCCGCGGACCCTGCAGCTGGCGCTCTCCGGCGTTCGTGAACTGTCGCTGATCGCCACCCCGCCGCTCGACCGGCTGGCGGTGCGCACCTTTATCTCGCCGTTTGACCCGGTGACCATCCGCGAAACTCTGCTGCGCGAACATTTCCGGGGCGGTCAGAGCTTCTTCGTGGTGCCGCGGGTCAGCGATATTGCCGAGATTGCCGAGTTCCTCAAAGAGCGCGTGCCGGAAGTGAAGGTGGGCATCGCCCATGGGCGTATGGCGCCCGGCCAGCTGGAAGATGTGATGAGCGCCTTCTACGACCGGGCCTACGACGTGCTGCTCTCCACCACGATCGTGGAATCGGGTCTGGACATCCCCAGCGCCAACACTCTGGTGGTGCACCGGGCGGACATGTTCGGCCTGGCGCAGCTCTACCAGCTGCGCGGCCGGGTGGGCCGCTCCAAGCAGCGGGCCTATGCGCTGATGACCGTTCCGGTGGGCAAGGTGCTGACCCCTGCGGCCGAGAAGCGCCTGCAGGTGCTGCAATCGCTGGATTCCTTGGGCGCCGGCTTTTCGCTCGCCAGCCACGATTTGGACATCCGCGGTGCCGGCAATTTGATTGGCGAGGAACAGTCCGGCCATATCCGCGAGGTCGGCTTTGAGCTCTATCAGGAAATGCTGGAAGAGGCCGTTGCCTCCCTGCGTCAGGGGGGCGGAGACGACGAGGGCGATGAGAAATGGTCGCCCACCATCAATGTGGGCACATCGGTTCTGCTGCCGGAGAGCTACATTGATGATCTTCAGGTGCGCATGGGGCTCTATCGGCGCCTGGCGGACTTTGAAGAGCAACAGGAGATCGATGGCTTTGGCGCTGAGCTGCGCGACCGCTTCGGCCCCGTGCCCGAAGAGGTTGAACACCTGTTGGAGATTGTCGCCATAAAGCTCCTCTGCCGGAGGGCAAACGTGGCGAGCGTCGATGCCGGGCCCAAGGGGGCTGTCATCCGCTTCAGGAACGATACCTTCGCCAACCCATCGGGTCTTGTGGAGTACATCAACAAGGGCGAGGGCTATGTGAAGCTGAGGCCGGACCACGCATTGGTGGTGCGCCGCATGTGGGAAGAACCCAAGGATCGGCTCTCGGGCAGCCATACAATCTTGAAGTATCTGGTGAAGCTCGCGGAAGCTGCATAGCCGAGCCCTTGCGAACGCGAGGGCCCATAGCTCACATCGTCATCCTGGCTGAGAAGGTCCTCGCTTTCGCAAGGACGCGGAGGTCTCTAGACCCCCACCACGTTCCGGTTCATGGCACGCATCCGGTCGATGATGAGCGACAGATCCACATGTGCCCCAGGCTGCGTCTCATCGCGGTGCGCGGCGTGCTCAAAGAGCGGGGCGCGGGGAATATACTCGTATGGCAGATCGGAAAACTTGATCCGCATGGGCGTCATCACCGCTTCGCCAAAGGCAATCGCCTCCCGGTTGCCGATGGAGGAGAGGAAGCTGATGGTGCCCACGGAGGAATCTGCGATAGCTGAGCGTATGATCTCCTGGTCCCGGTCATTGGCAAGCCGCATGGCGAACACCGTGGAGCATTGCGACAAGATGGTCGCGTCCAGTTCGCCCGGCCGCTGGGTGACAACACCCAGATAGGCGCCAAACTTTCGGCCCTCCTTGGCGATCCGCGAGATGGCCTGGCGTGTGGGGGCAAAGCCATGCTCCACATTGCCCGGCACGTAGCGGTGGGCCTCTTCGCACAGCATCAGGACCTCGCACGCCCCGTCGCCCCAAAGCGCCAGATCAAACCCGATCCGGCAGAGAACCGAGACCACCGAGTTCACCACTTCAGTGGGCATGCC
>JBCDDQ010000128.1:0-13460 GCA_039180225.1 Pseudomonadota bacterium
GCGCAGCATCTCCTTATCCGCAATCCCACCGGCCGTCGCCAGCCAGCCAAAAACGGCAGGGGGCGTCAGGCGGCCGAGATCGACCTCAACCCCCAGGCCTGCCGGGAGGACTCTGGGGATGTTCTCAGAGTAGCCGCCGCCGGTGATGTGCGACATGGCTTTAATGGCGCCGGTCTGTTTGAGCGCTGCAAGCAGCGGTCTCACATAGATCCGCGTCGGCTCAAGGAGAGCTTCGGCAAGCGTGGAGGCGCCACCGAACGGTGCGGGAGCCGATAGCTCCAACCGCTCCTGTTCAATGATCCGGCGAATCAGCGAATAGCCGTTTGAATGGGGACCAGACGATGAGAGCCCAAGGAGCACATCACCTGGGGCGATGTCCTCGCGCGGCAACAATGTGCCCCGCTCCGCCGCTCCGACTGAGAACCCGGCCAGATCATAGTCGCCGTCAGCGTACATGCCCGGCATCTCGGCTGTCTCTCCGCCAATCAGGGCGCAGCCCGCCTGTGTGCACCCTTCAGCGATGCCGGCCACGACGTCTCGTGCCGTTTCCACCGAGAGGTGGCCTGTGGCGAAATAGTCCAGAAAGAAGAGCGGCTCGGCCCCTTGTACGATCAGATCGTTGACACACATGGCCACAAGATCAATGCCCACGCCCTTATGCATCCCGCTGTCGATTGCCAGCTTCAGCTTCGTGCCCACGCCATCATTGGCGGCCACCAGCACGGGGTCCTGGAAACCGGCGGCCCTCAGGTCGAACAAACCGCCAAATCCGCCCAGCTCGCCGTCCGCGCCTGGGCGCCTCGTGGCTTTCGTCAACGGTTTGATGGCATCAACCAGCGCATTGCCCGCGTCGATATCAACCCCTGCATCTTTGTATGTGAGGCCGTTTGACAACGGGGGTGAGGGGGCCTTGGGGTCGACCGTTTGGTCCTTTGCCATGAATTCTTGTCCGGAATCGTGCGATTGGGCTTGTTTTTCGTTGCACCAATCAGAAAGAGCAAGCAAAAAAAGAACTTATGCCGCTCTGCTTTGGGCTGAGCAGAGAGGCGCGGGCGTTTGTGGAAAAGGGACGTAGGTTTGAACACGATGCGGCACACGATGGGCACTGGCCGGCCGGACCATGCACGCCCACAGATTGTACGGCCCATAGTCTGTCTTCTGCTTGCCATAGTCATGTTAGCGGGCATGGCCCGAACCGCAGCGGCAGATATTTGGACGGTTTCGGGGGTTTCGGTCGATGTCACCTCAGAAAGCGCCGCCAAGGCCAAGCTGTTGGCGATTGGCGAAGCCCAGGAAAAAGCATTCGACCGGCTGGTTGACCGGCTGGTACCCGCCAAATCCGCTTCAAAGCTGAAGGCGCTGGGACCTGATCAAGTGGGGCGCCTGCTGGCCGGTCTCAGCATTGAAGAAGAGCGCACCGCTCCGAAACGCTACATTGCCAAGTTGTCGATCCGGTTCTTGGCCAACAAAACCAGAGCGTTGTTCGGCCGTTTTGGGGTTGAGTATGCGGAACAGCAATCTGAACCCGTTTTGGTGGTACCGGTCTGGGTCACGCCGAAGGGTGCCGACATCTGGTCAGGCGACAATCCTTGGCACAAAGCCTGGGCTGAGCTTGATTTGAACAATGCCCTGATTCCGATTCTGCTGCCGCTTGGAGATTTAACCGACACGAACGCCCTGACCGCCCGGGAAGCCATTGCCTACAACACGGTGAAGCTGGAAGCGTTGCGCATCCGATATGGTGCCTCCTCCGTGCTTGTGGCAGGGGCAGAGCCCAAAGGGGAAACGCAGGTGCGCGCGGTAATGCAAGGCACATCGCCCGTGGGGCGCATCGGCTTTGACAAGACTTACGAAGCAGAAGATCTGACCCAGGCCGCGATCCTGGCCGCCAAGCGGTTCCAGCTGGTGATGCAGGAAAAATGGAAGAGCGAGAACTTGGTGACCCACACCACAACAACAGCGGTGGCGCCATCAAACAGCATCACCATGGCTGTGCCCTATTCAAGCGCAGCTGAGTGGAGTGTATTGAGATCACGCATTCAAACCACGCGTGGGGTCGGGCGTATTGATGTCAACTCACTGTCGGGGCAGGGCGCGGTGGTCAGTATTGCCTTTGGCGGAACCCTTAACGAGTTGCGCAGTGCCTTCTACCAAGCGGGGTTTGATCTATCGGTTGTTGGCGGTACCTGGGTGTTGCGACCGTTGTGACCGGCCAGCCCACATCGCCCTTTGAGGTCTAGTCTTTGTCCATTCCCAATCTTATCACCATTCTCAGAATTTTGCTTGTGCCGCTCACCATGTGGCTGATTGTGACTGGTCAATACCTTCCTGCATTCCTGGTGTTCGTGGCCGCGGGCGTGACGGACGGCATCGATGGCTTCATCGCCAAGCGGTTCAATCAGATCACCGAGCTGGGCACCTATCTTGATCCCTTGGCCGACAAACTTCTCCTGGTGAGCATTTATCTGGCCATGGGATTTTTGGAGATCATGCCGCCCTTGCTCGTGATCATTGTGGTGAGCCGGGACGTGATGATCGTGGGCGCTGTCATCCTGTCATGGCTGGTTGACAGGCCGGTGGAGATACATGCGCTCTGGATCAGCAAGCTCAACACCACCATTCAAATTGGTTTTGCGGGCATTATCCTGGCCGAACTCGGCTTCACGCTCGGCCTACAGAGCTACATCTTGCCGGGAAGCTTCGTGGTGGGCGCTCTAACGGTCGCATCTGGTGCCGCATACATGCTACAGTGGGTGCGGCACATGGCAAACGGCAACGGTCACTAAACCTCCAAGCACGTCCCTGGAATGGCAAAAGCGAAATCAGAAGCAACTTCAATGACGTTTCGCCAACAGCTCAAGTTCTGGCTGGGACTACTTGTTGGCCTGGTTGCGATCTTGTGGGTGTTCGGCGGGATCCTCCTGCCTTTTGTCGCCGGCATGGTCCTGGCCTACTTCCTGGATCCCGTTGCGGACTGGCTGGAAGACCGTGACATTCCGCGGCTCGCTGCGACGGTCATGATCGTCGGGATGTTTGTGCTGATCTTTGTCCTCATTCTCATATTCCTGGCCCCGGTCCTCATCGACCAGATCGGCTCATTCGCCCGAGAGTTGCCGGCCTCCGTGCAGAACATTGTGAAGCTCATCAATAATGCATCGCCCGAGTGGCTTCTGAAAGAGATTGAAGAGCGCGGCATCGATATGCAAGGACCTGTGTCCGATCTCGCTGCCAAGGCAGCCGGGTGGCTGGCCACATTGCTGCAAGGCGTCCTGTCGGGGGGACTGGCGCTTGTCAATCTGTTTGCCCTTTTGGTGGTCACACCGATCGTGGCTTTCTACATGCTCAACGATTGGGACCGGATGATCGCCAAGGTGGACAGCTGGGTTCCGCGCGAGCATGTTGAAACCGTCAGGCAACTTGCTGATGACGCAGACCACGCCATCGCCGGCTTCATCCGTGGTCAGGGCACGGTGTGCATTACGCTCGGGATTTTCTATGCCATTGCCTTGACCATTGTTGGCCTAAACTTTGGCCTACTGATTGGCCTTGGCGCAGGCCTGCTCAGTTTTATCCCCTACGTTGGTGCCATTCTGGGCGGGCTGGCGTCCGTCGGCATGGCATTGGTCCAGTTCTGGCCTGATTGGACGATGGTCGCCGCGGTTGCTGCCATCTTTGCCGCCGGGCAGTTCCTGGAAGGGAACTTTTTGACGCCCAAGCTGGTGGGAGACAATGTGGGGCTTCATCCGGTCTGGCTGATGTTCGCCCTGTTTGCCGCTGGTTACCTGTTTGGCTTTGTCGGCATGTTGCTGGCTGTCCCCGTGGCAGCCGCAATTGGCGTTTTGATTCGCTTTGCCCTTGAAAAGTACATGGAAAGCGCGCTTTACCAGGGCTCCGGCGGCAAAAAACTGGTGTTCGCCCCCATTGCCACGTCGCGGGCAAAGCGCCAGGCAGCGGCCCGCTCAGATGACGACGATGAAACGGATGACGCCTAATCGGACATCTCCCAAGGACCGCGGCCAGCTCGCTCTCGACCTAGCGTTCCGCCCCGCCATGAGCCGGGAGGATTTTATGGTGGCCGCGTCAAACGAGGCGGCGGTAGGTCAGATCGACGATTGGCCCAACTGGCCTGCCTCCACGCTTCTAATCGTGGGCCCGCAGGGAAGCGGCAAGAGCCATTTGGCGCAAGTGTTTCGGATGCGCGCCGGCGGTGCGGAGATCAGCGCAGAGGCTCTCCAGCAGGAGCATGTGCCTGAGCTTCTCGCGGACGGGGCTTGCGTGGTGGAGAATTTGCCGGGACCAGGCGGTGCTGAGCGCGAAGTGGCGCTGTTTCATCTGCTCAATCTGGCGAAGGAGACTGGCTCTCACCTCTTGCTGACCGCACGCGACTTTTCAAGCGCCTGGAATGTGGGATTGCCCGATCTGGCTTCCAGGCTTGCCGCAGTGCCGACAGTGTCATTGGGTCTGCCATGCGATGAGCTGCTGCGCGGCCTGTTGGTGAAGCTGTTTGCCGACAAGCAGATTAAGGTGGACGAGGCGGTGATCGCCTATTTGGTGCGCAACATGGAGCGCTCTGGGGATGCGGCCATAAAACTGGTTGAGCAACTGGACCGAATTTCTCTAGAAACCAAAAGCTCGGTGACCCGCCCGTTCGTGGCCAAAGTGCTGGCAGATCAACTGGCCGAAACCGCCGCAGAGTGAGGACGGGGCACAAACGTTTCCTAATGCAGCCATTTGGGGCAAAATGAGACCAAAGCAGCGATTGGACCGGTAGCACACATGGCGGCAGAACAGCTTGATAAGGCAGATTTGGAGCGTCTGGGCAAAGCGTCCGTTGGGCCTGACGGGGCGTGGTTCGACGACCCGTCGCGCTTTATCAACCGAGAGATATCGTGGCTACGCTTCAACATGCGCGTCCTGGAAGAGGCGCGCAACACCAACCATCCGCTGCTGGAGCGGCTCAAGTTTCTGTCCATATCCGGAAACAATCTGGATGAATTCTACATGGTGCGCGTGGCCGGGCTGGTGGGTCAGATCAGGGCCGGCGTTGAACTGGAGAGTGATGATGGGCTCTCCCCTGCCGAACAGCTGAGACAGGTGCGTGCGCTCGCCGGCACGCTGATGCAGGAACAGGACCGGCAGTGGAGTGAGCTGGTTACTGAAATGCGCCTTGCCGGTATCGAGATCGTTGCACCAGACGAATTGGACGAGGCTGATCTGGAACACCTCAACACGGCGTTTCTTGAGCAGATGTTCCCGGTGCTGACACCCTTGGCGATCGACCCAGCGCACCCATTCCCATTCATCCCCAACAAGGGCTTCACGATCGTTCTGCAGCTGCGGCGGATCTCTGACAGCCGCTTGATGGATGCGTTGCTGCCCATCCCCCAGAAATTGGAGCGCTTCGTGCGCCTGCCCGCCCGGATCAGCGGTTCTGAGCGTCATGCCCGGTTCATCAGTCTTGAGCAGTTCTTGATGCTGCATATTCCCCAGCTGTTCCCAGGTTATGAGGTGCTGGGCGAGGGTGTGTTCCGCGTAATCCGCGATTCTGACATTGAGGTGGAGGAAGAGGCGGAGGATCTTGTGCGCCTGTTTGAAAGCGCGCTGAAGCGACGCCGTCGGGGCCATGTGATTCGTCTGGAAGTGGACGGCTCCATGCCAGAGCCCATGCGCGCGCTGGTGGCCAAGGACCTTGAGGTGGAAGATGACAGCATCGTTGTTTGCGATGGTCTCGTGGGCTATGCGGACACCGATCTGCTCTACTTGGATGAACGGCCCGACCTGAAGTTCAAACCGTTCAATGCCCGGTTTCCTGAACGCATCCGCGATCACGGGGGCGATTGTTTTGCGGCGATCCAGCAAAAGGACATTGTGGTTCACCATCCCTATGAGTCGTTCGATGTGGTGGTCCAGTTTGTCAGGCAAGCGGCCAATGATCCCAATGTGGTGGCGATTAAGCAGACCCTCTACCGCACCTCCAAGGACAGCCCCATTGTAGCCGCGCTGGCCCGAGCGGCTGAATCCGGCAAATCAGTCACTGCGTTGGTTGAGCTTAAAGCCAGGTTCGATGAAGAGGCCAATATTCAGTGGGCGAGGGACCTGGAGCGCGCTGGCGTACAGGTGGTGTTCGGCTTCATTGAGCTGAAAACCCACGCCAAGCTCTCATTGGTGGTCCGCAAGGAGGGCAGTCAGTTGCGCTCCTATGTGCATTTTGGCACGGGCAATTATCACCCGATCACGGCGAAGGTGTACACGGACCTCTCGTTCTTCACCGCCGATCCCGCGCTCTGCCGGGATGCGGTTCGGGTGTTCAACTATATCTCCGGTTATGCCGAGCCGACCGATCTGGAGGAGCTGGCCGCCTCTCCCATGAATTTGCAGGAGCGAATCCTCCAACATATTGATGAGGAGATTGCCCACGCCAAAGCTGGCCGACCTGCTCAGATCTGGTGCAAACTCAACTCCCTTGTGGATCCGAAGACAATTGATGCCCTTTACCGGGCGAGCAATGAGGGCGTTCAGATTGATCTTGTGGTGAGGGGAATTTGCTGCCTGCGCCCGGAGGTGCCCGGCCTGTCGGAGAACATCCGTGTGAGATCCATGGTGGGCCGCTTTCTGGAGCACTCGCGGATCTTGTGCTTTGGGTCCGGGCACGGCTTGCCCCACAAGAAGGCGCGCGTCTACATCGCCTCAGCTGATCTCATGCCGCGCAATCTCTACCGGCGCGTGGAAACCATGGTGCCCATCAAGAACCCGACCGTGCACGAGCAAATACTCTTTCAAATCATGGATACGAACTTCCGCGATAACCTGCAAAGCTGGGACATTCTGGAAGACGGCTCTGCGGAACGGATCTATCCGGTCGAGGGCGAAGAGCCCTTCAGCGCACATGAGTATTTCATGACCAATCCCTCCTTGTCCGGCCGTGGAAAGGCCGTGAGGGACAAACTGACGTCAACGCCGGCCGCCTCACGCAGACGGTCCAAAGGCATGGCCAAGAGCGGTAAGACGAAGTCGTGACCCTTGCTCCCGTGAAACGCCTCAGGGCACCACGGCTCAAGCCCGTTGCCATTGTGGATATTGGCTCTAACTCCGTCCGCATGGTGATCTATGACGGGCTGCGCCG
Organism: Pseudomonadota bacterium; assembly: GCA_039180225.1. Classification (GTDB taxonomy): domain Bacteria; phylum Pseudomonadota; class Alphaproteobacteria; order Rhizobiales; family CAJQND01; genus JAAEUE01. The sequence goes on from JBCDDQ010000128.1 coordinate 7,124, forward strand.
GGCGCCGGCACCGATCTTCAACGAGAAGATATTATGCGGCTTGGGCCGCGGGGTCGCGGTGAGCGGCCGGCTTGATGACGATGGCGTTGACCGGGCATTACGCGCATTGAGGCGGTTCCGCGCCTTATGCCGCCAGATCGGCGTTAAAGACATCCATGCGGTGGCAACGGCGGCAACGCGTGAAGCCAAGAACGGCGCCGCGTTCGTGGCCCGGGCCACCGATGCTCTGGGGACCAAGATCAGCGTTCTCTCTGGCCGCAAAGAGGCTGAATATGCTGCGTTCGGCGTTTTGACCGGCATTCCTGAGGCAGACGGCGTCGTGGGTGATTTGGGCGGCGGCAGCTTAGAGCTTGTGGAAATCAATCAAGGTGAGATCGGCAGCGGCGTCACCTTGCCTTTGGGTGCGCTGCGTCTGATTGATCTGTCGGACGCAAACATGGAGCAGGCCAGGGCGCTCGCCGACACAGCGTTTGGCGAATTGGAACTGTTGAAGGGTTTAAAGGGCCGAACCTTCTATGCGGTGGGCGGCACCTGGAGAAACCTGGCCCGCATCCACATGGCCCACAGCCATTACCCGCTGAACGTGCTTGACCATTACGAAATGGCTCAAGCGCCCGCGCAGTCCATTGCAAGCCTCGTGGCGGGCCTCAGCCCGGATGCGCTGCGCGGCATGGAGATGGTGCCCAAGAGCCGGGCGGAAACCTTGCCCTATGGGTCCATGGTGATGGACCGGCTGTTGGAAACCGGGCAGCCCGGCAGAGTTGTGATCTCAGCGTTGGGTTTGCGGGAAGGGCTGCTTTTGTCCCGGCTGAAGAAGAAGAAGCGCAAAGACGATCCGTTGCTATCGGCCTGCTGGGACTATGCCAGGGCTATGGCCCGCTCAGCCGAGCATGAAAAGGAGCTGTGCACATGGATGGATCAGCTGTTCGGTGACGACGGGCAACCTGAAGAATCAGAAGAGCGTCGGCTCCGCCACGCGGCGTGTCTTCTGGCTGACATCGGCTGGCGCACCCACCCCAACTATCGCGGCGAGCACTCCTTGACCATTGTCTCGCAGGCCAGTTTTTCCGGTGTGGATCATCCCAGCCGCGTGTTCTTGGCGCTGGTGGTTTTTTCCGCTACGTGGGCGTTCAGGGTGACGACGCGCCAAACGATCTGGTGTCGCTCATCGCGGACGGGGCCCAGGACCGCGCTCGCTTGATTGCCGCTGCGCAGCGGCTGGCCTATGTGCTCACCGGCGCCATGCCTGGACTGCTGCCCCGCATCCGTCTGCAGTACACAGCGAAAAAGCGCTTGTTGCTCACGCTTCCAAAGCGCCACCAAAGCCTGCTTGGAGAGCGCGTGCAGAAGAGGCTGGCAGAACTTGCCGGTCTGACCGGACACCGCCCCGAGATTGAATTGTCTGGCTAGAGCCGTTCTTTGTCATATGGAAACGCTTGATGGCGTCAAATCAGTCCATATGCAAGGCGCGACCCGCGCCTCGTCAGCAGACGCGAAAACCCGGTCAAGCGATTCCATATGACAAAGAACTGATCTAATCAAACCTGACGACTATTCAGCCGCTCTTGCGCGGGTTGTCTGACGCGGTTCAATTGTGATCTCGCCATCTTCGAGAGCCACCGCGAGCTTGCCGTGCTTCACATCCAAGGCAATCTCGCCGAACAGTTTGCGCCTCCAGCCTTTCAATGCGTTGACCTTGGCCTGATCGTTGAGTGCAATGGCTTCCAAATCAGCCACGTTGGCGATGAGTTTTGAGGCAACCCCGTGGCTCTCGCACACGTACTTCAAGGTCACCTTCAGAAGATCCACCACGGAGGCAGGTGCCGGCACCGGCGGCTTGTTATTGTGTTTCACCGAAGGCACATCGTCCGGGTGCATGTTCCGACCATCGGCGATGGCCTGGAGCAAACTCTTTGCCTGCTTGGACTGGGCAAAGCCGCGGGGCAGGGCGCGCAAGCGTGCCAGGCCCTCAACGGAATCAGGAGCCTGAACCGCCAGTTCGCCCAGCGCGTCTTCCTTCAAAACTCTGTTGCGCGGAACATCGCGCTCCTGCGCCTCGCGCTCGCGCCAGGCCGCCACATGCAGGAAAACGGCCATGGACTTCTTGTTGCGCGCTTTGAATTTCAGCCGCTTCCACGCCTCTTCAGGGTGCGCTGAATAGGTATTTGGAGAGGTCAGGATCGCCATTTCCTCAGACAGCCAGCTTGCGCGGTTTGACTTGTTGAGAGACTTTCTGAGCTTTTGATAGACCGGGCGTAAATGGGTCACATCGGACAGTGCGTAAGCGAGCTGTTTGTCCGACAGAGGGCGCCGACTCCAATCGGTGAAGCGCGAGGACTTGTCGATGGCGTTGCCCGTGAGCTGGCGGACGATGTTCTCATATCCGATGGAATCGCCAAATCCGCACACCATGGCCGCCACCTGGGTGTCAAACATCGGGGTCGGAACAATACCGCCCAGATGATGGATGATCTCAACATCCTGCCGGGCCGCGTGGAACACCTTCATCACGGAAGCATTGCTCATAAGCTCCATGAACGGATCCAGAGACAGATCTTCGCTCAAGGGGTCAACGATAGCCTCATCATGCTCGCCGGCCATCTGAATTAGGCACAGGAGCGGCCAATAGGTGGTCTCGCGCATAAACTCCGTGTCGACCGTGACGAATTTCTCCGCCGCTAAACGATCGCACACTGACTGAAGTTCTTTTGTCGTTGTTATAATATGCATTGAATGTGTATAGCGCCTGCCGCTTTGAGTCGCTGTGCGGGCAGACAGTTTTACCAGGGTTTGTTAGGCCTTTTGCTGCTGGCCGATGGTTTTTCGCTTCCTCCGCTGCGCTGCTTTTGCACGCCGCGCCATTCTGTAAACGATTGGCGAGGTTTTTAACAGGGCAACGAAGGGCCTGGTGACCTCGACCCCCGGATTTGCGATCTTGCGCCATACAACGAACAACACCAGAGAGCCGTGAATGGTGCTGGTGTAGCTGAAGAAAGCTGCGGCGCCGAACTGTTGGATCATCCAAGACGCCACCAGCGGGCCAACCAGTCCCCCTAAGGAAAAGAAGAAGGTGAGACCTGCTGAGATAATCACGAACTGCCCCTTCTTCGCCTGGTCATTGGCGTGCGCCGCGGAGAGGGAATAGAGCGGCAGGCTGAACCCGCCAAACAGGAAGATCCCGAGATAGACCAGCCAGGGCGTTGCGCCTGTGAGCGTGCTCAAGAAAAACCCCGAGGCCGCCGCTGCGGCCGTCGCTGACATCAGCACCCAGCGCCGGCCCATCCGGTCCGACATGGCACCCAGGGGATATTGAAACACGGCCCCGCCCACAATGCCCAGGCTCATGAAAATCGCCACGCCTGCCACATCCAGCCCGATGTCAGTGGCGTAGAGCGGTGCCACCATCCTGAACGCGGAGCTGGTGAGCCCAATGGCAAAGGAGCCCACACAGGCCATCTGAGAGATCGCCCAGATGGCCCGCAAATCCAGCTTGATGTCTTCTGGCGGATTTGGCCTGGACCGGTCCGAGAGAGATATCGGCACCAAGGACAGGCAGAGCAGCATGCCGGTGATGATGAACAGAGCGAACCCTTCTGTCCCCACCAGAGGAATGAGAAACTGCATGCCCGTCACCGCCGTCAAATCGACAATCCGGTAGATCGACATAAGGCGGCCACGGTCTTCATTGTGGGCGCTCTCATTGAGCCAGCTGTCCACCACCAGGAACAGGCCCGAAAAGCAGAACCCCATAATGAAGCGGATAATGATCCACGAAATCGGGTTGAGCGCCAATAACATGCCGAGCGTGGCGGCAGATGTGATGGCGGCCAGTGCGGCAAACACTCTGATGTGGCCGACGGCACGAATGAAATGTGCAGCAGAGAAGCAAGCCAGAATGAAGCCGGCGAAGTAAGCCGTGCCCATCAGGCCGATAATGACGCGGGAGAACCCTTCTTGGTCGGCCCGAAGCGTGATCATCGTGCCCAAGACGCCGTTGCCCGCGAGCAAGATGCCAGCGGCCGTTAGCAGCGGGATGAGCGGGGCCAGTCGTTTCATTCGGACGCGTTGCAAGGCCAATATGCGTAAGAGCTTATCCCATAAGCCCCTTCAGGAGGTGAGCTATCTCAGAAGGGCAGCCCTTCGCTCAGTGCATGGCGGTCACACTCTCCGCGAAAGCCACGCTTGGTAGTCAATAGCCGCTTGACAAGTTGAACCGTTGTCTAGTGAAGTGACAGTGTGAGGATTATGGGGTTTCGTGTCATGAAGACGATAAGTGTATCGACTGCGACATTTTCCGCAATTTGGGCCGCCCGCAAGGAAGGCGAAGAGACCGAGGACGCTATCCTGTCGCGTCTGCTTGCTGGGGGTGGGGTCTCAGCATCACCAGCCGCGCAGACAGCCGGTGCCGGGCTGACGCCACAACAAAAGGCGGCCATGCAAAAGCAAAAGATGATAACGCCGACACCACCCGCACCTGCCAAGGCCAAGCCGGTCGAAGACAAAAAGGTGTGCGGTCCCAAGCTGTCGACGTCGGATTTGGACTTGCTGTCTTAAAACCGGCAGGGCTTTGGTCAGTAGGTGGCGCGGCCGCCTGACAGATCGAACACTGCACCCGTGGTGTAACTGTTGGCCGGTGACACCATCCAGCTGATCATGTCGGCCACCTCTTCCACCTTAACGAACCGGCCGCGCGGAATTTTGGAGAGCATATAGTTGATATGCTCTTCGGTCATCTGATCAAAGATCCGGGTTTTGGCTGCAGCCGGCGTTATGCAGTTCACCGCAATATCAAAGTCGGACAACTCCTTGCCGAGGGACTTGGTGAGCGCAATGACCCCGGCTTTGGAGGCGCTGTAGGCTGATGCGTTCGGGTTGCCTTCTTTGCCGGCGATCGACGCGATGTTGGCGATGCGTCCGTAGTTGCGCTCCTGCATGCCGGGCACCACTGTCCGGTTCACGTGGAAGGTCCCGTTCAGGTTAATGTCGATGACGCGCTTCCAATCATCCTCGGCATACTCGCTCACCGGCATGTTGGGTCCGGCGATGCCGGCGCTGTTGACCGCAATACTCACCGGACCAAGCTGAGCCTCGGTTTGGGCAAGGGCGCTCTCCACGGAGGACAGTTGGGTGATGTCGGTGCTCACCGCCACCGCACCGAGAGTGCTTGCGGCCTGCGCGGCAAGGTCTGCATCCATATCCCAAAGGGCCACCGATGCCCCTTGGGCGATGAGCCTTTGTGCCACCGCATAGCCAATGCCCTGCGCTCCGCCTGTAACAACGGCCACTTGATTTTTGAGAGGTGTGTCGCCCACGTTCTTATCCTTGATTCAATTTATGCTGTTTTCAGTGTAAGTGATTGTTTTCAAGCCGCTTCGTCTTTGCTTTCAGCGCTGAGCCATGCAGCGAAATCCTGCAGCGCCCGGGCGGCTTGAAGCTGCTTGCGGGCAAGGCTGCGCTGCTTTCCGCGCAGCCGCTTTCCGTCTTGCGTTTTCGGCGCCGGGATGTCCGGGAACAGCCCGAAATTCACGTTCATGGGCTGGAACGACCGGGATTTGCTACCGGTCTCTTCGCTCAAGTGACCGCCGGTAATGTGGCCAATGAGGGCGCCATGGGCGCTTGTTGTCGGCGGCAATTGAAGGGGAACACCCAATGCGTCTGCCGCTGCCAGCCTGCCTGCAATCAGTCCCGTGGCCGCGCTTTCCACATACCCTTCCACACCCGTGATCTGGCCGGCAAAGCGCAAGGCCGGTCGCTGTTTCAGTTGCAGACGCTCATTGATCAGACGCGGCGAGTTCAAGAACGTGTTGCGGTGGATGCCACCGAGCCGGGCAAACTCTGCATCTTGCAGTCCTGGGATCATGCGGAAGATGCGCGATTGCTCGCCATATTTCAGTTTCGTCTGAAAGCCCACAATGTTGAACAGCGTGCCGAGCGCATTGTCTTGGCGCAGTTGGATCACCGCGTACGGTTTCTGCTCAGAATGGGGGCTGGTCAACCCCACAGGCTTCAATGGTCCAAATCGCAAGGTCTCTCGGCCTCGCTCGGCCATCACCTCGATGGGCAGGCAGCCCTCAAAATAGGGCGTGTTTCTCTCCCACTCTTTGAACTCGGTTTTATCGCCCTCCAAAAGAGCATCGATAAAGGCGTTGTATTGCTCTTCGCTCAGCGCACAGTTGATGTAATCCGCGCCTGTGCCTCCGGGGCCCGCCTTGTCATAGCGCGACTGGAACCAGGCCTTGGACATGTCAATGCTGTCGCGGTGGACGATGGGCGCAATGGCATCAAAGAACGCGAGATCTTCTTCACCGGTCAGCGCCGAGATGGCTCCACTCAGCGC